>JAFPVW010000097.1 GCA_017395215.1 Prevotella sp. | reverse complement strand
CTGCCGTGAGTAGCAGTGCGAGCGTCATTATATATCTTGATATTGTTTTCATATATTGTATTTCTTTATGTTGTTTATACCTTTTATATTATATACGCGCGAGAGGGGTTAGAATGCGAGGACGGCACGAACCCAGAGTTTATTGACCTTCCAGTCGTTAAACCAGTTGGCATAGCCAGAGTAGAATTGCGTCTGGGAGGCTTGGTCACTATTGTACTCCGACGACGACCAGTAGCTGACTGTACCATCCTGAAAGGCTGTGCCTCCGGCGGTAGTGATAGCCGTATTCAGGCCGTTGTAATTTCCCTCGTCGCCACCGTTGGCGCTGAACATCTGCTTCCACTCGTCCTGGCTGGGCAGCTTCCATGTGCCGTTGGTAAAGGCCGGCGTGTGGGCGGCGCAGGTTTCGATGGCCGTGCTCCAGTTAATTTGGCCTTCGTCGGCCAAGGCGATGGCGAGACCGTTGGAGCCAGAGACGTAGGCTATCATGGCCACTTTATCCACGCCCGAGGGCACGTTGGCAGCGGCATAGTTCTTGCCGTCGCTGCCGATGACCTGTCCCACTACGGGGCTGGTGATGTTGAGCGAAGGAGTCGCCGCCTTCTTCTCCGCCTTGACGCCGATGACTTTCTTCGAGCCGGTGTAGGTGACGGTGACGGTCTGGCCCTTCTTCACGTCGGCGGCGGGGCTGGCGGTCCACTCAGGCTCGGCGGGAGGCTCGGGGTTGACGCCGTCGGCGAAGGTGACGGCGTAGGTGGGCGCGGCGGCGATGGTGACGGTGAGGGCGTTGGCGGCGAGGATGTCGCCGTCGCTGAAGTTCTCTTCGTCGTTGTCGCTGTCGTTGCCGCGCACGTAGTAGTAGACGTAGGCCTGGCCCTGGGCGAGGTCGGCGGCGGTGGGCACGTTGGCAGTCCACTTGTCGGCGGCGAGGGCCAGCAGGGCGGCGTCGTCGAGGGCCGTCTGGCTGACGTAGTACATCACGGTGCCCTGTGCGGTCGTGGTCTCGCCGATGTTGGCCACGGTGCCGGCGTTGACGATGGCGCCGTCGGTGGTGGCGGGCACGTCATTGATGGCGGTGGGCTGTGTGGTGAGCGCGGCCTGGGGGTAGTACTCGGGCTCCAGTGTCACGTTGCCGCCGGGCATGGTGAACTGGCCGGTCTTCTTGGCCTTGTCCCAGGCGACCTCGGGGCCGGAGGGGGAGGCGGGCGCATACTCCAATTCAATGTCGTCTATATAAAGATAGTCATTAGCCTTACCCTTGCCAGGATAGGCATTTGTATAGGCATAGATAAGGATGTAAGCGGGATCGACATTGTTGTCCGTGTAATTGAAAGGAATAGTTAGTTGCTCCCATTCGCCATTATTATAGGCTATTTCTTGCTCGGCAGATGCTACGACCAACGCTTTATTGTCATCGTTGTCATCTTCAGTCAGGTTGTATGCTACATAGTCTGCATCACCATGAATGATGGCAGAGAACTTGGCAGTGGCATATTGGCCATAGCCGGTGCCTCCCTGCACATACTTCACCCATACCTTCACAGCCGTAGGCTTGCCTGTGAATGGCATGGCGCAGGGATTGGTGACATTATTTTTGGTATTGCTGCCATCGCGATCAGAATAGATGTAGTTTGCATTACTTGTAGGAGACGCAGCACCAAAATGTATGCGTCCTGAGGTCAAAATGCCTATGTTCGTCACACCAAATGTACTCGTTGACCAAATGGAACAGGAATACTGTCCGGAGGAACCTGGGCGCACGTCGGTGGAGCGTTTTAACTGTTTGCCGCCCATAATACCATTCATGTCACCATCAGATGTTGCATTAGAGTTCCAATTATTGGGCATATCTTCTCCATCGTAAGTCCACGTTTCGAAATCACCATTGGGTATCGTGGTGATTTCCGTCTGCGCCCACGCTCCCGTCGTCACGGCTAACAGCGCGACGAGCGTCAGTAATGTTTTCTTTAATTGTCTGACCTTCGGTCGAAAATTCTCACGTTCGGCAAAGCTCAAGCAAGCTTGGCTTTGCGCTCTCTTAATCGAATTTTTCATATTACTTATAATTTTATTTGTTTCTTTTTTCTTTTAACATGTAATTTCCATGTAATTGCCCATTAATTTTTCATTAATGATAATTGCCACTTCGTTCTCGCTGTCGCTCGCGAGCCCTTCGGCCTTCGTGGTCAATTCGTGGTAATTCGTGTTTAAAATCACATCGATGGATTCGGTGCTCAGTCGTTGAGTAGCACTTTTTCGTCTCCATCGTTCTCTTTATACATAATATGTAATACGCGCGCGGGGGATTAGGTCACAGGGTGCCTGTCCCCCCGTGCGAGGCGCTTAGTTGTCAATGTTTACGCGCGTCCAGCCGTTGAGGATGCCGTTGAAGCCCGATGGCCAGTTAGCCGTGCTGACAGCATTGAAGGTCTTAGTGCCCTCAGCTTGCGAGCCGGCGTTCTGGAGCCAGTAAGTGGTGCTATTATTCTGGTTGATGCCCGACGTAGCCAGACAGGTAACGGTGGCGAGCTTCCAGCAGTTGTTGAACATGGTGTGGTAGCAGTTCGTGACCAGCTGCGTGGCGGGCAGCACGGGCGCTTCGGTCAGGGCGGAGCAGCCGTTGAACATCCCACCGTAGCAGTTCGCTGCCAGCTGCGTGGCGGGCAGCGCGGGGGCCTTGATCAGGTTGGTGCAGCCTACGAACATCCCCTGGTAGCAGCTCTTTGCCAGCTGCGTGGCGGGCAGCAGCAGCTCGCTGGCGTCATTAAGTGTGGTGTTTCCATTGAAAAGTCCATAGAAGACATATTGAGCATCCAGCAGGTCGGTCTTCGTCGCGAAGCCTTCTTCGTCCAGCAGGCTCATGATGTTGCCATACACATTCGTCTTGAAGCCGTCGCCGCTGCCCAGGATTTTCACCTCTGGGTCGTTTCCATAGGCCTGCGTGCTGGTGCCGTTGCCGTAGAACTGCACCTTGTCGCCCGCCTTTAGGCCTTCGATGGACGTAGTCGTTGTGATTAATGTCTTCGTGCCGCCGTTTACTGAGTACTTCATGCCCGTCGAGAGCGTGCCATTCATGTTCACCTGGATGGTTCCATCGGTGATGGCCTCGATGGTCAGCGGCGTGGCCAGCGTCACGGGCTCCTCAGCCGGTGCCGCCTCGCTTGTAGCCTTCACGCCCTTCACCTTCAGGCGTCCGGTGTACTGCAGCGTCACGGTCTCCGAGCCGTCGCCCTTCAGGCCGCCGATGGGCAGCGCCTGGGCCTGGCCGTCGCCCACCTTCACCGTCCACTTGTCGGCATCCTTCACGCCGTCCTTCATGTTAGCGTAGAGGGGGGAGATAGCGCTGACCAAGATGCCTAGAGGATAACCACTAAAATTTATACTGATGGTGGCTTTGCCATCGGCATTAACCGTGACCGGGGTGCTTGCGCCGTTTAATTCGCCAATGCTGACGACGCTGGTGTTGTTGGAGCTGATTCCGGTAAGAGGCATTTCCATAGCGGACATAGTGCTGATTAAATCACTGAAGTGTTCACCCGTAACGGACTCAAAGAGTTCGCCGATGGTAGTGGCGTAGGGCAGCGGCTGCTCCAGCAAGCGTGTCTGTTCGCGGTAAGTGGCCGTAATCAAGTGCTTGGGCACGGCGGGGGCGGGAGCTGGAGAATAGACCACCACAATATCCGTGATGCGGAAGTTGTTAGTCGGCGTGAAAGTCACGGAAGTGACATCGCCCTCTCCTGGCGACCATATTCCTTTACTGCATGAACCTGTGCTTGCGCTGATATTTTGTGCCTGATTTGCGGGGTTGGTTGTAAACGTAACGCCGTCAATCGATCCTCCCGTTGGTACGGAAACAGTCATCGTGTGATCTTTACCGAGGGGAAGGACTGTGCTAACGCTAAGCATGCCAGGCATGCCATCCTGCCTTGCGATGGTCACCTTGGGCTGTTGAGACGATACCGTCCATTCGTAAGGGATTTCGAGGTTTGTGTTGCCACTGGGAAGAGAATTCTTCAATTCACCCACTGAGAACGTTACTTCGTCGGCCCATGCGCCCGTCGCCGCCGTTATCAGCAGCGCGAGCAGAAGTAATAATTTGTTTTTGACCTGCGGTCGAAATTTCTCACGCTCGGCAAAGCTCAAGCCTGCTTGGCTTTGCTCTCTCTTAATCGAAATTTTCTGCATAATTTTAATGTTTTAAAAATGTTATTAATTAAGTGAATTATATATATGTTTTCTCGAAGTTATCGGAGTTATCGGCCTTCGGCCTCAGAAGTTATCGACATTAGTTCTGCCGATTGTGTCGCCCGCCAAAGTATCGTCTTTAACTTCGAGCGAAGCGCTAACTTCTTTAACTTCTTTAACTCCATCTCTCTTTAGACCAAACGGATAAGGCCTCACCCCCAACCCCTCTCCAAAGGGCGAGGGGAGTGAATACAAACCGCCGAGCCATCTCTCGATGTCTCGGCGGATATTGTGTGGGGGAATGTGTGCGGGGGGCTTAGTCTTCCATCTCTCGCAGCAAGTCGTTGAGTATGTACTCATCGCTCTGCAGCTGCAGGCCGCTATCGGGGTTTTCGAGCAGGGCGTAGGTGCGCGAGTTGTAGAGGATGTCGAGCGCGCGCTCGGTGTCAATGTCGAGGCGCTCGGCCAGCAGGTCGGCTATGCGGCCCTCCTTGCGCCAAAGTACCTGGTCTCTCATCCTTGGCCTCCTTTCTCGGTTACGGCCTCGGTGCCGACGAAACGCAGGCAGTGGTCTACGATGGCCTGACGACTGATGCACATCTGGTGCGTGGGCTTGGCAAAGCGCAACTGGCCGATGGCCTGCTCAGCGGTGATGCGGCCGGCGTAGTAGTCCTCCACGGTGTCGATCACCTGGTCGTTGGCCACGCCGCCCTCGATGATGTCGTAGTCGCGCCAAGGCTCCTCGCCGCGGCGGCTGCTGACAATGAAGTCGAGCCACTGCTGGTCGTAGTGCTCCAGACGGAGGCGGCGAACGTCGGCGGGCAGCAGGCTCTCGTCGAACTCATAGATGGAGAGCAGAGGCGTGTCGGCTGCACGGACTATGCACACGCGGCGTGCCCAGCGTTCGGCCTGCTCGCGCAGGTTGGTCAGGTAGAAGCCAGGACCGAAGTCCAGTTCCTTGCGGCCTACACCCGTCAGAGGCTCGGGCACGCTGACCGATGATCCGTGATAGAGCGTCATCATCGCTGGCCTCCTTCCTTTTCATCCCAGTTCTTCAGGGCCTGCTCCACGTTCCACACCACGCCGTCGATGCTCTCGGCGTGCAGTGTGTCGTAGCAGTCGAGCAGCAGCCGGCGCACCAGTCCGTGGCGCTTCAGTCGGTTGTGCAGCTCTGTGGCCGTGATGCCCATTTGCCGTGCCGTGGCTCCGATGGCCAGCGTGGCAAACTGCGTCTTCCGAATCTTTGCTTCCATAATCGTCGTTATTTATTTGTTTCTGCCTGACAAAGCTGCGGTTAAGCGAGGGCAAAAGAGCTTGCTCATTTTGCCGAGCGTGAGCAGCTTCGCACGCTTTCGCGTGCAAATATACACAAATTTCTCGAAAGTTCTTCTTTCTTTAACATATAATTTCCATCTAATCGCCCATATAATTTCTCATATAATTATTATTCATGGAAAATTAATGGATAATTTCCGGTAATTAATGTTCAAAGAAAAACCATTCACCGTGAACCCAAAATAATATCCGTTTGTCTCAGTAAGTCAAAGAACGCGTTGAGCGAGTAAAGAGCTTAGAACTCTCCCTCCTCGTCGATGGCATCGCCGGGAAAGGCAAACGACGTCTGCCGTCCGCATTTGGATTAGGTAAGGCTCCTGCCTTGCGGCAGAAGGTTTTCTCCTTTTTGGTGTACAAATATAATAAATTCCCCTTGAAAGAACGACAATCAAGGGGAACCTACCGGTAATTTTTTACGATTTTGAAGCAGATTTTACGATTCTGAAGCTATCACAGCCCCAAAACGCTACTCCAACCCTACTCAGCGAGGAGACGCAGCCATTCCGTCGCCGTTGTATGCATGACCTGCTTGAAGGCACCGTTGAACGTGCTGTAGCTGCGGAAACCACTATCAAGGGACAGCTGCCGAACGGACAGGGGCTGGTGCGCGGCGGCACGCTCCTGGCAGAGACTGACGAAGTGGCGGATACGCAGGTCGTTGATATAGGTGTTGTAAGTGATGCCCTGCAGGGCGAAGTGCTTGCTCAGGTACGAGCGGTTGACGCCAATCAGCGTGGCCAGCTGCGTGAGGGAGAGGTCGTACTGCAGATAGAGCTGCGGCTCCTCGCAATGCTGCCTGAGCAACGGTCCGATGTTATTGCGAACGGACAGCGAGGCGTCAGCCTCTTCCGTCTCTTCCGTAGCGATCATCGTATCCATCGCATCGCTATCGTCGATGGGTGTAGCGTCTGCGACGACGATATTCTCCGATGAAATGGGAAGATTTAGATCCTGCAGCGTCTCAACGCGCCACAGCAGATGACCGATGAGCAAGAGGCCGCTCACCTGAATGATGTATTCGTAGGTGATGCTGCCGTAGCCCGTCACGTAATAGACGAACAGGAACATGATGACCGCCAATACCAGCAGGCTCTG
>JAFPVW010000096.1 GCA_017395215.1 Prevotella sp. | reverse complement strand
GTGTTGATCACGAGCTGGTCGTTGGTGTGTACGCCGACGAGCTTGTTCTGTCCGTGGTAGAGGTAGTCGGCACCCTTGCCCAGGTCGAAATAGACGATGCTGATGGAATAGACCTTCTTCACCTGGTCGTACTTGTTGCCCAGCTTGATGTGCTCGGTGATGGCCTTAGCCACGCCATAGAGGATGCGCTGCAGGTAGTGCAGCTCGCGCGTCTGCTGTATCTCGACGAGGATAATCTCACCCTTGGAGTTCTTAGCCTTGATGTCGACGCGGTTGAACTTGTAGTCATCCCTGTCCTGATTCGACTCACTCTCCAGTATCTCAACGATCTTTATAGGTTCGCCTATGAGCACCTGCACCAGCCCCTCGAGTACGCCGTAGTTGGCCTTGTCGCGCAGCATGCGCTTCGCAGCCCAGTCAAATCTTATGTACTTTTCCATACTCTGGTCTTTGTCTTCGTTGGCTGCAAAGATACAAACAATATTCCGAACCGCCAAACGATTCCTCCTTTTTTTTCGGAGCACTTTCCGGAATCAGACAGGCTCTTGATTCTTCTTGCGTGCAAGGAATCAACAACCTGCCTCTCTCCGATTTTGGATCCGTCTGAAGTGTGTAACTCAGAAATGATCGCGAGAACCGTCACGCTGTAACAACGTCCAACCGTCAGAAAATATTATTGTTCTTTTTTCCGAATCTTCCAGCCGATGGCAGCAACGACGATGCTCGTCACCGGCGAGAGCAAGTTGAAGAAGCAGTAGGGCAGATAGGTGAGCGTGGCCACGCCGAGGACGGTGCTCTGGGTAAGACCGCAGGTGTTCCAGGGAATGAGCACGGAGGTGACCGTCGCACCGTCCTCACACGAGCGGCTCAGCAGGCGCGACTCGTAGCCCCGCTGCAGGTAGGTGTCGCGGAACATGGAGCTGGTGAGCATGATGGAGAGATACTGGTCGGCCATAGCGATGTTGCAGAACAGGGCGGAGCCAACGGTAGAGGCCACGAGCGAGGCCGTGCCGCGTACCCAGCGGAGCACGATGCGCATCAGGTCCTGCAGCTGGCCGGTGGCGGTAAGGGCACCGCCGAAGGTCTGGGCACAGATGATGAGCCAGATGGTAGGCATCATGCCGCCCATGCCGCTGGTATGCACCAGCTCGTTGAGCATCGGCACGCCGGTCTCGATGTCGGTGGATCCGTAGCACACCTGCATCATACCCTTATAGGAGGCGAGCAATCCCCCACCCTCACGGCCTGAGATGGTATGAATGAGGTCGGTCTGCACCACCAGTCCCATAATGGCAGCCACGAGAATGGCCAGAAACAGCACCACCATCGACGGCCAGCGGCGGACAATCATGATGCCCGTCAGCACGGGCACCACGAGGAGCCAGGGCGAGATGACGAACGTCTGCTGCAGGCCGTCCATGAACTCAGCCACATTGCCCTGTCCCGAGACGTTCATCGTCAGGCCGGCAATGAGGAAGACCGTGAGCGAGATGCAGAACGTGGGCACCGTGGTGAACATCATGTAGCGGATATGCGTGAACAGCGGCGTTCCCGACACGCTGGAAGCCAGCACGGTGGTGTCGCTGAGCGGCGACAGCTTGTCGCCGAAATAGGCGCCGGTGATGATGGAGCCTGCTATCCAGCCGTCATCGAAGCCATGCGCCTTGCCGATACCCATCAGCGCCACGCCGATGGTGGCGACGGTGGTCCACGACGAGCCGATCATCAGGCTGACCAAGGCACAGAGCAACGAACTACTGACGAGGAATATCTCGGGCCGTAGTATCTGCATGCCGTAATAGATCATGGTGGGCACGATGCCCGACACCATCCACGTGCCGCCGATGGCACCTATGAGCAGCAGGATGATGATAGCCGGCGTACACGAGGCTATCTTAGCGGTAATCTCCCGTTCCAAGTCCTCCCACGCCAGCCGCTTGGAGAAATGGCCGACGAGTACGCTGACTGCCGACGCCACCAGGAGCGATACCTGCGAGGCACCATCGAGTGTTGCGTTGCCAAAGACGGCAACGCAACACGAGATGAGGGCGATGAGGACCAGAAACGGGATGAAACTCAGCATACCTTCTCCAGACGCTTCATGATGGAGAACATGAAGACAGCCGAGATGAGGCAGAGGGCGATGAAGACCGTCCAGACAGCCCAAAGGGGAATGTTGCCCCAGAGATAGCCGCCGACGCCGACCAGCTTGTTGCCGATGGCCGTAGCCACGAACCAGCCACCCATCATCAGGCCTTTGTACTTCGGGGGAGCCACCTTCGAGACGAACGAGATGCCCATCGGCGAGAGCAGCAGCTCGGCGAACGTCAATATAAGATAAGTATAGATGAGCAGCTGCGGCGTGACATCGGCCACGTGGACGGCCACCGGCTCACCATCGGCACCCATGGTGGTCTGCGGCATGGGCAGACCGAACGAGGCAACGGCCATAAGACAGTAGGCCAGACCGGCCACCACCATACCGTAGGCAATCTTACGCGGAGCAGAGGGCTCCTTGCCCTTCTTCGACAATGCGCCGAAGATGGCCAGCGAGACGGGCGTCAAAGCCACCACATAGAACGGGTTGAACTGCTGGAAGATAGGCGCCGAGACGGCTACAATCTCACCCTTCGTAGCATCGTACTGCAGGAAAAGGAAGGCCAGCGCGATGCAGATGACAACGGCGGAGATGGCCTTGCCCTTACTGGTCTTCGACTGGAAGAGTGAGAAACCGGCATAGACGATGAAGATGATGGCCACGAGGTTCCACACGTTGAAGGCCATGCCCTCGACGCCGGTTGACGTCTTGGCAGTGAACTCGTCGGCGAAGTAGGTCAGCGACAGACCGTTCTGGTGGAAGGCCATCCAGAAGAAGATGACCACGGCGAAGACGAGGCAGAGGGCCACGATGCGGGCCTTCGTCTCCTCCTTCGACAGTTCCTCGACCTCAGCCTGTACGCCTGCCTTCTTCGAACCGCCCTCCACGTGGCGGAAGGTCGGACGGAAGATGTAGTAGATGGCGATGGAGAGGATGAGCGAAGCGCAGGCCACGGCGAAGGCGAAGTGGTAGGAGTCGTTGACCGATGTGCCAAGGTTCTGCTGTGCCCACTCCATAATCTTCACGGCAGCGGTCGGAGCAAACAGCGCGCCGATGTTGATGGCCATGTAGAAGATGGAGAAGCCCGAGTCGCGCTGAGCGGCATACTGCGGGTCGTTGTAGAGGTCGCCCACCATTACCTGGAGGTTACCCTTGAAGAGTCCCGTGCCCAGTCCGATGAGCACCAGCGCAGCGAGCATCACGACCAGCGCCACCGTGTCGCCACCCAGTGGTACCGACAGCAGCAGATAGCCTGCAAACATAATGAGGATGCCGATGGTCACCATGCGGCCGAAGCCGAACTTGTCGGCCAGCCAGCCGCCCACGATGGGCAGGAAGTAGACCAGCATCAGGAAGTCACTGTAGATCTCGCCCGCCCAGCCGGCGTCGAGTCCGTAGTTAGCACGCAGGAAAAGTGCGAAGACGGCGAGCATCGTGTAGTAGCCGAAGCGCTCGCCCGTGTTGGCCAGTGCCAACGCATAAAGTCCTTTAGGTTGATTCTCGAACATGATAAATATTATTAAATTATTGGTTTTCAGTTAGATGTCCATGTGCTACTGTAGTCTGTTCAACGCCTGTAACACTTTTTATTTGGCAAAGGTAATCAATAAAATCCAATCTGCCAAACTTTTTGTTGCCAAATTATCGGGGTTTCCACAAGTAACGGTGAAAAGACGAAGAAAGGCTGCGCCTCATGCAGAAGCACAGCCTTTTTTACTTTTTACCTTTTTTCTTTTCCTACTTCACCTTGTCAACGATGGCCTTGAAAGCCTCGGGGTTGTTCATGGCGAGGTCGGCGAGCACCTTACGGTTGATCTCGATGCCGGCCTTTGAGAGGGCACCCATCAACTGTGAGTAGCTCAGGCCATTGAGGCGAGCGGCGGCATTGATACGCTGAATCCACAGTGAGCGGAAGGCGCGCTTCTTGTTACGACGGTCGCGATAGGCGTATGTCAGACCCTTCTCCCAGGTGTTCTTTGCTACTGTCCAAACATTCTTGCGGGCTCCGAAGTAGCCGCGGGTGAGCTTCAAAATTCTCTTACGCTTTGCTCTTGATGCAACGTGATTAACTGATCTTGGCATAGTTTCTTACTTCTTTAAATGTTCGACAATAGGTGAATTAACGGAGACACAACAGGTCGCGAACCTGCTTCATGTTGCTAACGTCAACAAGCGTAGAACCGCAGAGGTTGCGCTTCTGCTTCTTGGTTTTCTTCGTCAGAATGTGGCTGTGGTAAGCGTGGTGTCTCTTGACCTTACCTGTACCGGTGAACGAGAATCTCTTCTTGGCGCCGGAATTTGTCTTTACTTTTGGCATTTTTTCTTAAACTTTTAAATTGTTATTAATAATCGGCGACTACGCATATACCGGGCGCGCCACCTTGCTATTTCCGATTTACAGATTCACGATTTTCGATTTATTCATCGCCAGTCTCCGTCAGCTTCTTCAGAGCCTCGGCCGATATCTTGGCGTTGGCAAAGAGTCCGCCGTTGGCGGGAGCCTCGGCGTCGACCTCGGGCTTCGACGGCTGAGCGGCCGGCTCCTTCTGGTCGGCAGCGGCGGCCTCGCGGTCGCGTGCCTGCTGGCTCTTCTTCTTCTCGCCGGCCTTCTTCGGGGCGAGGTAGAGGAACATCTTCTTGCCTTCGAGCGACGGCATCGACTCCACCTTACCATAGTCCTCAAGGTCGTTGGCAAACCTGAGCAGCAGCACCTCACCCTGCTCCTTGAACAGGATGGAGCGCCCACGGAAGAAGACATACGCGCGTACCTTATTTCCTTCCTGCAGGAACTCGCGGGCATGCTTCAACTTGAACTGGTAGTCGTGCTCGTCGGTCTGGGGGCCGAATCGAATTTCCTTGACCTCCACCTTCACCTGCTTGGCTTTCATTTCCTTGGCACGCTTCTTCTGCTGGTAGAGGAACTTCGAGTAGTCGATGAGACGACAGACGGGCGGGTTGGCGTTAGGCGAAATCTCAACGAGATCGACGCCCTGCTCACGGGCCATATTGAGCGCGTCGCGGGTAGGAACTACGGTCGAGCCGTTGTCACCGACGATGCGGACTTCACGTACGCGTATCTGCTCGTTTACGCGGTACTGATTCTTCATTTTGTCATTCTTCATCAACTGCTTTTTAGAAAATCGGATGCAAAGGTACAATAAATCAGCGAATTGGCAAAATAATTCTTAAAATATTTTTCCTTTTCAGACCGATTTTCACTTTATCGCCCCCCAAAGGCTACCCGACGAGACTGAAAACGAACTGTCCGTCGGCATAATCGCAACGGGCAACGCCAAAGCGGATGAGCCTGGCCAGCAGCCCGACCACCTGTCGGCGCCTGAGCCCCGAGCGGCGCACCACCTGGCCAAGCGTCTGCCGCTCCTGCATGGCATCCATCAGCTGACGCACCTCGTCGGTATAGGTCATCATCGTGCCGCAGTCGGCCTGCTGCTCGCGCCAAATGGCCAGATGGACGGGCGAGGCCACGATGTTCTCGTCGGCTATGCGGATGTAGGCACGCTGGCCACCATCGTCGTCGACGGCGCACACGGGCTTGCGGGCCGATGGCGGAACAGTGGCCACGACGATGGTGCGGCCCTCGGCGTGGTAGGTGTCGAACTTGATGCTCGCCTCGGGCCGGCAGAACTTGTACGCCGCCTGGTGCATCATGTAGATTTCCTCCTCAGAGCGCACGCCGCTCAAGTGTCCGTCATCGCGCACGCCGATGAGCAGCCGCCCGCCGTCGGTATTGGCGAAGGCCGACACCGACCGTGCCAGCTTCTGTGCGTCGGTCACCTTATATTTGAAGTCCTGCTGCTGGTGCTCGCCCTCACCGATGAGGTTCAGCAGATAGCGTCTGTCGTCCACTTCTATCTAATTTGCTTGCAAAGTTAAGAAGAAAATAAAGAACCATACAATTATTTAACATAAAATATCCTTATAATTTATCAGAAATTAATAACTTTGCAACACCAAACAAACTTTTTAAAGATATGAAGATAGTAGTACTTGACGGATTTTCGGCTAATCCTGGCGACCTGTCATGGGAAGAGCTGAAGAAATTGGGCAGTCTCACGGTGTACGACCGGACGGAACCCGACGAGACGGTAGTGAGGGCATCCGATGCCGAGATTGTGCTGACCAACAAGGTCATCATCAGCAGCGAGGTCATCGCGCAGCTGCCAAAACTGAGATACATTGGTGTGCTCGCTACGGGCTACAACGTTGTTGACACCAAAGCTGCCCACGAGCGTGGCATCATCGTCACCAACGTGCCGGCCTACAGCACCGAGAGTGTGGTGCAGATGGTGTTTGCCCATCTGCTCAACGTGACTAATCGCATAGAGCATTATGCCAAGCAGAACCGCAACGGACGCTGGACGGTGAACCCCGACTTCTGCTACTGGGACTTCCCGCACATGGAACTTGCGGGCAAGACCTTCGGCATCGTCGGACTGGGCAACATCGGAATGCGCGTCGCACAGGTCGCACTTGCTTTCGGCATGAGGGTGAAGGCCCTGACGAGCAAAACAGCAGAAGCGCTGCCTGCGGGCATTGAGAAGTCATCCCTGGAAGAGCTTCTGACGACTTCGGATGTCGTTTCGCTGCATTGTCCGCTGACCGGCGACACCCGCCATCTGATCAATGCCGGCACCCTGCAACTCATGAAGCCCACGGCCATCCTCATCAACACAGGGCGCGGCCCGCTCGTTGACGACCATGCCGTTGCCGATGCTCTCTACGGGAAACGCCTCGCAGCCTTCTGTGCCGACGTGCTGACGGATGAGCCGCCCATGATTAGCAACCCGCTGCTGGACCAGCCGGATGCCTTCATCACCCCACATATCGCCTGGGCGTCTACGGAGGCTCGCATCCGGCTGCTGCAGGTCGCTACAGGCAATGTCAGCGCATTCCTGAGCGGCAGTCCCGTCAATGTCGTTTAGTAGAACAGCATCGACAGCAGGTAGGCCACAATGGTCGACGTGATGACACAGATGAGGCCGGGCATCATAAACGAGTGGTTCAGCAGGTACTTGCCAATGATCGTCGTGCCTGAGCGGTCGAAGTTCACCGTCGCGATGTCACTCGGATAGTTGGGGATGAAGAAGTAACCGTAGACCGACGGCAGCACGCCAAGCAGCACAGGACCGGCAATGCCAAGCTGGTAGGCCAGCGGCAGCATGGCCACGACAACGGCTCCCTGCGAGTTGATGAGCACCGAGACGAGGAAGAACACCAGGGCGATGCTCCAGGGATAGGCACTGACCACGCCGGCCAGCATCGTCTTCATCTCGCCAAGGTAGTTGGAAAAATAGGTGTCGGCGAGCCAGGCAATGCCGTAGATGGCGACGACGGCCACCATGCCCGACTGCCATACCGGACCTGCAACGGCCTTCTTGGGTGCAGCCTTACAGAAAATTATCATAAGGGCAGCTGCGGAGATCATGACAATCTGGATGACGATGTTCATAGGCAGTGTCTTGTCATACCATTCGGTGGTGCCCTTCAGAAAAACATTGGCCTTCACCAGCTGGTCGCCCGTAACGGCCAGGTTTGGGTTTATATAGAGGGCATTGGCATCGCTAACGGCACGCAGGGTCTTGTAGGAAGGCAGCGCTTCCTGGAAAATGGCAAAAAACACGATGACGGCAAGCGCACCGAGGAAGATGTAGACGGCATTCTTGGCCGACTGAGGAATCTCCTTGTCGAGGGTGGTGGCATTCGAGCCATAAATGTACTTGCGCTGTTCGGGGTCCTGCAGTTTCTTCTGGAACTGCGGGTCCTTGTCGAGGTCCAGACCGCGGTGGTATGAAGCTGTAGCAGCAGCCATCAGTCCACAGAGACAGGCGGGAATGCTGATCATCAGCACCTGTGGAATGGTAACGTCGAAGCCGTTCGTATTGCTGATGCTGACGAAGGCGACGACGGCAGCGGCAATTGGCGAACAAGTGATACCCACCTGTGAGGCAATAGAGGCCACGCCGCAGGGACGCTCAGGACGAATGCCTTTCTTTAATGCAATGTCGCAAATAATTGGCATCAAGGTATATACAACGTGGCCTGTTCCAACGAGCACGGTCAGGAAGAACGTGCAGAGCGGAGCCAGGAACGTGATGCGGTCGGGATGCTTGCGCAACAGCCGCTCAGCAATCTGGATGAGCCAGTCCATACCGCCCGAGGCCTGCATGATGCCTGCGCACGTGACGGCGGCAATGATGATGTAGATGACGTCGGTAGGCGGCGTACCGGGTTTCAAGCCGAAGCCAAACACAAGAATAGCCAGGCCAATGCCTGAGATGGCACCGAGTGCCAGTGAGCCGTAGCGCGAGCCCACCCAGAGTGCACCGAGCACGATGCAGAGCTGGAGAATCATTGTGACTGTAATCATAATCTTAGGTTTATTAAGTTATTGTTGTTCATTCGTCATATCTTCGGCAACTTCAGTTTGCGAATGCAAATTTAAGGAGTTTTTCCGAGACTTCCAAATAAACTATGCTTTTTCTGCATTTTTTGTTCCACTACTTTCTCAACGCTATTTCAAAATCCCCAAGTAAAAACCAATTCAAGTTTACCCGGCGGGTAAAGCCCCTCGACCCGGCGGGTAAGGTCTGCTAACCCGCCGGGTTAAGCCTGCTAACCCGCCGAGTCAGCAACCTAAGCCGCCGCCTCGTGCGATGTCTTCCCCTGGAAAAAGTTGACTCATTGGCAAATGAAACAGACCAATCATTTCTCACAGTAATGGTAAGAATCGGTAGACTGCTACATTTATCAAATGCTATATGCCTTTACCCTACCAGTAATTATTGGAAAATCTGTCGTCAGTATTCTTGAAACCGAGCATATTCCGAAATCCTTTTTCCTCTCTTTTCTACAAATTCGACTTGTAAATCAATCCATTTGAGATATTCATCGAGTGTTTTTGGCATTGGCATGCTGACAAAGAGTGGAGTGTCAAGCGAAAACCTTACGTTATAATCCTGGTCTACACAATCTTGAAGCAGGAAGAAATCTACATAGCCTTTAAAATCAACAAATAGTTCAAAGAATTTCCTGTCTTTATTCAATGCAGTATCTAATGGTGTAGGCTCTCTCGCATAGAATCTGCGAATACATTCAAGTGTTAAGTCCCACCTGTCGCACACTTTCACGCTGCATCCTCTTGCCTGATTCATATTCCATCTATGCATAGGAAAGATAATGGAACCGCCTATCGTATAGGTTTTATGCCAATATTCTTTCTTCCACTCTGCGAAATTGGGAATATGTTGTTCCACATCACTAGTGTCCACGAAAATCTGTTACCATTTTGGCAAAACTCCATATTCTCAACAGTTTAACTATAGTTTAGGCACTCGGAGGTTTTGAAATGCTTACCTTTGCGCCTCCTTACAAAATGTAAGGTATAAGGTGACAAAGT
>JAFPVW010000095.1 GCA_017395215.1 Prevotella sp. | reverse complement strand
CCATGACGGCCGTCAATGGCCGTTGCCAGCGTAATGATGACCTGGCTGACACCAGCCTCAACCGCCCCTAAAGCGTTCTCTATCTTGGGCAGCATACCGCCGCTGATGGTACCGTCGGCCTTGTAGCGCTCGAAGTCGGAACGGGTGATGACAGGTATCACCGAACTGTCATCGTCGGGATTCTGCAACACCCCGGGCTTCTCAAAGGCGAAAACCAGCGTCACGTCGTAGAGTGCAGCCATGGCCTTAGCCGTCTCTGAGGCCATCGTGTCGGCATTGGTGTTCAAGATGTTGCCTTGGCCGTCGTGCGTGAGCGGAGCAATGACAGGTACCATGCTTTTCTCGATGAAATGGGCGATTTTTGCACCGTCGGCTTTCTTCACGTCGCCCACAAAGCCGTAGTCGACACCGTTCTTCAGCGGGCGCTTCACCGAGCGGATGATGTCAGCATCGGCTCCGCAGAGACCGATGGCATCAACGCCGAGAGCCTGCAGGCCAGCCACGACGTGCTTGTTCACCAGTCCGCCGTAGACCATCGTCACCACATCAAGCATCGCTGCGTCTGTGATGCGGCGCCCGTCTACCATCTTTGTCTCAATACCCAAGGCGGCCGCAACCTTCGTGGCGCGCCGGCCACCGCCATGTACCAGTATCTTCGCGCCGTCGATGGCAGCAAAGTCACGTAATAACTGAGTGAGCTGTAGTTCGTCTTCGACTACAGCTCCCCCAACCTTTACTATTGTCAGTTTTTCTTTCATCATTCCAAATAAGTATAACCATATAGCCCGCTGCGGTAAGTAGAGAGGAACTCCTTGCCTTCCTCCAGCGTAATCTTGCCTTCCTTCACGCTCTTGGTCACCCAGATCTCCAGCTGGCGGACAAGCTTCTTCGGGTTGTACTGCACGTACTCCAAAACCTCCTCCACCGTTTCGCCATCGATAATCTGGTCGATGTGGTAGCCATTGTCCTTTACCGAGATATGCACAGCCGTGGTGTCGCCAAAGAGGTTGTGCATGTCGCCGAGAATTTCCTGGTAGGCACCCACAAGGAACACGCCGAGGTAGTAGTTCTCATTCTTCTTCAGCGAGTGGACGGGCAGCGAGTGCGAGTTGTGGCGGTTGGTCACAAAGTTGGCAATCTTGCCGTCAGAGTCGCAGGTGATGTCCTGAATCGTGGCGTTGCGCGTCGGTCGTTCGTTGAGCCGCTGGATGGGCATGATCGGGAATACCTGGTCGATAGCCCACGAGTCGCTAAGACTCTGGAACAGCGAGAAGTTGCAGAAATACTTGTCGGCCAGCAGCTTGTCGATGCTCATCAGCTCCTCGGGCACGTGCTTCAGCGTCTTGGCCAGGGCGTGAATCTCGTGACAGACGCTCCAGTACATCGCCTCAATCTCGGCACGCGTCTTCAGGTCGACGATGCCGTGGCTGAAGAGGTCGAGCACTTCCTCGCGTATCTGCTCGGCGTCGTGCCAATCCTCCAAGACATTGCGCGGCGAAAGATTGTCCCAGATCTCGTACAGGTCCTTCACCAGCTGGTGCGAGTTCTCGTCGGGCTCAAACTCCTCAGGCATCTCCGGCAGCGAGGCTGTCTCAAGCACGTTGATGACCAGCACCGAGTGGTGGGCTGCCAGCGAGCGACCACTCTCGGTAATGATGTTCGGATGGGGCAGGCCGTTCTTATTGGCTGCCTCAACGAATGTATAGATACAGTCGTTCACATATTCCTGAATGGAGTAGTTGACACTGCTTTCACTCGACGGTGAACGCGTGCCGTCGTAGTCGACGCCAAGTCCGCCACCGCAGTCGACAAACTCCACGCTGTAGCCCATCTTGTGCAGCTGAATGTAGAACTGCGATGCCTCGCGAAGGGCAGTCTGTATGCGGCGTATCTTCGTAATCTGCGAGCCGATGTGGAAGTGAATGAGCTTCAGGCAGTCGCGCATGTCCTTCTTGTCGAGCGTCTCAAGGGCTTCCAGCAGTTCGGCACTCGTCAGTCCGAACTTCGAGGCGTCGCCGCCGCTCTCCTCCCACTTGCCGCTGCCCGACGAGGCCAGCTTGATGCGGATGCCGATGTTGGGCCTGACGTCGAGCTTCTTGGCAATCTTGGCAATGAGGTCCAGCTCGTTTAGCTTCTCCACAACGATGAAGATGCGCTTGCCCATCTTCTGCGCCAGCAGGGCCAGCTCGATGTACGACTGGTCCTTATAGCCGTTGCAGACGATGACCGAGTCGCTCTGGCACTGCATGGCTATGACGGCGTGCAGCTCAGGCTTAGAGCCAGCCTCCAGTCCGAGGTTGAACTTCCGGCCGTGCGAAATAATCTCCTCGACCACAGGCTGCATCTGGTTCACCTTAATGGGATAGATAACGTAGTTCTCACCTTTGTAGTCATACTCTTCGGCTGCCTTCTTGAAGCAACTCCACGTCTTCTCGATGCGGTTGTCAAGAATGTCAGGAAAGCGTAGCAGCACCGGCGCAGTTACGTCGCGCAGCGCCAGTTCGTCCATCACTTCGCGCAGGTCTATCTGCACGGAGTCCTTACACGGCGTGACGTAGACGTTGCCTTCGTCGTTGATGCCGAAATACGAGGTGCCCCAACCGCCAATGTTGTACAGTTCGCGGGCGTCTTCTGTGGTCCATTTCTTCATAGTGGGTGCAAAAATACATAAAAATCCCCGAAACACAAAAGGTTTCTGGCTTTTTTTCTATTTCGCCAGCTTCTCTTCGGCCTGATGCAAGTCTGATTCCAACTGCAACATCAAGGCCTCACGGCTGTCAAATCTCTTCTCGGAACGTAAACGGCTGACAAACAGAACCGTCATCTGCTGACCATAGATATCGCCGCCGAAGTGGAAAATATGTGTTTCAAGCGTCTGATGCTGACCCCCAAATGTAGGCCGGCTCCCTATGTTCATCATACCATGGTAAAGCTCAGCCGCACCCTCCAGCTTCACCTTGACAGCATAGACACCCGAAGCGGGAATCAACTTACCGTCATCTGCCAACTGCAGGTTTGCCGTTGGGAAGCCCATCTCCCTGCCGATATGTTCGCCACAGACTACTCGACCAGACAGCATGTACGGTCGACCCAGGCATTCAGCGGCCTGCTCCACCAGCCCTTCTGCCAGGAGTCGGCGCACCTTAGAGGAACTGACCCTGATACTACTGACTTCAATAGGATCTCCCTGAACGACGGCCATACCTATCTCGCGACCATACCTCACGTAGTCGTCAAAGCCTTCAGTGCGGTTATGCCCGAAACGGTTGTCATAGCCAGTCACCAAGACTTTAACCCCCAACCGTTGCCAAAGAATGTCGTGCATGAAATCGTGAGCCGAGAGCGATGCCATCGCCTCGTCAAACTGTAGAACAACCAGAAAGTCAATGCCTGTCTGCGAAAGCTGTTCTAATTTCTCGTCAAGCGTAGACAGCAGCTGCGGGCACCAGTCGGAATGAAGCACCTGACGAGGGTGACGCTCAAAAGTAACGACCATGGAAGCTAATCCTTCACGGCGCGCATACTCCACCACCTTACTAATAATATAGCGATGGCCAAGGTGAACACCGTCGAAAAAACCAATGGTAGCCACGCAGGAAACGGGCCTTTCCACTTGTCTGTTCAGGAATATCGTCTTCATTTGCGCCGCAAAGGTAAGAATAATTTGCTATTTTAGCAAAAAAATTTGGAGATTTGATTATTTTAATGTACCTTTGCACCCACAATTCCCCGGACTTGTAGCTCAGTTGGTTAGAGCAACAGACTCATAATCTGGAGGTCCCAGGTTCAAGCCCTGGCTGGTCCACACTGAAAATCAGCAACTTACAAAGACTTTGAGGTTGCTGATTTTTCGTTTTGCGAAAACAATGCGAAAACAACCAGCTTGAGTTCGCATTTGCGCCTTTTTTGCGAGACAAATGTGTGATACCACGGAAGAATGTGTGAACAACTAAGAAATCGGCGGAAAAGTACTTAATAAACATTAAAAACTAAGGCTTTTAGTTGGATAGAACTAAAAGTTTTAGTTAATTTGCAGTCGGATACAGATACAGACGCAAGGAAAATTGTAAATCGAAAATTGTAAATCGAAAATCGTAAATCGAAAATGCTAAAACGACTAACCACGAAAGAACGGGAGATCATGGAGCTGTACTGGCAGCACGGCCCGATGTTCGTCAAGGAACTCTTGGAGTACTACGGCGAGCCGCGGCCCCACTTCAACACGCTGTCGACGACGGTTCGCATCCTGGAGAAGAAGGGATTCCTCGACCATAAGCAGTTTGGCACGTCGTACCAATACTTCCCCACCATCAGCGAGCGCGACTACGGGCGCTCGAGTCTCGGAGGCATCATCAAGAACTACTTCGATGACTCTTACCTGAGTGCCGTCTCGAGCTTCGTGAAGGAAGAGAAAATCTCTGTGGAAGAGTTGAAGGAACTGATTGAACAGATAGAAAACAATAGTAAATAGAAAGATGGTAGAGTTTCTGATATACGACCTGAAGGTAGCGGTGCTTGTGGCGGTGTTCTACATGTTCTACCGCCTGCTGCTGAGCCGCGAGACGTATCACCGCGTGAACCGCGCAGTGCTGCTGGGAACGGCCATTGCATCATTCATCCTACCACTATGCGTCATCACGCTGCACAAGACGGTGGTGGTGAGCGGTGGCAGCGGGCTGGTCACACTCGACGGCCTGGGCACAGTTGAATTAGCCGAGCCGCAGACGCCCCTCTGGCAGACGATTGCCGTTGTGGTGTTCTTCGCGGGAATGGCTGCCTCGCTGGGCTTCACGCTCTACAACATCTTCCAGGTCTGGCGGCTCATCAGCCGTAGCGAGCGCCACCAGCAGCCGGACGGCACGGTCGTCTGTGTTGCCGACCGCGAGGTGTCGCCCTTCAGCTGGATGCACTATATCGTACTCTCACCAAGCGACTACGAGGCCCAGGACGCCTCAGTGCTCGCCCATGAACGGGGCCACATAAGCCTGCACCACTCGCTGGATGTCGTTCTCGTTGATACGCTCACCGCCCTGCAATGGTTCAACCCGGCTATGTGGATGCTGCGCCAGGACTTGCGCACCATCCACGAGTACGAGGCCGACGCGGCGGTACTCTCTCAAGGCATCAATATGCGTCAGTATCAGTATCTGCTTATCCAAAAAGCCGTCGCCGCGTGCGGGTACTCCGTGGCCAACGGTATTACTCACAGTACCCTCAAAAACCGCATAAACATGATGCTTACAAATAAGAAAACCAACCGCGCGAGCTGGCTCAAGCTGCTCGCCATGCTGCCCATCGTGGGCACAGCCCTGGCCCTGAATGCCGAGACCGTCAACGACTACGTTTACGAGGACACGCAGGAACAGCCGCAGAAGAAAGTAGTGAAGAAAGGCCGCAAGGCCGCTCAGGTGAAGCTGAACGACAAGACCATCGAGGTGAAGGAGGCAAAGGCCGAAGAAACGCCTCAGGCTGTGAGCGAACCTAAGCTTATCATCGACGGCAAAGTCGCTGCAGAGCCTCAACAGGAGATTATCAAAATGAGTGAGGTCTTGGGCGATCGTGAGCCGCTGCTTGTCATCGATGGCAAGGTGACCAAACCCGAACAGATGAATGCCATTAACCCAAAGGAGATTGACAACGTGAGTGTTATCAAGAACGAAGACGTGCTGAAGGAGTATGCCAAACACTTCAATGCCGACACCTCGAACGGCATCATCTTCATCAACACCAAGGAGTACGTGAAGAACGGCAAGAAGGAACTCGTCTCGGCCACCGTGAAAGCCAAGGAGCCTCAAGAAGATCATCCCATGGCTTTCGGCACTATCATCCTAGATACCCCGGAAACCGAGAATGCCTTCAACGTGGTGGAGCAGATGCCGCAGTTCCCCGGCGGAGAGGTAGAGCTGATGAAGTTCCTGAACAAGAACGTCAAATACCCGGTGGCTGCCATGAAGGCCGGCACACAAGGCCGTGTCGTTGCACAGTTCATCGTCGAGACCGACGGCTCCATCACCAATGTCAAGGTGCTGAAGAAAGTGAGCGACGAGATTGACGCCGAGGCCGTGCGCGTCATCAACGCCATGCCGAAGTGGAAGCCGGGCATGCAGAATGGCAAGGTCGTCCGCGTGAAGTACACCATCCCCGTCACGTTCCGCCTGAGCTGACCCGCTAAACCTTATCCAACGACAATCAACAGTTCGGCCATCAGTACATCGCTGATGGCCAAACTGCTGTTATGGTACGAAAAATTCTCAATTCTCAATGGTCAATTCTCAATTATTTCGTACCTTTGCACCGATGAACGCTATTCAGCAACTGACACAGCAGCGTCTGCTGCTCCAGATGGAGTATCAGACGGAGAAAGAGGCTTACCGCCGCCAGACCGAGGAACGCGGACTGGCGCGGCTGGTGAAGCGCGGCGACGCGTGGTGGCCGGTCAGCATCGGCCGCAGCTACTTCAACTCGCTGAACCAGCTGTGCGTCGAGGTGTTGCGCATGGCCGATCAGGACGTTGAGCACAATTTCGAGTATGGCCGGCCGGTGGTGTTCTTCTCAAGAGAGGAGCTGAAGCACAAGTATTATAACTTTACCGGCACCGTGAGCTATGTCGACGGCGACCGGATGGTGGTCAGCGTGCCCGACGCGGCACCCCTCACCGACCTGCAGGCGTCGCCGAATGTCGGCGTGCAGTTGTCGTTCGACGAGACGTCGTACCGCACGATGTTCGACGCCCTCGACCGCGTCATCCGCTCAAAGGGACGCTTAGGCTACCTGCGCGACCTCTTCTACTCGCGGCAGAAGGCCGAGACGTTCTCGTTTGCGCCCATGCACTTCCCTTATCTGAACCAGACGCAGGAGGAGGCGGTGAACAAAGTGTTGCGCGCCAAGGATGTGGCCATCGTCCACGGGCCGCCGGGCACGGGCAAGACGACGACGCTCGTTGAGGCCATCTACGAGACGCTGCGCCGCGAGAACCAGGTGCTGGTGTGCGCGCAGTCGAACATGGCCGTCGACTGGATTTCGGAAAAGCTCGTCGACCGCGGCGTGCCCGTATTAAGAATAGGTAATCCGACGCGTGTCGACGACAAGATGCTCAGCTTCACCTATGAGCGCCGCTTCGAGAGCCATCCCGACTACGAGCTGCTGTGGGCCATCAGGAAGGCCATCCGCGACCTGCGCGCCCATCGTAAGCGTGGAGACGAGAAGTACCACCAGAAGCTGGAGCGCCTGAAGGACCGTGCCACGGAGTTGGAGATACGCATCAACGCCCAGCTCTTCGGCGAGGCACGCGTCATTGCCTCGACGCTTGTGGGCTCCGCCAACCGCCTGTTGGATGGTCAGAAGTTCGGCACCGTCTTCATCGACGAGGCGGCGCAGGCCTTGGAGGCAGCCTCGTGGATTCCCATCCGCCGCTGTACGCGCGTCATCCTGGCCGGTGACCACTGCCAGCTGCCGCCGACGGTGAAGAGCATCGCTGCCCTGAAGGCCGGTCTGGGCAAGACGCTGATGGAGCGCATCGTCGAGCAGAAGCCCGAGGTGGTGACGCTGCTGCGCATGCAGTACCGCATGAACGAGGAAATCATGCGCTTCTCGAGCGACTGGTTCTACGGCAATCAGGTGGAGTCGGCCCCCGGGGTGAAGTACCGCTCGATACTCGACCTCGACGTGCCGATAGAGTGGGTGGAGGCCTCGCCTGACCCCTCCGAGGACGGGGAGAAGGGCTTCGAGCAGTTTGTCGGCGAGTCGTTCGGGCGCATCAATAAGGTTGAGGCCGAGCTGACGCTGCTGACACTGCAAGAATACTTCGACCGCATTGGCAAGACGCGCATCCTGAACGAGCGGCTCGACGTGGGCATCATCTCGCCCTACCGTGCCCAGGTGCAGTACCTCAGGTCGCAGCTGAAGAAGAAGGAGTGGTTCAAGCCCTTCCGACACCTCATCACCGTCAACACCGTCGACGGTTTTCAGGGTCAGGAGCGCGATATTGTCGTCATCTCGCTGGTGCGCTCGAACGACGAGGGGCAGATTGGATTCCTGCGCGATCTGCGCCGCATGAACGTGGCCATTACCCGTGCCCGCATGAAGCTCATCATCCTCGGCGACGTGCTGACGATGACGCGCCACCCCTTCTACCGCAAGCTCTACGAGTACATCGAGGCGCTGAAACAAGGCTGAAAGGCTAAAATATTTCGACCTGTGCAGTTGGAATTATGCCGCAAAAGCAAACCTTGGTGCTTTTCCTATGAGCATGTCATACCTCTCAGCGTTCCTTTCTGCCACAGTGATAGTTGCTAAGGCGTGACTTCCTTCGACGGACCATGCCATTCCCTT
>JAFPVW010000094.1 GCA_017395215.1 Prevotella sp. | reverse complement strand
CAGCTGGAGGCGCTGACCAACGAGATGACCGCCATCGGACAGAAATATGGTGCCTCGTGCTCTCAGATTGGTATTGCCTGGGCCATCGCCAAGGGGACGCTGCCCATCATCGGAGCCACGAAGGAGCGCCACGTCGTAGAGGCTGCTGAGGCTGCCAAGATTCAACTGACTGCTGAAGAGGTTTCCAAGCTCGAAGCACTTGCCGATGCTACAGGCATTGATACGCGTGGCGGTTGGGAACACAGTATGGAGTAAAAGCCTCACCCCCGCCCCCTCTCCGGTTGGAGAGGGGAGTAAATAGACTTGGGATGAAAAGGATTAGGACTATTATATTTGCAACGATGATTGCAACTGCAACAATGGCTCAGAACGTGATGGATGTGCATAGTCACATCATCACTTCTGAGTTTGTGTCGGCTCTTGACAAAGAGGGTAGGCTGATGGACGAGGGTTTCCCCTTGCCGAAGTACGACGTGACCGAGCATCTCAGGTGGATGGATGAAGCTGGGGTGCAGACATCTGTTCTGACGTTGGCGGCACCACAACCTTCGTCCTCTGAAGTAGTGAGACAAACCAATGAGGCTGCCGCCCGTATCAGGCGCGAACACCCAGGGCGATTCCTCTTCTGTGCTGCCCTCCCACTGCCCGATGTCTCGAAAGCCATTGAAGAGGCGAAGTATGCACTCGACACGCTGAAGGCCGACGGCATCAAACTGGCCACAAACGTTAGCGGGCAATACCTCGGCGCACCTGAACTCGATACGCTTTTCTCAGTCTTAAATGAGCGACGGGCTGTCATAATCCTGCATCCCCATCGTCCTGAGCCAGTCAATCGCCAGGTGATGCAGCAGACGCCGCTTGCCATGCAGGAATATCTCTCAGAGACTACCCGTGCCGTGACGAACATGATTTCGCGCAATGTACTGGCTCGCTACAATCATATCAAGGTTGTGGTGCCTCATTGCGGAGCCTATCTGCCGCTGGCCATACCTCGCATGAAGTCGTTGACACCCGTGATGCAGGCCAACAAGATGGTGGGCGAGATTGACTACGAGGCCAACCTCCGTGCCCTCTACTACGACCTTGCCGGCGCACACTCGCTTGAGGTCATCCGTATGATGCTCACCATCACCACACCCGACCATCTGCTCTACGGCTCCGACTATCCGTACGTTGCCCCGCAAGTGCTCACGCAGAGTCTTGCAAGGATGAAGCAATACCTGTCCACCGAGCCCGACCTTGCACCGTTTCGCGAGATGATTCTCTACCAGAATGCCAATCAAATATTCAAATAACAGATGTATATGAAAAAATTATTGTTCTTCGTTTGTGCCATGCTTACATCGCTGTGTACAGGCGCAACGGCAAAAACGCTTGTGGTTTACTACAGCTATACGGGAAACTGCCGTGAGATTGTGACCACGCTGACCAGCCAGATTCAGGCTGACGTGCTGGAGATTCAACCTGCCGAGAAAGGACTGAAGTACGAAGCTAACGGCTATGCGCTGGGCACTCAGTTGCTCAACGCCATCAAGGCCAACCCCAACGCTGCCAGCAGCTATCCGACCATCGACCCCGTAACGACATCGCTGAGCGACTATCAGACCATCATCATCGTTACACCCCTCTGGTGGAGCCAGATGGCAGCCAATATGCAAACTTACCTGTTCAACTGCGGTGGGCAGATGGCAGGCAAGAACATCGGACTGATTGTGTCGAGTGCCAGCAGCGGCATCAGCGGTGTTGTTGCCGACTGCAAGCGGCTTGTTCCTAACGGTCAATACTTCAGCGAGAATCTCTGGATTAACAGCTCCAACCACTCCAGGCGCTCAACGCTGATTCAGAACTGGCTCACTGCCATTAACTATCAGACTGTTACCGGTATCAGCGAAGCCAAAACAACAACTGCACCCGCCCGCAACTATGACTTGAGCGGTCGGCTGCTGGTTGAGGAGCCAACGAAGGGTATCTACATTAAAAATGGCAAGAAGGTTGTAAGATGATGAGACAGTTGGTAATGACAGCAGCAATGATGGCTTTATCGGCTTGCACAGCTGGGGCACAGGACGAAGGAATGGTGCTCATCGAAGGTGGTACGTTCCAGATGGGAAGCCCCACTACGGAGCCGGAGCGTGATGCTGACGAGACACTCCATGAGGTGACGGTGGCCGACTTCATGATGTCGCGCACAGAGGTGTCGCAGCAGGAGTATGAGCGCCTGATGGGTAAGAACCCAAGTGAGCATAAAGGCAGCAGTCTGCCTGTTGAGAATGTGACGTGGTATGATGCCGTCGCCTACTGCAATGCGCTGAGCCGGCAGGAGGGATTGACACCCTGTTACACCATCAGCGGCACCACCGTCACTTGGAACCTCAGTGCCAACGGCTACCGTCTGCCCACGGAGGCAGAATGGGAATATGCTGCGCGTGGCGGCAAGCAGACGCCCTTTAACTTTGGCGACTACGTACACGACTCTGAGGCCAACTGCTACAATGCCTACGGCTACAACAACGATGCCAGCGGGCACTGGGTGAACGGCTACCTGCAGCATACGGTGGAGGTAAACGAATATCCCGCCAACGCCTTCGGACTGCGCAACATGCACGGCAACGTGGCTGAATGGACCTGGGACTGGTATGCAGCCTACGGCACTCACACGGAGGAAGGACGCTACAAGGTGGTTCGCGGAGGCGGATGGAACGACTTCCCCAAGCACATCCGCTCGGCCTATCGCAGTGCCTTCCCTGCCGACGTGCCGCTCTATGCCACAGGCTTCCGCGTGGTTCGTAGTGCCGCTACGGCTTCAGGCGAACTGAAGAGCGTCAGCGCAGCAAAGGCCGTAAATCCGGGCGGAAAGGTGCTCATCGTCTATTTCTCGCAGACGGGCAACACCGATGGACTGGCAAAGATTATCCACGAGATGACGGGCTACGACATCGTCCGCATTGAGAGGGCGACACCTTATTCCGCCACCTACAACTCGCAGGGACTCTATGCCGAAGCACTCACCGAATATCGCAATCAGGCTGTGCCGGAACTGAAGGCCTATGTGCCCAACCTGACCGACTACGACGTCATCCTGCTGGGCTACTGCAACTGGTGGGCGTCTATTCCTGCCCCTGTCCGTTCCTTCCTCATGCACGACGATTTCAGCGGTAAGACCATTGTGCCCTTCTGCTCGATGGGCGGAGGACGCTTCGGACAGACCATCAGCGCCATTGCCAAGCTGGCTCCCGAGAGCGTCATCCTGAAAGGATTCGACGTCACCTATTCCTCCTACAACCGCACGGCTATCCGCTCATGGCTCGATGGCATCAGTCTGTATCAGCAGACAACAGCCGTCCGTACTGTGAAATCCGGAAAAGCCGGCAACAATGAGTTCTATTCGCTCAATGGGCAGAAGGTGGCAGGGCCGCGTAATGGCATCTATATCATCGACGGAGAGAAGCGAATCATAGAATAAACAAAGGATTAAATCGACTAATGAATATGAGAAGAATTATAACAATGTTTGCCCTGGTGCTCTCCCTCACGGCAGCAGCACAAGAAAATGAGACGATGATAGTCCGCCTGGCTGAGATCGAGGTCTACCCGCAGCACCTCAAGGAGTATCTCGAAGCAGCCAACGAGGTGGACCGTCTGAGTGTGGAACGGGAGCCGGGTGTCGTCTGTCTGTTCCCCATGCAGAGTGCCGAGGACTCCACGAAGATTCGCATCCTCGAAATCTATGCCTCCGAGGAAGCCTATCAGCAGCACCTGAAGACCGACCACTTCCTGAAGTACAAGCAGGGCACGCTCCACATGGTGAAAGACCTGAAGCTGCCCACGATGAAGCCGCTCGACCCCGAGACGATGAAACTGATATTCAATAAGCAGAAATAATATGGACTACGTAAAACTTGGTAGCTCAGACCTGCGTGTGTCGCGCATTTGCCTGGGCTGTATGGGCTTCGGTGACCCCACCATCGGACAGCATTCGTGGACGATTGGCGAGGAGCCGACACGCGAGATTATACGCCGCTCACTCGACCTGGGCGTGAATTTCTTCGATACGGCTATTGCCTATCAGTTGGGAACATCCGAACAGTACGTCGGACGTGCCCTGCGCGATATGGCCAAGCGCGACGACGTGGTGGTGGCTACAAAATTCCTGCCGCGAACAGACGCAGAAATCCAGCAGGGCATCAGTGGTCGCCAGCACGTGCTCAGCAACATCGACCTGAGCCTGCAGCATCTCGGTATGGACTATGTCGACCTCTACATCTACCACATCTGGGACTACAAGACGCCTGCCGAGGAGATTCTTGAAGGCATGAACGAGGCTGTCCGTCAAGGCAAGGCCCGCTACATCGGCATCGCCAATGTCTATGCCTACCAGCTGGCCAAAATGAATGCGCTGGCAGAGAAACACGGCTGGGCAAAGTTCGTCTCGGTGCAGAACCACTACAACCTGATTATGCGCGAGGAGGAGCGCGAGATGCAGCCCCTGTGCCGTGAGGACAACATCGCACAGACGCCCTACAGCGCACTGGCCTCAGGCAAGCTGGCCAAGCGTCCGGGTGAGACCTCGAAGCGGCAGAAAGAGGACGCGTTCATGCACTTCAAGTATGATGCCACAGCCCAGCAGGACAACCAGGTGGTGGAGCGCGTCGTGGAACTGGCCGACCGCTACGGCGTGGAGATGACGCAGATTTCGCTGGCCTGGCTGCTGACGAAGGTGGAGTCGCCCATCGTGGGAGCCACCAAGCTGCACCACATCGAAGGAGCCGTGAAGTCACTCGACGTCCGTCTGACTGCCGACGACATCCGCTACCTTGAAGAGCCTTACGTGCCTCACAACCTCTCAGGCGTGATGGCCGTCAACAAGCCCGTGATGAGCGAAGAGCCCGTCTGGGTGGCAGCAAGCAGAAACAAGTAATCTCTCGACGGCAAGAAACTGCTTACCAATGCCCGCAGCCTTGACGGTCTGGAGAAGATTTATCGGCATCGGGCACAACCAAGGGCGTTGCACAGCAACTGGCAGAGGTGGCAGGAGTCGACATGTATGAGATAACTTTGCATAATCGATATTATGATAAATAGGGTAAAGTAGCTTCATATAAGAGGCGGGATAAACAATCCCGCCTCTTATCATTCATGAAAAAACTTACTGCAGAGCTTTCAGGAGTTTCAGCAGACTATCTTCGTCGGTCCAGCTGAAGTCAGGCAGATTGACAAATGTCTTCAGCATGCGCAGTTTTTCTTTTGGCAATATTCGGCCGAGATTACGCTCGTGCGTGCGCACGAACTCGCCGTTATACCGATAATAGAACAAATCGATGAGCGGGAATTTGTAGTCGTCCTCCGTGCTGATATCAATGGCTGACGTCTGAATCTGGTCGCCGAAGTCAATGTTAGTGATGACCTTATTGTTTTTGAGTTGCTGATAGTAAGCCGGCATGTCCATCACGGTAGCACGATAGAGCGCGTCGTTTCCGATGGTGTCGACCAGATAATAGAGCATCGTGTCGATCTTGATATACTGGCGGTCGTCAAACTTCACGCTGATGATATTGTCCATATTGGCCTCCATCGAGTTTGTGCCGTTCATATAGAGCAGCGATGAGTTCTTCAGGAAGATGTTCGTCAGCGGCTGTTTCAGCTCGCGTCCGTCCTTCAGCATGATGGTTGAGGGCTTGAATTGCTTGTAGACAGTCAGTTTCTCTGTACGAATCTGCGCACTCAGCGACTGTGCGGCAAGCATTATTATGATAAATAGCATCGATTTTCTCATTTTCTATTATCCTTTCTTTAATGTGTTACAAGTCAGTATATCGGTCACAAAAAAAGCCCAGCGGAACCTTTCAGAATCCAGTGATCTTTCTTGCGGTGCGTACGAGACTCGAACTCGTGACCTCCTGCGTGACAGGCAGGCATTCTAACCTACTGAACTAACGCACCTCGGGTCGCATTTCCTTGTTTGCGGGTGCAAAGGTAATAATAATTTCCGAACCCACAAAACTTTTCGGCACTTTTTTACAAAAATATCTGCATAACGACGGCAGCGTGGTAGATTATCCCGTCGTAAAGCCAGTCTTTCAGTGTGGCAGCGTCGCTGAAGCCCGCTTTGCGGAACAGCTGGAGCGAGGCTTCATTGTCGGCATTGATGATGGCGTAAAGCTGACGCAGATGAACAACACGGGCCGCATAATCGACGACCTGTTCGAGGGCCTTCAGCGCGTAGCCTTTCTGCCGGTGTCCCCGGGCGATGACGATGCCCACCTCCGCATGACGGTTCTTCGCATCGAAGTTGGTGATATCGGCCAATCCGACGGTCTCCCCCACCCCGTTCTCGATGATGAGTCTTACCTCGCGGTCGGTGTAGATGTCGCCCGAGCTGTTGGCTATGTAGTCGTGCAGCACATAGCGCGAATAGGGCACGTTGGTGGCGCCGATGTCCCACAGCTCTCGGTCGTTCTCTATCGTGTAGAGCATGTCGAGGTCTTCAGGCTCCATTGCCCTCAGACGTATTGTTCCGGCGTTTGTCATAGGTGAAGCTTTTGTCGTAGGATGTCGATCAGGGCAATGAGTGCGCGGAAATAGATAGCCACCTTGACTGGCAGCGTGTAGAATATGCTCAGATGGCTGTAGTGCTTGTGGAAGAAAATGAGCATTGCCTTGTAGAACACGTGGACGTAGCGGTAGTCGGTCTTGCGTGTGCTCTTGCCTTTATAGTGCGTGATGGGCAGCGGCAGGTACCAGTTTTCGTAGCCCGCTTTCAGCAGCCGGTAGCTCAGGTCGATGTCTTCGCCGTACATGAAGAAGTCCTCGTCGAGCAGTCCGATCTTGTCGAGTGCCGACTTGCGCAGCATGCAGAAGGCTCCGCTGATGACCTCAATGCGGCAGGTCTTATCCCAGGGCAGATGGCTCATGTAGTATCGCTTTGTGAAGCCCAGCATCTTCAGAGCCGAAACCCAGGGCGTCGGTATGGCCCGTCGTGACTCTGGTGCCAGCGTGCCGTCCTCGTTGTGCATCATCACGCCCGCTCCGCCGGCCTGCTGATGGTCGTCCATAAAGGCCACAGCCTCGCGCAGCGTATGCTCGGCAACCGTAGTGTCCGGGTTCAGCAGCAGCACATATTCGCCCTGTGCCTGCCTGATGGCGATGTTGTTGGCGCGTGCGAAGCCCAGGTTCTCGTCGTTGGCGATAAACCTGACCCACGTATAGCGTCCGGGCAAGACGGCCATCGTGTTGTCCGTCGAGGCATTGTCGACGACGAACACCTCGCTGTCGATGCCCGCGAGCGCCTTTTCCACGCTGTCGAGACACTTCTCCAGATAGCTACATACGTTGTAGCTGACGATAACGACTGACAGCTTCATTCCTCAACTTCCGACTCACAGCGTTCTTTGCCCGGATAGACAAACGGCAGCGTCAGGCACAAGATGATGGCCATATAGCCGAAGGTTGTCTTCCCGTATGCATAATATAATAAGGTGTTGACGAGCATCGGCACCAGCAGTATCAGCAGGCGCAGCAGTCCCCACTTGCGTAGAGCCTCATGCTTGCGGGCTATCAGGTCGGCCCTGACGCTCTTGAACTTGAAGAGCTTCAGCGCCACCGGGATGGCGGCCAGCGTCAGAATCTCCATCATGATGGTCAGCAGGAACTCGGCCTGCACCTGGTCGCTGGCGTAAAAGCCGAACTCCAGTACACCGGTCTCGAAGAGCACCACCGTAATGAGTGCCAGCGCGAGAATCGTCCAGAAGAGGACGGTCAGTGTCAGTCTTACTTGTTTCATTTTGCTTCGAATAATGTGCGGTTTAGTATGGATCGTCCCAGTGTTACCTCGTCGGTATATTCCAGTTCGTCGCCCACCGAGACGCCTCGGGCGATGACCGTTATGCGCAGGTCGCTGAAAGGAGCCAGCTTGCGGAAGATGTAGAAGTTGGTGGTGTCGCCCTCCATTGTGGGGCTTAGTGCCAGGATGACCTCCTTGATGGTCCCCTCTACTACCCGCTCCACGAGCGACTGAATCTCGAGGTCGCTGGGCCCGATGCCGTCCATCGGCGAGATGACGCCGCCTAGAACGTGGTAGAGTCCGTGAAACTGCTGGGTGTTCTCGATGGCCATCACGTCCTGTATGTTCTCAACGACGCACACCGTCGTCTGGTCGCGTCGCGGGTCGCTGCATACAGGACATACGTCCTGGTCGCTGATGTTGTGGCAGACGCTGCAGCGCTTCACCTCGCGCTTCATCGTGGTCAGTGCCGCAGCAAGCTGTTCGACGTCCTCGGTTTCCTGCCGCAGCAGGTGGAGTACCAGCCGTAGTGCCGTCTTGCGCCCTATGCCGGGCAGTCGCGCGAACTGCGATACTGCGTTCTCAAGCAGTCTTGAAGGGTATTCTTGTTGTGTCATCTTCACTTTTCACTTTTCACTTTTCACT
>JAFPVW010000093.1 GCA_017395215.1 Prevotella sp. | reverse complement strand
CATCTCGCTCTCGAACAGCGACGTGGAGATGCCGCCGAGGTTCACTTTCACAAACGGACCGTTGGCACGTCGGCTCTGCCGGTGAATGGCTTCGGCAATGAGTTCCTTGCCCGTACCGCTCTCCCCGGTTATCAATACGGGTGCATTGGTGGGAGCCACGCGGGCCACAGTGGCAAGGATGCGGGAAAACGCCTCACCCCCAACCCCTCTCCCAAAAGCCTCACCCCCGGCCCCTCTCCCAAAAGCCTCACCCCCGGCCCCTCTCCCAAGGAGAGGGGAGTGATTACCTTTGGCCGTTAAGTTTTCTGCGGAAGAACTATATACTCCCCTCTCCTTAGGAAAGGGGTCGGGGGTGAGGCTGTCGGGGGTGAGGCTCCTTGCTGTCTCTATCCGCTCCAACAGCACGCCGTTGTCCCACGGCTTGGTGATGAAGTCGAAGGCACCGGCACGCATACCCTGCACGGCGAGGTCGATGGTGCCCCATGCCGTCATCAGGATGCACGGCACGTCGGGGCGGAACACCTTTACCTGCTTGAGCAGCGTCAAGCCCTCCTCGCCGTCGGTGGACATACTGTAATTCATATCCATCAGCACCAGCTCTACGGCAGGCGTATTGCGGACTATCTGCACGGCCTCCTTAGGACCTTCGGCCAATGCCACCTCATACTCGTTGCGCTCCAGAATGAGCTTCAGCGAGAGGCGTATGGTCTTATCATCATCTACTACGAGTATCATCTTGCTAATTTACGATTTGGGGCATCTCCATCCGTATCCGATAGTCACGGATTCTGCCACCCAGTCTTTGCAGGATGGCAGGGTCACTTAATTCTGTCCACATACCATTTCTGTTTTGTTGCCTGTAAAGATAGTATAATTTCTATAATCTTGCAAATAAAATGCTGATATATTGTTTAATTTATAATATATTAATAATTATCAGAGCGGGCAAACGGCGGTTTCCTTGTTCATTGTTCTTTCTTTGGTTTCTGCGAGAATCGGTAACTGACGGTGAGGAGGGCGTAGCGGCGCATGGAGTTGGTCCACGTCTCGGTGCGGCCTTGGGCGTTGATGCTGTAGCGGAGGCTGCTGACCTGACCGAGGAGGTCGTAGCCACGGAGCTTCAGGAGCCATTGTCCTTGATGGAACGACTTGGTGAGCGAGGCGTCCCAGTAGAGGCGGTTATCGTTCATTTCCGCATCGGTGTAGCCACGGCGGGAGTGCATCGTGAGGTCGGTGTCAACAGTAAGGTTCCACGGCAGCTTGTAGTTACCGTTCAGTCCGTAGCTGATGTCCCAGACGTCGGTGGGCTGCTCGCCGAAGGTGATGTTGCGATGGATGTTGCGATAGCCAATGTCGCCCTTGGCTTGCAGCGTGAGTTTTTCTTTCTGGAACTGGATGCTGGGCTTGTAGTTCAAGGTTAAGGTGCCGACGCGGCTAAAGCCCCCCTCTGATCCCCCCGAAGGAGGGAAGACCGTGGCAATGGCCAGGCCGGTACTCTTGTTGTAGCCCAGCCCCAGTTCGTTGCCTATGTGCCAGAACTTCCGTTTGTCCAGGGCGCGGCTCCAGTTGACGGTCAGCCCGGTGGTCCAGTTGCCGCTGCCGATGTTCTCAGGCCGGTAGGTGCGCACGCCCGTCGTTGTGTCGTAGGTATAGCCCTGCGTCCGTGCGTTGTGTGTCAGGCTGCCATTAAGTCCGATGCGTATGTTGAGGTCTGTGCTGTCACGATGATGGCTGTACGACATTGACAGGTTATGTTGCGCTGACATCTTCATGTCGGGATTGCCGAGGAAGATGTTCAGCGGGTCGCTGCTTATCGGACGGTCGATGAGGTCGGTGACCGACGGCGTCGACGGCCACATATAGTATTGTATGGTGAAGTCCTGCCGCTTGATGGAGTCTTGCTGCATGTAGAACATATAGACATTCGGACTCCACAGCGTGTAGTGGCGCGTCAGGGTAGTGGTGAGTGGTTCGCTGCTGTAGTCCATGCGCTTCCGCTGGAAGTTGGCGCTCAGCTGACTGTAGATGCCAAGATACCCTCTCTTCAAGCTCTTGCTATAGTCGACGTTCAGGCTTGTCCTTCGGTACAGCGTCTGCGTGGACTGCTCATAACTGTTCTTCGCGTCGAACAGGTAGTCAACGCTGTCGCGCAGGTATTCGTGGCGGTCGCCATGGTTGTCGCCTGTGCCGATGCCTACGGTGGGGCTGATGCGCAGGTGCTCGTTCAGGTTATAGTTATAGGTCAGGCTTGTATGCAAGTCGTAGGAATGAGCGGGCGTCTCCGTGCGGCGGTCGCGATGATCCTGCGTGCCTAACTGGTGATAGACATAATGGTTCTGACTGGTAGACTCGGGGCGATACTGGCGGTCGAAGTTGCCCTGAAGGTCGAGCGTGAACGAGTCGCCCGACGACAGACGCTTGGCTATATAGGCATATCCACTACCGTACAGCCTGTCTGACTGGCTGCGCGAGCGGTACCATGAGCTGTTGATGCTGTCCTTCATCATGGCATCGGCAGTACTTACGTTCCAGCCCTCGCTTTCATAGCGGCTGCGGCTGTAGCTGATGTTCGCAGAGGAATAGAGGCGGTACTTGCCCGTGGTCCGTAGCGTGTTTTTCAGCGAGAAACTGCTGGGCATGCTGCGGCTGATGCCTTCCGACTGTCCAAAGGTGCTGCCCGTGTTCAGGTAGGTTTCGCTCTGACTGCGGTTTACGCTGTACTCATCGCTCCATGTGGCGTTCACCTCGGTAGAGTTCGTCAGCTTGTCCTCACCGGCCATATAGACGAACTGACCGCCCACCTGCTTGAAATGCAGGTCGCCCGACTGCTGCGACTTGTCCTTATACTCACTGTCGTAGGTGTCATACGACATCGACTCGTTGATGTTGTTCAATCCGCCGAAGAGCACGGCGCGGGTATGGTCGCTGAAGCGCAGGCCGAAGCCCTTCAGCTTGTAACGCCACTCCCCTCCTTCGGAGGGGTCGGGGGAGGCTCCCGCCTCGACGTTCGCCGAGCCGCCGATGCTGTACTCCCGTTTCAGGATGACGTCCATCGTATATTCCTTCTTGTCCTCGTCGTCGATGCCGAGGTACTTGTTTTCCTCGGTCTGCTTCTTATAGACCTCGATGTTCTTCACCGTGAAGTACGGCAGGTTCTCGAGCATAATCTTGTTCTTGCCCTTGAAGAAGTCGGCACCGTTGAGCGTCAGGTTGTCAATCTTCTTGCCATTGACGAAGATCTCGCCGTTGTCCTTCAGTTCCACACCCGGCAGCTGCTTGATAAGTCCGTCAAGCATTGAGCCTTCGGGTACGTTGAAGGCGTCGGCGTTGAACACCAACGTGTCGCCGCGCCACACCATCTTTACTTTTGTGGCCTTTACTACTACCTCGCCGATGGTGCCACCCTCGAAATGATGCGCCGTTGCCGTCTTCTTCAGGTAGATTTTCGGCCCTTCGATGTCTTGAAGGCGCTTGCCCACCTGCTTCATCTCGAAGTTGGCGTAGGCCGTCTCGTAGTTGGGATGTTCCGCCTTGAGGATGTACTTGGCAGGCTCGCGCTTGATGTTGAAATAATAATGCGTGGTGGACGGATGGCGCCCGATGCCGCTGGAATAGCCGTAGCTCTCGTAGGTCTTCGTCGTGTCCACCGCGGTAGAGTCCTCGCGCATCAGGATGACCTTCACATCCATGACGGCAGCCTTTGTAAAGCCGTCGGCCACCACTCCGTGCAAGTATATCTTGTTATCCTTCCGCTGTCCCCATCCCGCCAATGCGACGAGGGCGAGCAGCGCGGTGATGATAGTCTTTTTCATTGTTTTTCTAATTTTTCTTTCCTTGTCTTAATTGTTTGTTGTACCTTTGCGGCAAAATTTGAAGATTATGGAGGATAAAATCATCATCTATCAGACGGAGGATGGACAGACGCAGATTGATGTGCGGGTGGAGAATGAGACGGTGTGGCTGACACAGGCGCAAATGGCGGAACTGTTTCAGTCGTCCAGAACGAACATCGTGGAACATATCCAGCATATTTACGAAGACGAGGAATTGGAGGAAAATCCAACCTGTCGGAAATTCCGACAAGTTCGTCAAGAGGGTAATCGTATGGTTACCCGTGAGATTCCTATGTATAATCTCGACATGATTATCTCCGTAGGCTATCGCGTGAATTCGAAACGGGGTGTCAAGTTCCGCCAATGGGCAAACCGCATCCTGAAGCAATACCTCATCAAGGGCTTCGCCGTCAACGACCACATACGACAGGAGCAGATAGGCGAGCTGCGCCAGTTGGTGCAGGTGGTGGGACGAGCCATCACGAACCAGGAGGTGCCCGACACCGTTGAGAGCCAGGACCTGCTGAACGTGGTGGTGGACTACTCGTATGCCCTCGACACGCTCGATAACTACGACTACGAGCGGCTGACCATAGACGACACCACGAAGGAAGAACCCTTCCACGCCACCTACGAGAACGCCATGCAGGAAATAGTCCGCTTGCGCGACAAGTTTGGCGGCAGCACGCTCTTCGGTAACGAGAAGGACGACTCCTTCAAAAGCAGCATCGGACAGATTTACCAGACATTCGGAGGCGAAGAACTCTACCCAAGCGTCGAGGAGAAGGCTGCCATGCTGCTCTACCTCGTGACGAAGAACCATTCGTTCAGCGACGGCAACAAGCGCATTGCCGCCACGCTCTTCTTGTGGTTCCTCAACAACAACGGCATCCTCTATCGTGCTGACGGCAGCAAGCGTCTGGCCGACAACACCCTCGTTGCCCTGACCCTGATGATTGCCGAAAGCAGGACGGAGGAGAAGGACGTGATGGTGAAAGTCGTGGTGAATCTGATTAACCATAAGAACTGAGCAGCACGGTGATGATGTTTTGCTTGTTCATATCGTTTTATTTGAGTCTTTCTATTAGCCTTTTCAGTTCATAGTCGAAGTTGTAGAAGCCTTGGATTTGCAGGTCGTCGCGGACACGGCGGCAGTCGGGCGTTATGGTCTCGTAAT
>JAFPVW010000092.1 GCA_017395215.1 Prevotella sp. | reverse complement strand
TTGTTCACTTACTTATCTGTTAAGCAAGTAAATACTCCCCGCCCTTTAGGGAGGGGCTGGGGGGAGGGTCTTCTATTCGTTCTTGAGATAATCGACAGGATTACTGCTGGCCACGCGATAGCAGCCCAAGCATACCACACTGAGGATGACGGCTGTCACCACCGCTGCACCGCCAATAAAGATGAGGGGCGACAGCGCGGTCTTCTCGCTGAACTGCTCCAGCCACAGGCGGGCAACATACCAAGCTCCCACAGCGCCAATCACGACGGCAGGCAAAGCCACGCGCAGGATGTCGGTCTGGAACAGCCTGAGCACATCGGTTATCGTTGCGCCGTTCACCTTGCGGATGGCAATCTCCTTCTGTCGGCGCCCTATCTCGCCAGCCAGATAGCCGACCAGTCCGATGAGGGCTATCAGCAGGGCTACCAGTCCGCCTATCATCACCGTCGTACGGAAGCGGTGGGCGTCGGTATAGAGCTCTGTCACCATCTGGTTATAGGGTGTGATGGCGATGTCGGGATTGTCGGTCATCAGTTCCTTCACCAGCTTATTGGCAGCCTCCAGACCTTCCATCGACTGGAAGCGAATCAAGATATAATGCATCTGGTCAGGCTTGCGGCTGTAGTAGCATAAGCTGGGACGGGTATCTGGACTGGTGATGCTGCCAATGCGGGTGTCCTCATACACGCCGACGATGGTGTAAGGGCCTTCGAACGAGGTGCAGATAATCTGCTTGCCCACGGCGCGGTCCCAACCGGCAATCTGCTTCATGCGCTCTTCAAACTGCCGGCTCACCATCACCTCGCGCAGCGTGTCGGCCTGTTCTGTAAACGTACGGCCCGAGACGATGGGGATGCCCATCACGTCGAAATAGCCGTCACCAACGTAGTAGAGGTCTGCGATGTTCATATTCTCTCGCTCGCTGCCAGGCAGATAGATGTTGTCGCCGCTTTGGTGCTCCGTCAGGTTAGCATACGCCATCGTGACACCCTTTACGCACGACAACTTCCGCAACTCCTCCATCGCCAACTGGCATTGCTCGCTGCTTACGCCGTCCTTCAGCACCGAGCCAAGCGTGGCGTAGTCGTAGCCGGGATTGTCGTTGACCATCATCCTGTACTGCCGGCCCACCACTATCAGTAGCACGATGAGGAACGTAGCCGAAGCAAACTGCAGGCCGAGCAACAGCAGTTTCCACAGGCGGTAGCTCTGTCTGTAGTGCTTGAATGCAGCCGCCACGGGCACATGGGTATAGATATAGCCCGGCACCAGACCCGTGACAAGCAGCACGACGATGCACGTCGTGACAATCACCCACACGTTGCTGCCCGTGGTCAACAGCACCGCCAAGGGAGCGCCCACCAGTTCCTCTACCGTGTCCTTGGCCAGGAGCAGCAACAGGGCTGCCAGAGCCAGCGACAGCAGCAGATGGACTGTGCTCTCGGCTATCACCTTATGATATATATGGCGCGCCTCAGCACCGTAGCACATGTGAACAGCCATCTCGCGCGCCCTGCGGCTGATGCCGCCAATGACGAGCAGGAGATAATTGAGTACGGCACAGCCAATGAGCACGGTGGCCAGCAGCGAGAGAATCCACGTCATGCGGCGTGTGCCCTCGTCGTTCTTATGGTAATCGCGCAGCGGACGCACGGAGAAGCCGAGGTCTACACCAGCCTTCTTCAGCTGGTCCTCAGGCATGTTATCGCGCAGCATCTTCTCTATCTGAGGCTTCAGGTCATCGGGCGTCATGCCCTCAGCCAGACGGACGTAGGCCATATAGCGGTCGTTACCCACCCAGTTGTCACGACCGTCGTATATCACTTCTGTAATAGTAGGCATCGACACCATCACCTCCAGGCCATGCAGTCGTGAATTCAGGGGCACGTCTTCATAAATGCCGCCTATGGTCAGCGCCCAACCGCCTCGCTTGTTATAGAACACTTTCTTGCCTACAAGTTCGAGGGGGTTGGCAGCCCCCGCCAGTTTCTCGGCCAGCGAAAGGGGAATCATGCAGCACTCTACCTGACTGAGCACCTTCTTCGCATTACCCGCCAGCACACGGAAGGGGAACACATCGAAGAAACAACTGTCCACGAGGCTAAAGTTGGTGCGCACCCGCTTGTCGTCGTCGGTTACCAAGGGCATGTCCCAAGCAAAGCCTGTATAGCGTGTGGCAGCCTCAACCTGCGGACAGTAGCGCTTCAGCCCAGGCGCCACAGCTCCAGGCGTCTGCGAGTAGTGTATATATTCGCCATTACGGATGACATCCTCATAGACCACATAGATGCGGTCGCTCGTTGGAAAGAAGTTGTCCCACGACTGTTCGAACCCAGCCTTGCCTATCAGCACAATGCCCGTAGCCAGTCCTATGGCCAGGCAGAGAATCTTAATCCAGTTGTGCTGACCGCGCTGATGGAGTGATTTCAATACATTCATATACTTATTCTGTCTTAATATTGTTAATCGGATTCTCAGAAGCAGCGCGCCAGCTCTGGATGATAACGGTGAGCAGGGAAATGATGAAGCAGGTAAACCCGGCAGCAGCGAATATCCAAGGGCTGAGCGCGATGCGGTAACTGAAGTTGCTGAGCCAGTCGCGCATGATGTACCATGAGATAGGCACAGCGATGACAAACGAAATCAGCATAGGGATTGAGAACGTGCGGAGCATCAGCAACAACACCTCCCACGATGAGGAACCCATCACCTTGCGGATGGCAATCTCCTTCTGCCGCTGACGGATGAAGAAGAGCGACATGCCAAGATAGCCCAGCACGGAGATGACGATGGCCACAAGGGTGAAGAGTGTAATGATCTTCAGCGTGTTCTGCTGGTCCTCGAAGGTCTCGGCGATGCCCTCCTCCAAACCACTGACAAACCATTTTGCCTCAGTCTCAGGACAGCCCAACGCCTTGACCATCTCTGTAAAAGCCGCCTTTGCCTTCTTGTCACCAGATGTCTTCACCAAGAAGCCAGGATACTCCATATTGTCCTGCAGACGAATAGCGAAAGGCTCCACATCATGCAACACATTAACACGATTGAAGTCACGAAGAATGCCTGCGATTGGATTTTTATCTCCACCACCCCAGTCTATCTCGCGGTCAGCATCTGTGTAGCCCAACTGGCGCATGGCCTCCTCATTCAGATAATAGCCACCATTCGTCAGACCGTATTCCTTCAGAATCTCCAGGCCATAGAGTTTAAAGGCTGTGCTGTCCATATCGGTCAAGAGCATTTGCACCTTCTTGTCGTCACGATTGATGGTTTGCGAGTTCCAACTCATTTTCGAGAATGTCGTCTTTTGGAAAACGCCGATCTCCTCGACAAACGGCATCTTCTCCAGCAAATTCCTTGCTACCTGGAATTTCCCTTGGGGGGCATAGACATAGTAGAGGTTCTTGGTGTTGTAGCCCAAAGGCGCATGAATGAGATGGTTCAACTGCAACCAGATGACGAGGGCAGAAGTCAGCATCGTGATGGTGATGACATTCTGTAGAATGACAAACATCTTGCCCAGCACCATCTTGGAACGGAAACGGAAGCTGCCTTTCACGATGTCGATAGGTTCAAAACGCGAAATCTGCCACGAGGGCATAATACCCGAAATGATGCCTGTCAACAAGACAAAGCCTGCGCTCACGCCTATCGTCTCTAAGCGAATATCGTCTATCAGCGCAATCCGCCCTTTGAACAGTACCGTTGCATCGTCCTGAAAACAACAGGCCAAGCCAAAGCCCACGACAAAGCAAACGGCCACCATCAGCGTCGATTCGGCAATCAGCTTCAGCGAAACCTCATGCTGGCTGCTGCCAAAGAGTTTGCGTGTGGCCATTTCCTTGGCACGGAAGCCAGTATTGGCCACCGTCAGGTTGATATAATTGCTCACGGCGAAGAAGAGAATAGCCAACACGGCTGCAAGCAGTATCTGGAGTCTCGTCTTGTCGCCCTTTATCATACCCACACCATCGTTCTGTGGTGCAAATATGACATCTGTAAGCGGTGTAAGACTCAGTTCATAATTGCCCCACGCATTGGCATAGTTCTTTCGCAGGTAATCTTCTATTTGCCCTTTCTTTCCCTCAAGGTTCGTGCCAGGCTTCTGCATGAGAAAGGTCTTGATGGCACCTGTGGATGCGTGAGCAAACATATTGTTTCCAAGTTTATAGCCTGCCACCTGCGGATAACGCTCCATGCTCGCAATCACCTGCGTCTCGTTAGGCAAGACAGTATGGTCAAGGTCCTTGGCAACTGCGCTGACGATATACACCAAAGTACTATCGTAAGGATCTGCTGCATTATTGATATACACATGGCGATTGCCTACTATCTGTAATGATTCTCCGATGGGATCTTTACTACCAAAAAGACTCTTGGCCAACTGCTCAGTGATGACGCATTTGTCTGGTGCATCTAAGGCCGTCTGACGGTCTCCCTTTACCAATTCAAAGTCGAAGAACTGGAAGAACGTCGAGTCAGCCAGCATGATGATGCCTTCCTCAGCATCTTTTGATTTCACTTCCTGCTGTCCATACTTGATTCTACCATCAGCACTCAACACGCAACAGGTCTTTTCCACCTCAGGGCATTGCTTCTTAATCTCTTCTGCTGCCTGCGGCCACATGAAGAACATTTTCTCATTGCCCATCAGGTAGATACGGCTGGCGTTCTTGTGCCACGAGTCGATAGCGCTTTGGCGCCAGGTATAATCGCCCATCAGGATGATGAACATCAGCGACACCACCAGCCCTGCTATATTTATTAAGGTATATAGCTTGTTGCGCGACAGGAATCTGAAATAGCTCTTCATACGTTTTATTTGTTTTGTGATGCAAAGTTACCCTATAAAAACGAATCCGCCAAGGTTTTCCACCCTGGCGGAAGCAGATTGTCTAATAATTAGACAGTTCGGCGTATGATTCTTTGACACCTCATTTCCCGGCAAAGAGCTGTGGCAGCCCGCTAACAGCTACTTGACAGTCCAACTGGAAGGGACTCGTCGGGCGTTCGCGATGGTAACAGCTGACGCAGTTTACCATGTCGCCATTGAATAGCGTATAGACCATTCTTTCTACGGGTTGGTCGAAGCTGTCTGTCTGATGATTATAGCGGCTGTATTCAGCACGGTAGCTGTCATGCTCCAGAGTATAGTCGTAGCGGGAGGCGCACAACCAGTCGCGCAAGCTGTTGCTCCAACGGTAGGTTACGCGACTGGCCAGTGTGCCGTCGGCAGCATACTCATACGCATACTTCAGATGGGGATGCAGGCTCACTTCGCCCTTGCGGTTAAGGGTCTTCTGATAGACATACATCGTGGTGATGTCGCCCGCCGTCCTCTCGGCATTGAAGGCGTAATCGCTTTCAGTCTGGCTCGATACTTGCTCATAGACGTTGCTTACGGTCTTCGAGGTGAGTACTTGTGCCTTGGCACTCATGGCTGCTAAGCACATAAGGGTTGCAAATACTAACTTTTTCATAATCGTACAGTTAAGTTAAAGAATTAATTATCCACTGCAAAGTTAGCATTTCCCCTCGATGCCTCCAAGGCTTTCCACCCTGGCGGAAGCAGATTGTCTAATAATTAGACAGTTCGGCGTATGATTCTTTGACGCCCTATCCTAAGCCCCTCAGTGTGCCTTGTCCTCGCCGACCTGGAAGTAGGTCAGATACTCCGTCCCGTTATCCTGCCAGATGCCGTCGAAACTCTGAAGCAGCGTGTCGCCTTCGTAGATGCCATCAACCGTAAACTGGAAGACGCCCTGACTGGCAAACGGCTTACCCGCATCCAGACTGGCTTTCGTCAGAAGGAAATAGGTCTGGGAGCTCAGTTTCAGCATCAGGTGGTGGTCTGTGCCGCCGTAATGGAGCGTGAGCGGAATGGCCGTTGACTCGAAGCCCCAGTTGACGTCGCCGTTGTCCTGCAGATTGTAGAAGCTATAGTCGACCAGAAAGTCCACATTGGGAGCGCCGGCCAGAGCCTCAGCCAAAGTCCGGTCTTCCACCACGTTCGAGAGCAGGCTCACAGGATAGTCGTGGAAACAGACGGAGTGCATGGTCAGGTCAGTGACCGTCATCTGCACGCCCTCCTTCTTAACGGCCTTGGTGTCGCTGCCGCCACCGTTATAGATGATGACATAGGTTCCCTTGTATTCGCCTGCTATGGCCTTGGCGTAGTCCTCCTTCTGCTTCGTTGTCATGCCGTGAAACACAGGGTCGCTGCTACAGGCTGCGAAGGTCAGGGCAGCCAGCAGCGCAAAGAAGAGTTTTCTCATCACAGTCTTTCTCATTTGATTAACTACTATGTGTTAAACGCATTGCAACATTGTTTTATTGTGTGCATGGTCTCTTTCCGTCTACTACCTCCGAGGGGAAACATCGAAGGATAGAAAAGTGGATTTTGGCGACCGCCCCCACGTATAAGGCCGCTCGGTCGCATTGATAAAGGCGGCCGCCCGAAGATGTGTGGCCGCCCGTCCGAATCTGGCAAGAGGGCGGTTTACTCCCTGTTTGGCGGAGGTTTGCTCCCTGTTTGGCGGGCTCCTTTCCCTTTCGTTGCTGTTTTAGTCTGTTGCTGTACTACAGCAACATACGGAACAGAGAGTGCGGGCCATGTCGTTCAGGGAGAGGCATTGGCTGCGGCTGATGGTTGTGCGCTCGTTGTGGTGCTCCCACGGCGCGAGGATGAGCAGCTGCCCTCGGGCACAGGCCTCCATGCGCTGCCCGCCCGGTTTGGCCAGGTCGGTGAAGCCGTTCTCCTGCAGATAGACAAGGGGGAAGCCCTGCTCAAAGGCGGCACGCATCACGGCCTTCTCGCCCGGCGAGATGGAGGGCGATACCAGCACAGCGCCCCTTGCAGCGGCTTTCGTAAAGAAAGTCACGCGCTCATGTATCTCAGCCTCCGTCAGTCGGCGGGAGCATTGCACCTGCAACAAGACCGGCCGCTGCAGGAGGAACCGGTTGCCGATGGCAGAGAACGACATGTTTCCAACGGTCAAGTCCCTCTGTACGCGGAAGAGGTCGGGGTGCTCCCGCTTCATCAGCAGCCGGCGCGGGTTATTACGCAGGTAGTCGTTCCAGCGCTTCAGCTGGCCTTTCTGCAGCAGGAGCTTGTCGTTGTAGCTCGGCTCAAAGAGCAGGCCGTGCTTGCGGTCTTCTTTCTTCTTTCCTGTTTGTTGCTGTAATACAGCAACAGACGGAACAGAGGGAACGAGGGCGCGGAAAGCCTTGTTACAGCCCTGCTTGAAGCCGAGCAGCACCTTGCCCAGCGGCTTGTCGATGCGCTCCTTCACAAAGAGGATGCCGTGGAAATGGTCGGGCATCAGCTGAAAGGCCAGCACCTCTATTTGCGGGTAGCGTAGGGCTATTTCATGCCAGCACCGCTCCACGCACCGCCCCAGCTCTGAGGGCTCGGTGCGCGGCGCGTCGGGCGTGCCTGGCTGCCCGTCGCTCCTGCCTACGACCTGCCCTAACAAAGGGCGGCGGTCCTCGGTCACCATCGTAATCATATACATCTGCCGTTCCTGATAGTCGTGCCCCACCATACGGCGATGCATCGAAGGGACCTTCTCGCCGGCAAAGGCTTTCTGTTTCTCGTAGGTTTCTTGGTCCATACAATATCTTCTTACTTTATTGAGAAACGCGATACTCCCCTCTTTTATTGTCAGAACAGGCTGGATAGTCATCTCTGCCTACTCATTCTTGATGCTGTTCACGGGATTCTCGGTGGCGGCGCGCCAGCCTTGGAAGGCGGCAGTGAGGACGTTGACAGCGAGGACGATGAGGAGGGAGAGGAGCAACGGCAGGAGTTGCATCCGGATGCTGAGGCCGGAGATGCTGCCCACCTTCGGAGCCAGCCAATAGGAGAGGGGGATGGCGATGAGCATAGCGACGACCGACTGGATGACAACCGTGAGGAGCAGGTGCAGGGTGATGCTGCTAATCTCTGCCCCAAAGACGCGGCGGATGGCAATCTCGCGCCGGCGCTGACTGATGAAATAGCTGTTCATTGCCATCAGGCCGAGCACGGCAATCAGCAGGGCAACGGCCGTAAAGACCATCAGGACGCTGAGGAACCGCTTGTAGTCCTTGTACCAATCCTCGTGACTCTGAGCAAGTGAGTGGACGTCGCCCGCCTCTTGGCCTGTCATCGCTCTGATTTGTCGCTTGATGGCATCCTCCACTTTCTGGCGCTCACCGTGATATTTAACCAATGCCAGACGGGGCTTGCCGTACCTTTTGCTCGCGTAGTTGTCAGTGCTGTCGCGGAATTCGTTTTCGCGTATGATAATAAAAGGTGTGGGATGCTCCTTCTCGCGCATCACGTTCTGATAGACCATATCCGGATAGACGGCAGCAATTTCAAAATTCACCTTTCCATCGGCAGTCACAATTTTCCTTTCGTCGTCCTTCTTGCCGAACTGTCGCAGCAGTTGGTGATTCGCCCCGAAGCCATTGTCAGTGTAGATTCTGTCAGGGTGGATGTTCAGGATATTGAAGAAACAACTGTCGCCCATCAATAGCCGCATGCTCACCACCGTTCCGTCATCGGCAGAAACCGTCTGGTTCTCCAGTCCCTCTAATGGTGTGCCATAGCCGAACCCTACAGCTTCCACCTCTGGCAGTGCCAGCAGTTTGCTGCGGAACGTCTGCCGCTGGCTCTCGCTGAAGCCGGCAACATCCCAGGTCTTGAGGATATTCTCGATGTCATAGCCCAGCGGCCGGTTCATGAGTTCACGGATGCTGCTGCCCAGCAATAGCGTGATGGTCAGCATGACAATAGCAAAGACCGCCTGAATGACCATCAGCGCGTGGCTCCACCGCTGACGGACACGACGGCGGAAGGTGCCGCGCACGATGTCAATAGGCTGGTAGCCGCTGAGTATCGTGGCAGGCACGAAGCCTGCCAATGAGGCAACGAGGATGATCCCGACAAGGAAGGCAACGATAGTGCCAAAGCTCGTATCCTTCAGCAAATCCAGCGGACAGTTGGCCATCTCCATCGCCTTGTCCTGCAGGGCGAGTGCTATCACATAGCCAACGACGAAGGCAATGGCAGTAAAGAGAATGCTCTCACCCATCAGTTTGCCAAAGACCTCCAGGCGCGACAGCCCCAACAACCGCCGGGTGGCCATCTCCTTCGACCGCTCGGTGGTAAGCGACACGCTCAGGTTCACGTAGTTGAAGATGGCGAACACCAGCACCAGCAGGGCAACAACTACATAGAGGTGTGCCATCTCCCGACTACCGTGATTGATGTCTTCCTGCCCTAACGAACACTCCATCGCGTCATAGTAGAGCGTGCTGAACGGCGTGAGCGTCAGTTCCTTTGCCGCCTCCATCTGATAAATCCAAAAAAACGTCTTAAGATAGTCGATCATATCGCCAGTTTTGCTTCGCAGATTGCTACCCTCGCGTTGCATCAGGAAGAGGACGCAGCACGACGCATTGTTCATCTGCTCGTTCCAGGCCGAATAGTGGAAGTGGCGAAGGTTCTCTACGTTGAACACGCAGTCATAGCCGTCGGGAACGATGCTTCGGTCGAAGTCGTCCATGATGCCGCTGACGGTGTAAGTGATATGACCTTTCCCGTCGTTCGCATCGCCTAACTCCATTTCGTCATCGCCCAGCACCATCTCCTTGCCTATTGGACTCTCGTTAGGCCAATAGCGCTGTGCGAACGACTTGCTCACCACAATCTGGTTGGGCGCACTGAGCACCTTCCGACGGTCGCCCGTCAGCAGGCGGTAGTCGAAGAACGTAAAGAAGTTCTGGCCCGTGACCAGCACTTTGGCGTCGGCCTTCTGCCCGCCGATGCTGAACGTCATGCCGTAGCCAGCCATAGAGCACCAGTCTTCCACCTCGGGAAAGCGGTCTTTCAGTCGCTCGCCTACACGGAAGTTCGACATCATGCACATTTCATTGCCAACGACGAAAGTCCTGTCAGCACGCGTCTGGTAGTTCTCTACCGTTGTCTGGCGGTAGATGAGGTCGCCCAACAGCAGCAGGAAGGCCATCGAGAGGCAAAGCCCTACGATATTGATAACGGTAAACAGCCTATGCCGGCTCAGGAATTTCAGATAACTGTTCATTTCTCTCTCTTTGTTGTTTGCATTTACCTACTCATTCTTGATGCTGTTCACGGGATTCTCCGTGGCATTCTTCCAGCTCTGGTAAGTCACCGTCAGCATAGTGATCAGGGTGATGAGCAGGAAAGACACTACGAACAGTAAGGGCGATATGGCGGTGCGGACGGCGAAGCCCTCGAGCCAGTGCTGGCCCACCAGGTAGCCAATGGGAGCCGCCACCACGAAGCAGCCCAGCAGGATGTAGAGGTATCGGCGCCAGAACATCATCAGGATTTCCTTCGTAGAACTGCCGAACACCTTGCGGATGCCAATCTCCTTGCGGCGATACTCGCTCTCGAACATCGTCAGGCCAAACACGCCGATGATGCTGATGAGGATGGCCAGCAGCGAGAACAGCAGAATCTGCTGGGTGAAGAGCCTTTCCTGACGGTACGATTCTTCCAGCACATCGTCCATATAGCGCAGGTCACTGACTTCAAGCTCGTTGTCGTGCTCGTATTTCAGCACCACGTCCAGCACTTTCTCTTTGGCCTCGCGCTTATCCATGCCCTTCGCCACGCGCACTAAGAGATGGTTGCGCCAGAAACCTTCCTTCGAGTAGTAGCCGTCACGACTGGGCACCAAGAAGGCGATGGGCTGCTGGCTGTCGTCCACGCGCAGGGTGGCATACTTGATGTCCTCGCAGAAGCCGACGACGGGCATGTCTTCGTCGTTGATAGGCTTATCGACGGCGAGCCAGGGATATTTCTTCTTGGCCGACTCGCTGAAGATGTACACGTCGCCATCGGTCTGACGGAAATTGCGGCCCTCCACGATGTCGATGCCCATCACGCTGAGGAATCGCCAGTCGACGAAGATGCAGGTAAACGTCATGTGCTTGTCGCCTTCGCCCCTGCCCCACGTCTGATAGCGGTCGCTGCTGCCCAAGATGCTCTGGGCCAGACAGGCCCCCTCAATGCCGGGAATCTTGCGTAGGTCGGCATCGATGGCATCGGCATGATTGCGCGTGTCGGGCGCTGTCGGCACCACCATCACTTCGTCCTTGTCGAAGCCATAGTCGGTGTGGAAGATGAGGTAGCTCTGCAGATACATGATACCCACGCCAATGACCAGCATGAACGACACGACGAACTGCAGGCAGATCAGCGAGGTGCGCAGAACGCGACCCTTGGGCGACAGGCCGAACGAGCCTTTCAGCACCAACGCCGGCGGGAAGGACGTGACGTAGTACGACGGATAGGCCCCGGCCAACAATCCCACCACGATGCTGATGAGCAAGGTGACGCCTGCCAACCACAGGTTATCCTGCAACAGGATGCTGCCCTGAACCAGCTCCTGCAAGCCTAAGTCGTGAGCCACATACACCATCACCATCGCCCCCGCGAATGCCAGCAGACTGATGATGACGGCCTCGGCCAGCAGACTGCCGCGCAGACTGGTCGTCGATGCGCCCAATACTTTCTGCGTGTTAATGCTGCGGATGCGCAGCGGTGTCTCGGCCAGGGTGAAGTTCATGAAGTTGACAGCGGCTATCACGACGATGAGCAGCGAGAAGCAGATGAGCAGATAGACGGAACTCCTGCTGACCGACTTGATGTTGGGCGAATCCTTGCTGAGGTCTTTCGCGAAATGGGTGTCGGCAATAGGCGTCAACACCACTTGCAGGGCTTCCTCCTCTTGCGGAGTTGTCATGTTGAGCTCATCTTTGAACAGCTCAACGGCCTTCTGGCGCATAGCGCTAATCACGTTCGGCAGGTTGGCTTCATCGTCCACACGGATATAAGCCTGATAGTTCCAGTTGCGGTAATTACCTTCATTGTCATTGATACCCCTGAAGCTGATACCGTGCAGGAAGTTGTTTTCCGGATAGTCTTCTATCACGGCACACACATTGAAAATCCAGTCATCCACCCATTTGTATTTCAAGGTTTTGCCCACCGCATTGGCAGTGCCGAAGATGCGCATCGCTTCTGAACGCGGCAGCACGATATTGGGCAACTGGTTCAATCCCTTCAAGTCACCGCAAATGACGGTTGGCTTGAAAACGCTCATAAAGTCGTTGATGCCATATACCAGATTCAGCGAATACTCCTGGTCGTCCACCATAAATTGGTCGAATAAGACCCAGCCCTGCTCGATGCCATAGCCCTTGATATGCGGCGACGCTGCCGCCAACTGCTCCACCAGTGGGCGGGGCAGCGTCACGCCATAGTCCTCCATGCCAGGGCCTAACTTCATGGTCAGGCGGAACAGCTTTTCGTGCTCCGTAAAACTCTTGTTGTAGCCCAGGTCGTAGTTGACTTGCGTCATGATGACAAAGAACGAGGCAAAAGCCAGGCTCAGCCCCAGCAGGTTCAGCAGGTTCGCTGTAACAAACTTACGGAATATCGATGTAAAGTTTCTGATAATTGTCTTCATAGTCCTACTTCATTACTAATACCTCGTTGTCCTTAAATGCTTCGTAGCCGCTGGTCACGACACGCTCGCCCGGCTCAAGGCCTTCAAGCACTTCGTAGTGCTGAGGGTTCTGGCGGCCCACGCGGATGGGGCGGCGATAGGCTTTGCTGCCATCGGCGGAGAGCACGAAAATCCACTGGCCGCCCGTGGTCTGGAAGAACGTGCCGCGAGGGATGATGATGGCCTGCTCAGGCTGGCCTAACTCCAAGTCGATGTAATAAGTCTGGCCCGTGCGGATGTTCTCAGGGCGCTCGCCTCTGAAGATGAAGTCGCAGCGGAACTTGCCCTCGCGCACCTCGGGATAGACCTTGCGAACCTGAAGCTGATACTGCTTGTCGCCACGTGTAAAGGTGGCGGTCAGCCCCTGGCGCACGCGGTCGATGTAGTGCTCGTCGATCTGTGCCTGAACCTTATAGTCCGAGAGGTCGTTCAGCTGACCAATCTTCTGTCCCGGCTGAATGCTCTGGCCCAGTTCCACGTCGAGCAGGCCCAGCTCGCCGTCGATGGCCGAGCGCACTTCGAGCTTGTCCTTACGCTGGCGCACCAAGACGACGTTGCGGCGCATCGCCTGCAGGTTGTCCTCCATCTGGTCCATCTGAACGGTGCGATAGAGCGAGTCCTGCTTCAGGCGCTTCGTAATCAGCGAGCGTTTCTTGGCTGCGAGCTGGTAATCCTCCTGCGACTGCAGGTAGTCCTCACGGCTGATGAGCTTTTCGCCGTAGAGCCGCTTGTTCTGCTCGAAGGTGCGCTGTCGGCGCTGGGTGTCCATATCCAGCTGGGCCTGCTCCGTCTGGTTGTTCAGGCGGTCCTGCTGCATGGCCACCTGCGTGTTGCGCAGCAGGTTCTGCTTCTCGGCCAGTTCAGCCTCAGCATTCAGAATCTGGAGGTCGAGGTTGCTGTTCGACAGACGGACGATGACATCGCCCTTCTTCACCATTGTGCCCTCCTCGACCACCTTCTCCATCACGATGCCGCCCTCCTCGGGCGAGATCTGCACCACCTGGATGGGCAGCACCTGCCCGTTGGTGCGCACATAGTCCTTAAACTCAGCGCGCTGCACGTCGCTGATGGTCAGTTCGTCGCGGCTGACTTTGAGCGTCGAGGCGTGGTTGCCGAATATCAGCCAACCCACAACAACCAATAGTCCGATGCCTCCAGCCATATACGGCCAATACTTCATCAGCCGCTGTGTCCTTGTCTTTTCGATTACTCTGTCCATATCTGTTCTCCGTTATAGTATCTCACAAGTTGTTCCTTTACCATTGCCATCAGCCGGCATTGCAGCAGCGTGGCCTTCGACTTCAGCAGTTGCGAGCCGGTGGTGTGCAGGTCGATGGCCGTCGAGAGTCCCTCCTCAAACTGGCGCCGCGTCAGCTGGTAAGCCAGCGAGTCGGCCTCTACCTTCTTCTCCATCTGGGCGGTCTGCTTCAGGTAACCCTGCCAGTCCTGCCAAGCCTCGCGGCTCAGCTTTTCCAGTTCGAGCAGCTTCTGCTGGTATGCCTCGTGGGCAATCTTATAGTTGTTCTTGGCCTTGCGGATATTGGTGACGGTCTGAAGGCGGTTGAAGAGCGGGATGCTCAACGTGGCCCCGATGTACTCACCCATGTTGTTCTTGAACTGGTTGTTGAACGATGCCGCCGTCTCAGAATGTAAGGTCCGGAAATAAGTGGTGCTCAGGCCCGCACTCAACGAGAGAGTGGGGAAAAGTGAAGCACGAGCCTGGCGCCACTCGTGTTTTGCAGCTTCCATCTGATAGCGGGCGACAGCCTCAGCAATACAGCCAACGCCCTTCTTTTCGGGAGAGGAGGCGGAAGTGAAGCTTGTGGTGGCAAGACTGTCGCCTATCGGAAACCCCATCGCCTTCTTCAACTCGAGCAAGGCCGAAGCATGGAGATTCTGCTGGCGCGTCAGCTCATAGTCGGCCTCAGCCTGCTGCGACTCCACCTGAGCCACGTCGGCAGCGCTCTTGCGCCCCACCTCCTCAAGCAGGCGCGTCTGCTTGAGCAGCAGCGTCGTCTCCTGTACCTTCTCACCAGCCATGCTGACCAGCCCTTCGTAATAGGCCACGTTGGTATAGGCCTGCAGCACGTCGAGCGCCGTCAGGTCCTGCTGCTGGCGGAGGCTGGCCCGCCCCATCAGTTCGCCGGCCTTGGCGGCCTTCAGGGCATGCAGACGACTGAATCCGTCGAACACGGGCAGCGACGCCTGCAGCTGGTAGCCGTTATAAAAGGTGCTCACGTCGGTATAGCCGTTGGTCTCGGGGTCGATGGCCCGGCCGAAGTTATACTGTGCGCCTATGCCGGCATCCACATAAGGCAGGAAACTGCCTACGGCTTTCGTCTTCTGTACCTTATAGTTGTCGAGCTGCAGTTCGGCCTGCTTCACCTCGTGGTTGTGCTCTACGGCATACTGCATACATTGCTGCACGGTCCACGCGTTTTGGGCGGTGGTCTGCCTTGCGGCAAGGGCAAGAAGGATAATCAATGCTTGTTTCATACGCTTTCCCCTGTTTTGTTGATGCAAAGTTAAGGGTTTCTTCCTCTCTATGCAAGCTTTTCGGGCCGTCGGAGTGCAGAACGTCTAAAAATTAGACACCTCACTGTATGATTTCTTGACGGAAAATGATTACCTTTGCAGCATGAACAAGTACGGAACGATTCTGATAGTAGACGACAACGCATCGATTCTCACGGCGATGCGCTATTTGCTCGATGGCACTTTCGAGCAGGTGCTGACCACAACCCAGCCTGACGACATACTGAAACTGATGGCGCAGCAGCCCATCGACATCGTGCTGCTCGACATGAACTTCACCCTCGGCGTGAACAACGGCAACGAGGGACTCTTCTGGCTTCGCGCCATCCGCAAGCAGCACCCGCAGACACCAGTGGTGCTGCTGACGGCATACGCCGATGTGAACCTGGCCGTAAAGGGACTGAAGAACGGTGCCGCCGACTTCATCACTAAGCCCTGGGATAACGACGAGCTGGTGCATAAGCTGAAGGATGTGCTCGACATGCAGAGCGAAATCGTCAGCCTCGACGAGATGGAGCGCGAGCACATACGCCGCACCATCGACCACTGTCACGGCAACCTCACGCAGGCTGCCGAACTGTTAGGCATCACCCGCCAGACGCTCTACAACAAAATGAAACGCCTATGATGTGGCTATATATAATAATAGGTGTAGCCATTGTGGCTTTCATGGTGTGGTTCGTACGCCATCAGCGGAAGCTGCGCCTGCGTGCCCACCTGATGCAGGAGGCTATCCGCAACCGTGATTTCACCTTCCGAATGCCTACTGACGGCATGTTCTTTGGTGAGCGGGCCATGCAGGAGACGCTGAACCAGCTGGGCGGGATTATCCGTCAGCAGGTGAACCAGAGCGAGGTGGAGTCGTGGGAACGGCTCACACGCGTGCTGACCCACGAGATGATGAACGCCACAGCCCCCATCACAAGTATCAGTCAGTCGCTGCTGAGTCGCCCTGACGTGAAGGGTACTCCGCTCGAAGAGGGCATTCACGCCATCTTCACCACCTCGCAGCACATGAACGCCTTCGTCAACTCCTACCGTAAGCTCTCGCAACTACAGCAGCCCGTCGTCGAGGATGTCCAGTTGCCGGCCCTTCTGACTGATATTCAGCAGCTCTATCCTAACGTCGCTTGGGACATCGCTGTGCCTGACGATGCCGTCGTCCGTGCCGACCTCAGCATGCTGCGCCAGATACTCATCAACCTCGTCAAGAACGCCATTGAGGCAGGAGCCAGCCGTATTGCCATTCAGAAGTCAGGCAAAGTCCTGCTCGTCAGCAACAACGGACAGCCCATCCCCGCAGAGGCCCGCCAGAGCATCTTCGTGCCCTTCTTCACCACCAAGCGCACGGGCAGCGGCATCGGACTCTCCTTCTCCCGTCGGCTGATGATGCTACAGGGCGGTACGCTCAGTCTTGAAGACCAGCCCGCTGGCGGCTACTGCACCACCTTCTCACTCGAATTCAGCAGATGACGGTATATACATTCGACAACACGATGGACGGCCTGCTGACGGCGGTGTTCGACACCTTCGCGCTGAAGGAGCAGGCTGTGGAGCTGCTCAGGGAGGGTGACGCGCTGCCCCTATTCTGCGACCGTATCTATAAGGTACATACTGACGAGGAGAAGGCGCGGCGCGTGTGGGCCGGACTGGAGAAACGGCTGTCGCGCGAGGCGATGCGGCTGATCTCCGTCAGCTGGCTGTCGGAACTGAGGGAGCTGAACCAGCCGCTGTTCCAATATATATGCAAGGTATTCCGTCAGGGCGACATCGCCCGCAACTTTGCCGACCCCGACGTGCTGGCTGTGACCAACATCGCCCGACGGGTGCTGCACGAGCAGCTGAGGATGAAACAGTTCATCCGCTTCCAGAAAGCCAAGGACGGCACCTATCTCGCCGTCGTCTCGCCCGACCACAACGTGCTGCCCCTCATCATCGACCACTTCCACGACCGCTTCAACGATCAGTCCTGGCTCATCTACGATGCCAAGCGGCACTATGGGTACTATTATGATGGTAAAACCGTCATACACATAACCTTCGAAGACGAAAAAGCCGTTCCCTTCGACTTAGGGAACGGCAAACTTAAGGATGATGTTCTTAGTAGCGACGACCAACTGCTACAGAATCTCTGGCGCACTTATTTCAAGGCCATTTGCATCAAGGAACGTATGAATCCTCGCAAGCAGCTCAGCGATATGCCCCGCCGCTACTGGAAATACATGACTGAGAAAAACGGCTGACGTGACTTCCAGGATTCTGTTCTTAATCGTCAATATCGATAACCTGGAAATAACTATTGAACTCTATTTCCATGCCGTTATTCAACTTCACATCGTAAGTGCCTCGACGGTCACGGTCAATCTTGACGATAACGGCTCCAGGGAAGGTCTTCTCTACGCCGGCCTTGATCTGCTCAGGGATAAGGGCAGTGGGTACAGCCGACATCTTACAGTCGAACTCTCTCCAGTTCCCTCGTTTGTCAAACTCTGCCTTCTCACCACTCTGGAACCTCACTGTGTAGTCGTCCCTGTCTACGGTGACAACGAGGGGCACCTTGTGGGCGAAATTCTTCTTCAGCAGTGTCCGTACCTGTGCGGGCAGCTGCTCGAAGGTTATTACTCGGTCGCTATCGGCCATTACGGGGGCAAACATTGTCAGCACTAAAGCTAACAGAACTAACATCTTTTTCATAATTGTAATTTTTTAATTGTTTATACTTTTGTTTCTTAATTGTGATGCAAAGTTACGGCGGTTTTCAGCTCGTTCCAACTTTTTTCTTGTTTTTTGCTTCGGGTTGTTGCGACACACATTCGTTTTTTGCGACATATTTGGGGAAAGTTGTCATATTTGTCGCATAATATCCGTTTATTGATGTTAGAAAGAGAAAAAACTGCTTCCCTCGTATTCCAATTCCCGAAAAAGTCGTATCTTTGTAGCAGAAATAGTTTTTCCAGTATGAACGTACAGATAGAACCGACGTGGAAGGAGCGGCTGGCACCGGAGTTTGAGAAGCCCTACTTCGAACAGCTGACAGGGGCGGTGCGGCAGGAGTACAGTCAGACGACGTGCTACCCCCCGGGACGACTGATATTTAATGCTTTCAACCTTTGTCCGTTTGACAAAGTGAAGGTGGTCATCATCGGCCAGGACCCATACCACGAACCAGGCCAGGCCCACGGGCTGAGCTTCTCGGTGCAGGACGGCGTGATGTTCCCGCCGTCGCTGCAGAATATTTTCAAGGAGATTGAGCAGGACCTCGGTACGCCCGTGCCAACGACGGGCAACCTGACGCGCTGGGCCGAGCAGGGCGTACTGCTGCTGAACGCCACGCTTACCGTGCGTGCCCATCAGGCCAACAGCCACTCGATGCTCGGCTGGCAGAAGTTCACCGATGCGGCCATCTACGCCTTAGCCTCGCAGCGTGAGCATCTGGTCTATATGCTCTGGGGCGGCTATGCGCGCGGTAAGGCGTATATGATTCCGAAAGACAGGAACCTCGTGCTGGAGTCAGTCCATCCGTCGCCGCTCTCGGCAAATCGTGGCGGCTGGTTCGGACAGCACCAGTTCTCGCGCTGCAATGAGTATCTGAGACAGAATGGGATAGAGCCAATTAGGTGGTAGACCCACCCCCAGCCCCTCCCTGGAGGGAGGGGAGTGATTACCACATACTGATAATAGACGATAGTAACGCAAATATAATGTATATATAATGGAAGATAACGCGAGCAAAGTAACTACTCCCCTCCCTCACAGGGAGGGGCCGGGGGTGGGTCTCCCCCCCATTCTCGACGTCGGCGGCGTGCTGATTTCCTCCGACTTGCTGACCGAGCGTTTCTGCTGCGACTACGAGAAGTGCCGCGGCGTGTGCTGCATCGAGGGCGATGCCGGCGCACCGGTGACGATGGACGAGATTGCCGGTATTGAGGATGCGCTCGACACGGTATGGGGCGACCTGTCGGCCTCGGCACAAAGCGTCATCGACCGTCAGGGCGTGGCTTATACCGACCAGGAGGGCGACCTCGTGACGAGCATCGTCAGGGGAAAGGACTGCGTGTTCACGTGTTACGATGGCGAGAATTGCCTGTGTGCGCTGGAGAAGGCATATCGGTCAGGCAAGACGACATTCTGCAAGCCCATCAGCTGTGCCCTCTACCCTATCCGCGCCAAGCAGTTTGCTGACGGCACAGTAGCCCTGAACTACCACCGCTGGAAAATCTGCGAGGATGCCATCAAGAAAGGGCAGGCGCTCGACCTGCCCGTCTATCGGTTCCTGAAGGAACCTCTGACGCGCCGTTTCGGCGAAGCATGGTATCAGGAGCTCTGCGATGTAGCCGACGAGTTGCGCTCGCAGGGCTACCTATAGCTTTACCTCTTTCGTCTGTCCGGCCTTGAGCTTCAGCGTCTGCCGTTCGCCATTCACGAGTAAGGTGACGCGGCCTGCCGTCTTGGCCTTAACGGTGTATGCTGTTACCTTCCTGTTCTTCCAAGAGAAGCCGAGTTCGTAGCCGCCACGGGCACAGAGTCCGCTGACGCTGCCGTCGGCCCATTGCTCGGGGCAGGCGGGCAGCAGTTCGATGATGCCCTGCTGGCTCTGCAGGAGCATCTCGCAGACGCCCGCCGTACCGCCGAAGTTGCCGTCGATCTGGAAGGGCGGGTGAGCATCCATCAGGTTCGGGTAGGTGCCGCCGCCCCTGTAGTTGGTGCCGTCGTTGGGCGAGATGTAGGTCAGCAGTTTCTGGTAGATATGGTATGCCTGGTCGGCACGGTGGAGCCGCGCCCAGAGGTTGATGCGCCAGCCCGTTGACCAGCCGGTGCTCTGGTCGCCCTTCTGGATGAGCGTCTGCTCGGCGGCTTTCTGCAGGGCAGGGTCGGTGAGGTGGCTGCCGGGATAGAGGCCGATGAGGTGGCTCTGGTGGCGGTGGTACGGGTCGTAGTCGCGCCAGTCGTGGAACCACTCGTTGAGGTCGCCCTCCTTGCCGACGGTGTAGGGATGGAGGCGGGCGAGGGCTTTCTCGTAGGGGGTGGTGGCACCGCCACCGCACAGCCGACTGGCGGTGATGACGCTCTGGAGGAGCTCGCGGATGATGGCGAGATCGGCGGTGCCGCCGTAGCAGGTCATGCCGTGGTAGCCTTGGTCGGTGACATATTCGTTTTCGGGCGATGTGGAGGGGGCGGTGATGAGCTCACCGTTGTGCTCGACAAGCCAGTCGAGGCAGAAGTCGGCGGCTCCCTTCATCAGCGGGAAGGCCACCTCGCGCAGATACTTCTTGTCCTGGGTGAAGAGGTAGCGCTCCCAGAGCGTCTCGACGAGCCAGGCACCGCCCAACGGCCAGTTGGCCCACTCGGGTTTCTCGCGCTTCTCGCCCACGGGGTTGGTCATCGCCCAGATGTCGCTGTTATGGCTGGAACACCAGCCACGGCTGATACCGTAGTAGTTGAGGGCGGTGTGCCGGCCGTTGGCGGCCAGGGCCTGGACAAAGCCGTCGAGAGGATATGCCATCTCGGCGAGGTTGGTAGTGAAGGCTGGCCAGTAGTTCTCCTCGAGATTGATGTTCACCGTATAGTTGCCGCGCCAGGGCGACCAGAGGTGGGGCGTCCAGAGGCCCTGCAGGTTGGCGGGCACGCTGGGGGTACGGCTACAGCTGATGAGCAGGTAGCGGCCGTACTGGAAGTAGAGCGTTTCGAGGTAGCGGTCGTTGGCGTCATTGTGGGTGTAGGCCTTCAGGAGTTCGTCGGTGGGGCCGTCATAGTATGACGGCATAGACAACTGCAGCTTCACGCGGTCGTAAAACTGGCGGTAGTCGGTGATGTGGCGGGCGCGCAGCTCGTCGTAGCTGAGGTTCTGAACATGCCACATGTCGTTGGTGGCCTGTTCCAGGTAGTCGGCGCCTTCGTTGACGGGATGGCGGTCGAAACCATTGAAGCTGGTGGCGTTTACTATATATAAGGTGGCCTCAGTGGCTCTGCTGATGGTCAGCGACGAGTCGGCGGCAGCTACCTCGCCGTCGGTCTGCACACGGAGCATCGTACAGAAGTGGATGCTCTCACGCTCGTCGCCGGTGGCGTGGCCGGTCATCGTCAGCTGCAGGGAGCCTGGCCTCACCTTGTGGGGCACCTGCGCCGTCAAGGCGATGCGGCAGTTGATGTCGCCCCGCAAGCGGATGGCGATGACGCGGTCGGGATAGGATGCAAAGTACTCCCTCGTAACGACAGCACCGCCACGCACGTAGCGGTCGGTGACAACGGAGGAGTCGAGGCTGAGACTCCGCTCGTAGCGACTGACCGCTCCCAGGCCGAGGTCCTTGATGTGAAGGGTGCCGAGGGGCTGGAAGAACTGCGAGTTGGGGCCCTGCACGTGGAGCTGCAGGGAGTCGGCCTTGCGGTAGTCCTCGGCAAACAGTGCCTCGCGAATCTTGGGAATCCACTGGTGGGCATCGGCATCAAGGTTGCGGTCGACGGGCTTGCCCGTCCACAGGGTGATGTCGTTCAGGTAGATGATGTTGTCGTCGGTGCCGCCATAGACGAGTGCGCCGAGCTTGCCGTTGCCAATGGGCAGCGACTCCTCGAAGTGGTCGGCGGGACGGTCGTAATGGAGAACCATCGGCGGCTGCTGGGCTGCTGAGGCATTGCCAAGTACGGCCAAAAGTGCAAAAAACAGGAATTTTCTCATACTTTTTAGGTTTCTGCTTGCAAAGATACAAATTATTTTGTATTTTTGCGGCAAATAAACATAAAAAAGCGTGCCTATGCAGCCCATTAAGACTTTGAACGACATGATTGTCTTCCTGCAGCAGCGGGGAGACCGCAAGCGCGTGGCCGTCATCTGCCCCAACGATGCCAGTACCCGCTACGCAGTGGAAAAAGGACAGGAGATGGGATTCATCGAACCCATCTACGTCAACGGCGACGACAAGGACGAGTGTGCCCGCCGCGCCGTGGCACTCTGCAAGAGCGGCGAGGCCGACATCCTGATGAAGGGTCTCGTCAATACCGACGTCGTGCTGCGCGCCATCCTCAATAAGGAGACGGGCATCCTGCGTCCCGGCCACGTGCTGACCCACATCGCCATGGCCGAGATTCCGAAGTACGAGAAGCTGCTGTTCTTTACCGATGCCGCCGTCATCCCAATCCCGACCAAGGAACAGCGCCGCCAGCAGGTACACTACGTCAACTACGTCTGCCACGCCCTCGGCATCGAGGAACCGCGCATCGCGCTCATTCACTGTGCCGAGAAAGTCAGTGAGAAGACCTTCCCCTACACCAAGGACTACCTGGACATCATTGCTCTGGCACAGAGCGGCTACTTCGGCCGCTGCATCATCGACGGACCGCTCGACCTGAAGACGTCGCTCGACTCGGTCAGCCTGCGCGAGAAGGGCATCCACTCGGCCATCGACGGACAGGCCGACGCCCTCATCTTCCCCGACATCGTGGCCGGCAACGTCTTCTACAAGACGCTGACGCTCTTCGGCTATACGAAGACCGCCGGTGTGCTGCAGGGCACGCGGTGCTGCTGCGTGCTGCCCTCGCGCGCTGACAGCCCCGAGTCGAAGTACTACTCCTTAGCCTTGGCTGCGATATGAACATCCTCGTCATCAACCCTGGCTCCACGTCGACCAAGATAGCGGTCTACGAGGACGACACGCCCGTGCTGTTGCGCAACATCGTGCATACGCCAGAGGAACTGGCACCATTCGACGACGTCATCGAACAGCAGGACCTGCGCCGCCAACTGGTGCTCGACGAACTGCGGCAGGCTGACATTCCCATTGACTTCGATGCCGTCATTGGGCGCGGTGGTCTGGTAAAACCCTTAGAGGGTGGCGTCTACGAAATCAACGACCTGATGATACAGGACACCCTCAGTGGCATTGCCCTCCATAACCACGCCTGCAACTTGGGCTGCCTGATAGCCCACGAGATAGCAGCCACGATTTCCGGCTGCCGCTCGTTTATCGCAGACCCCGGCGTGGTGGACGAGTTGAACGACTATGCCCGCATCAGCGGGTCGCCGCTGATGAACCGCATCTGCATCTGGCACGCCCTGAACCAGCGCGCCATAGCCCGCCGCTATGCTGCCGAGATAGGCCGCGAGTACGAGGACCTGAACCTCATCATCTGCCACATGGGCGGCGGCATCTCCGTGGCGGCTCACGACCACGGACGGGCCGTCGATGCCAACAACGCCCTCGACGGCGAGGGTCCGTTTTCGCCCGAGCGCGCCGGCAGCCTGCCCGCAGCCGACCTCATTCGCCTCTGCTTCAGTGGCAAGTACAACGAGAAGCAGCTGCTGAAACGCATTGCCGGCAAGGCCGGACTGAACGCCCACCTCGGCACGAACAACGTGAAGGAAATCATACAGCGCATTGAGGACTACGGCGACACTCAGGCAGAGCTCATCCTCAACGCCATGCTCTACCATGTGGCCAAGTCGATAGCCGCCGAAGCGGCCGTGCTTTGCGGAAACATCGACGCCATCCTGCTCACGGGCGGTCTGGCCTGCTCAGAGTACATCGTCAGCCGTCTGCGCCGCCGCATCGGGTTCCTGGCTCCTGTCCACTGTTTCCCCGGCGAGGACGAGATGGAGGCGCTGGCGCTCAATGCACTGGACGTGCTCCGTGGCAAACGTGAAGCAAAGATCTACAAATAAACCAAACGATAAAGAAAGAATTATGAAAACATTTTTGAACGTCGGCGACATCGGCCCGCTGGACAAGGCCTTAGCCGAAGCACAGGAAATCAAGAACGACCGTTACAAGTATCAGCACTTGGGCAAGAACAAGACGCTGATGATGATATTCTTCAACAACTCGCTGCGCACGCGCCTCTCGACGCAGAAAGCCGCCATGAACCTCGGCATGAACGTCATCGTGCTCGACGTCAACGCCGGCGCATGGAAGCTGGAGACCGAGCGCGGCGTCATCATGGACAGCGACAAGTCGGAGCACCTGCTGGAGGCCATCCCCGTGATGGGCTGCTACTGCGACATCATCGGCGTGCGCTCCTTCGCCGGGCTGACCGACCGTGAATACGACTACGCCGAGACCGTCGTCAACCAGTTCATCAAGTACTCGGGCCGCCCCGTCTTCGCCATGGAGACGGCTACCGTACACCCGCTGCAGGCCTTTGCCGACCTCATCACCATCGAGGAATATAAAGAGGTGAAACGTCCGAAGGTGGTCCTCACCTGGGCCCCCCACTGCCGCGCCCTGCCGCAGGCCGTGCCCAACTCGTTCGCCCAGTGGATGCTGGCTGCCGATGTCGACTTTGTCATCACCCACCCCGAGGGCTACGAGCTCGACCCGAAGTTCGTGGGTGACATCCGCGTGGAGTACGACCAGCGGAAGGCTTTCGAAGGCGCCGACTTCATCTACGCCAAGAACTGGTCGAACCCCGGTGTCACCAATCCCGGCGACTACGGCAAGATTACCTCTAAGGACATGTCGTGGACGGTCGACGAGGAGCACATGTCGTGGACGAGGAACGGCAAGTTCATGCACTGCCTGCCCGTGCGCCGCGGCCTCATCGTGACCGACGACGTCATCGAGTCGCCCAATTCCATCGTCATCCCCGAGGCTGCCAACCGCGAGATCTCGTGCTCGGTGGTTCTTAAACGCATGCTCGAAGCATTATGATATCATTTGAGTGTGACTATAACAACGGGGCACATCCGAAAGTCCTGGAGAACCTCGTCAAGTATAACTCGTCGAAGCCGATACCCTACGGTTTCGACGAGTTCTCAGAGCGTGCAAAACAGAAGATACGCGAGGCTATTGGCATGCCCGACGCACAGATATTCTTCCTGACCGGAGGCACGCAAGCCAACGCCACAACCATCGACTCCATGCTCTACCAGTATGAGGGCGTCATCTGCGTCGGCTCCGGACACATCAATGTCCACGAGGCCGGGGCCGTGGAGTTTACCGAGCATAAAATCATAACGCTGCCCGACGTACAAGGAAAGATGGAGGCTCGCGTGCTCGACCGCTATCTCGACGACTTCATGCACGACGGCAACAAGGATCACGCCGTACATCCGGGACTGGTCTACATCACCTTCCCGACGGAGTTTGGCACACTCTACAACGCCGCCGAACTACGCGACATCTACCAGGTTTGCCAGCGCTACGACCTGCCGCTCTACATCGACGGGGCACGCCTGGGCTACGGACTGATGGCCGACGGCAACGACGTCACGCTGCCCTACCTGGCACGCCACTGCGACGTCTTCTACATCGGCGGCACGAAAATCGGCGCCCTCTGCGGCGAGGCCGTCGTCTTCAGCGGGAGGAATGCCCACAAGCACTTCTTCTCAATCCAGAAGCAGCACGGCGCCGTCATTGCCAAGGGCGCGCTCATCGGACTGCAGTTCGACGCGCTTTTCACCGACAGTCTCTACTTCCGCCTGTCACAACACGCCATCGACATGGCCATGCAACTCAAGCAACTGTTTCAGGAGAAAGGCTACCAGTTTTATGTCGACTCACCCACCAACCAGCAGTTCCTCGTTATCAGAAACGAGGAGGTGGAGCGGTTGGGCCAGCAGGTGGCGTTCACGCACTTCGGACAGACCGACCATCACCACACCATCTGCCGCTTCGTCACCAGCTGGGCAACGACGCAAGAGGAAATCGACGAACTGCACCGGCTGCTCGACAACGACAAATGACGGCAGCACCATCGGGCAAAAAACACCCTTTACAAGGCGGGAAAGCATTTTTTCGTCAGAAAATTTGGCCGATTGAAAAATAATCCCTACCTTTGCAGCTGATAACAAGACATACGAGTCCAGAGGATTCCGACAAATAAGTGCAAGTCGGAATTCTTTATTTTTTGTCTGCCTAAAATGATAGTAAATTGAAAACAATATAAAAAGAAATAAGTTATGCCATACATGTCACAAGAAGGCTACGACAAACTGGTAGCCGAACTGAAACACCTGGAGAGCGTGGAACGCCCAAAGGCATCGGCCGCCATCGCGGAAGCACGCGACAAGGGCGACCTTAGTGAGAACAGTGAGTATGACGCCGCCAAGGAGGCTCAGGGCCACCTGGAGGCGAAAATCAACCAGTTGAAGCTGGCCATCTCGGAAGCGAAGATTGTGGACACGTCGCGCCTAAGCACTGACGCTGTCCAGATTCTCTCGAAAGTGGAGATGACCAATCTGGCCAACAAGGCCAAGATGGCTTACACCATCGTCAGCGAGAGCGAGGCAAACCTGCGTGAGGGGAAAATCTCAATCACCACACCCATTGCCCAAGGACTGCTGAACCACAAGGTGGGCGACGAGGTGGAAATCAAGATTCCCCGTGGTACCATCAAACTACGTATCGACAAAATTACCGTCGGATAATAAATAGAAAACAGTAAATCGTAAATAGTAAATAATAAGATGGATATATTCAGTAGAATTGCTGCTGGTGAAATTCCCAGCTATAAGTGCGCCGAGAACGACGAGTTCTATGCATTTCTTGACATCAACCCGCTGGTGAAAGGTCACACACTGGTGATCCCCCGCCGCGAAGTGGACTACTTCTTCGACATGGACGACCAGGAGCTGGCTCGCTACCAGCAGTTCGCCAAGCGCGTGGCCGCAGCCATCAAGAAAGCCTTCCCGTGCCGCAAGGTGGCACAGGTGGTGCTTGGACTGGAAGTACCCCACGCCCACATCCACCTCATCCCCATGCAGAGCGAAGCCGATGCCGACTTCCGCCGCGAAAAGCTAAAGCTGACGGAAGAGGAGTTCAAGGAAATTGCCGCAAAGATTCGCGAGGAGTTTGTCTGATCAGACAAACTCCTCGCCGTATTTCAGACGTACTTCATTGACATATTTGCGGATCAGGGCCGACGAGTCGCCTTTCTTGCAAATGAGCAGCACGTCGCCCGACTCTGCCACGATATAACCATCAAGCCCGTTGATGACAGCCAGATGGCCACGAGGCATCTTGATAATGTTGTCGCTGCAGTCCTCAAGTATCACCTCAGAATCAATGACGACATTATCGTCCTCGCCTTTCTGCATGCCCTCATAGATGGAGTGCCATGTACCAAGGTCGGCCCAGCCGAAGCTGCACTTCATCACATAGACATCCTCGGAATTCTCCAGCAAACCAGTTTCAATAGACAGGTTGGGGAACTTCGAAAACGACTCCTGGACATAATCGCGCTCCTCGTCTAACGAGACGCTTACACCCGCTTTGTCAATCTGACGCAGCACTACAGGCAGGATGCGGTGAAGACTCACAATAAGGTTGCGGACGTTTGAAAGGAAGATGCCCGTGTTCCACAAGAATTCGCCACTTTCAACGAACATTCGGGCAAAGTCACGCTCGGGCTTCTCCGTGAACGACTTCACAACGTAGAGATTTTCCGGCCCGGCGCCATCACCAACCTGTATATAGCCATACCCGGGCTCTGGACGCGTAGGGGTGACTCCCATTGACACCAAACTGTCTTTTTTGTCGACGAAGTCAAGACAGCTACACACATCGTGCTCGAAAGCCTCATCGCCCAGCACGGCCTGATCTGAAGGCAGAATGATAAGACTGGCATCAGGGCAGACATGCGAGATGCGGAACGTTGCCCAAGCCAGACTCGGCGCAGTGTTGCGCGACACAGGTTCGGCGAGCACGTTATCAACAGGCAGCTCTGGCAACTGCTCGGTCACCAAATGAGCATACTCTACCTGTGTGCATATATAAATGTTCCTTGGAGGGACAATTTTTAGCATACGGTAGTACGCTTGCTGCAACTGAGTCATTCCTGTACCAAAGAAATCAATAAACTGCTTAGGTTTACGCTCACGGCTACAAGGCCACAGTCGGCGTCCCTTTCCACCAGCAAGGATTACACAAAAATGGTTTTCCGATATTTCCATTACGTCAGATTAAAAGTTAGCATTTTCGGGCACGAAGATACACAATTTAATTGATAGACGCAAGAATTTTTAATATTTTTAGCGGAATCTCTTTGCTTATTCATTTTTTCTTAGTACCTTTGCACCCGCTTTTGATGCCCAGATGGCGGAATCGGTAGACGCGCTGGTCTCAAACACCAGTGGGGCAACCCGTGCCGGTTCGACCCCGGCTCTGGGTACGAGGTAACAAATAGCAAGGTGCTGTAACATAGCGAGTTATGGCACTTTTTTTGTTTTATAAGGTGTACCCCAAAGTGTACAATTCAACAAAAGGTTTTCTTCCGTCACATCCGTCACTTTCTTGTAACAGCCTTATTTTCAGGGCGTTTGGGTGATGACGGATGAGTGGTGACGGTGACGGATAAGTAGCGCGCTTGTAATCAACAAAGCTGCCGCATTGCCACCTACTACGCTTACAAATACATTCACCGTCCGTGAATATTTGTTCATAGGCCGTGAATCTTTCCTGCAACAGAGGCCGTTGCCTTTACGGCACCGCTCATCCGTCACCCGTCACCATTATCCGTCACCGTCATACGCACTGGAAATGAGCGCATTACAGGGCTGTGACGGATGTGACGCTTATAAAACCAAGTCGACTTGAGAAAGGGCTGTTCGGAATACTGGCTCTGCGAGAAATAATAGCGCGTTTAGGCGGGATTATATGCCTCAGACGGAGATTACGTTACTCTATTCTGATGGTATATCTTCTCCTACTGTATCCTATTGCCTTTTGTGGAAAAGTTTTGGTATATAATCAACTTACCCCTCACGGATAATTATGTGTGATTATTGGTGTTGATGCCATACTGGAATGGATGATGTTTTGCGGTGTTTGTCCGTTTACCTTTGTGTCTATCAACATGACAGCCGAACAGCCGTCGATGCTGGCCGTAGTGTCGGTTGCGGCGATGCAGGCGTTATGAATGACGAAGCCCTCCACGTCGCACATCTTCATCAACTGGTCGCAGCTGGCCTTTACGTTCGACAGCAGCACACCTCGTAATGGGCGCTCAGGCAGTCCGATGGCATGCACAAAGCGGCGGCAGTTCTCAATCACTACGTTGTTAATCCTAATGGTGTTGAAGTCGGGGGTAAGGCGGTTGATGACTGGTGCGTTCTTGCCATCGGGATAGCGTCTAGCCAAATCGCCGCCCCACTTCACGCTGCCCAGCATGTCGCAATAGAAGGCATAGTCTTTGACGTTGGCCCTGACACGCTCTACGGTGATGCTCTCCACGCCACCGCCCCTGGCCCGCAGTGTCTTGAAGCGGAAGGCCTGGTCTGTGCCCTCGAATACGCAGTCGCAGCAGTAGATGTTTCTGACGCCAGCCGACAGTTCCGTTCCGCACACGATGCCGCCTGCGCCGCGCAGGGCCACGCAGCGGCGCACCACCACGTTCTCCGTCGGAATGTTCACCCGCAGACCGTCGCCATTACGTCCGCTCTTCATGGTGTAGCAGTCGTCCTGGCAGTCCAGCTGGCAGTATTCCACAAGCACGTTGCGACTCGACTCGATGTCGATGCCGTCGGTACGTCCGTGACCATAGCTGTTCACTGTCACCCCTCGGATGATGACACTGTCGCAGTACTGCGGCACCACGTTCCAATATAGTCCATTGTCGATGGTGATTCCTTCAATGAATACATTTTTACAACGGATTGGGGCGATGCTCTTGGGAAGGAACACTTCGCCGCCGTGCTGTACACCATCGAAGATGCGCTCGTTGATGGGTGACGATGGATCTATGAGCAACTCAATATTTAGAGCTTTCTCCCTATTGATCTGATATATTTCGCAATCGGTCGACGGGCCGACGATGCGGCCCCGTCCCGTCAAGGCTATGTTCTCTGCCCCGTTGGCATAGATGAAGGCTCCGAGTGAATAAAGTTCGATACCCTCGTCGCGAGTGAACACAACGGGCAGATAGTCCTTGATTGCGCCGCTGAAGTGCAGCTCGCAGCCCTCAGAGAGGTGGAGGTCGACGTTCGACTTCAACTCGATGCGCCCCGACAACCAGCGACCGGCGGGAATGACCACCTGCCCTCCCCCCTGCCGCGATGCGCGGTCGATGGCCGCCTGGATGGCATGGGTAGACATTCCCTTCCTGTCCATTCGTACAATAATCTGCTTACCTTTTATAACCGGGCGTACAAGTTGGGGCATCGCGAAGGGTGCTTTGATTGGTTCTATCTCGTTGGTCATGGCCTGCGGTCCGACGTCCTGGCGGGTAGGCACGTCGTAGTCCTCCAACCGCCATTCGTCGCGCCAGACGAGCGTAGGCTTCCCGTTCTCGTCGAACACGATGGGCAGGAACACATAGCGCGCATCATTGGTGGTGTCCCACTTGCCGCGCTTCCTGCCCGTCTTGTCCTTCACCTGCGGTGTGCTGAAGTCACGGTCGAAAGGCTGATGGCTTTTGTAGCGTTCGGCATAGCTCTTCACGGTGCGCACGGAGATGTCACTGTTGGCCATCTCGGGCAGCCAGCGGTCGGCCAAGGCCACGTAGAGGTTTCGGCCGGGGATGCGGATGACACTAGTAATCTGCGAACTGAACGTGTCTTCATACTTGTCGCCAATGCAAGGGTTACCTAAGTCAGTGTACTCCCCGTGCGGATCATCGAAGACACACACCTTCGACGGGTTGGGCACGTAGCCCGTAGTGCCGCTGGTGAACATATAGTGATGGCCACGCCAGACGAAATGGCTTGGTGCTTCGCGAGTGTATGGCGGGCGCAGGCCCACAAAGTGCTCCGAAAACCTGCCGGTCGTGCCCAGATAGTCGTCGGTCAACTCGGCACAGATCATCTCCCAGTGGGGCCGTTCGAACCAGACGTAGCCCTTGCCCGTCGAGGGATCACTGTACAGGTCAAAGTCGCCTACACCGAAGCCCTCGGGCTTGAACTGCCTTACGAGCGTGTAAGGCCCCTCGAAACGTTCGGCCTGCAAGACAATAAAGAAGCCGTCCGTGTCCATCGACTTAATCCAACACACCCACTTGTGCGTGCCATTATTATACAATATGTGCGGGCGGTCGAGTGTCTGCGAGTAGTGCAGCGGCGACAGCGCATTCACCGTGTCAGGCTCGATAATCAGTCCCAGGTCCTCCCAGTTATAGAAGTCCTTCGAGCGATAGGCGCGGATACCCCACGTCCAGACGTTCGAGCCCGTGAGGGTGTGCTCCTTGTTCTCACCATACCAATAGTAGGTGCCGTCATCGGTGGCAAATATCTGGAATCCGTGGGCCTGTATGGGTTTGCCCTCGGTGTCGAGCCACCGCTGGCCAGGACGTATGCTGTTGTAACGCTGTGCCATGGCACCCAGCGTGAAGGCCATCAACACGACGATGGCACTCAGGATGGTATGGAGTCTGCTTATCATGTCTTTTTCTATTTTACGATTATTTTCTTGCCGTTTCTGATATAGAGTCCACGGGTGGGATGAGCCACGCGAACACCCTGCAGGGAGTACCAAGCGTTGTCCACCCTCATGGTATTTACCTCGGCTGTGTTAATGTCGGTTGTCTCGTCTGTTTCGTCGAACACCATGTTGATGCGGGTAGCTGCCTGAGCGGCAGTCAGTTGCAAATAGGCCTTGCCAGCTGCACTGGTCAGTGTCTTGCTTGTGCTGACGGGATAGAATCCCGCCACGCCATTCAACGTACCAAAGACATAATACTTAGTGTTGCTGTCCGACTGCAAACTAGTTGTCTCAGTTGCCGACCCTCGCAGCAGATTGGTGGCTATGGATTCGGCATCGCCTTCGAGCACCGGAATGTCTATCATTGCTGTCGTTTCTGTCTTCAGAAAAACGGGCGTGCTGGCAGGAACCTTTTCTACACGAGTGAATGTTACCTCCCCGTTTTCGACTTGAGTTGCTATGTATGCCTTGACGGGCAGTCCTGTGAAGTCGAGAGCTTTCGAACTGACGAGTGTGGCATCGCCCATGATACGGCGTGGATGACTGATGGTGATGCTGGTAATATAGGTTTCGCCCGTGGTCTTGAGGTTCAGGTTGCCGTCATCGCTGACGATATATACCTCGCCGTTTGCCACAACATCGCCACTCTCGGCTCCCCAGACGATGGAAGTACCCGAAAATGCCAGTGCCTTGCGATCGTCATTCATCGTAATCGTGACACGGTCGTCTTGCTGCAAATTGAGAATGGAGAGATAGCGGTCGGCATACTTTGAATAAAGCCCGTGGTAATCACCTGAATCGCGGAACTTGAACACATTTGCATCACTACGCTTCGGTCCACAGGCAAAGCGGTTGCCAAAGGTCTCGCTGCCTAAGGCTAGCATCTGAAGAGTCTGGTCAGCTGAACTGGCAGCGGTGCCCCAGTTCGGTACAGTTCCGTCAGAGGTGCCACGATTAGTGAAGCCGTAGGCCTCCCTACGCTCGTCCACCTCCAGTTTGATGCAGTCCCACATCACGCCTGCAATACCGCTTGTAGCATAATTATGCTCAGTCAATTCCAAGGCGATGGTGTTTTCACCAGTCTTCAGCGTGCCTGCGGGCAGGTCGAGGGTGTGCTGCTGGTAGCGTCCGCTCTGCACGGCACTGCGGTAGACCGAGCCGTCGCTCGTGTAAGTCCACGTGTTGTTGGCTAGTTCTGTGCCGTTCACATAGACATTCATTCGTGTCACGTTAGCTACCCCTGCGACAGCGGCAGTCAGACGGAACGGATGGTTGGGGTCGCTGACGTTGAACTTGACAGTCCATGTGCCCACCTTGGCCTGAGCGTAGTACCAGTCGGTGGCTTCCTTATTGCTTCCGACGGTGAAGGTCAGGTCTGCGGGTGTGCTCTGGTAGAGTTCGTAGGCACGGGGGGCGTCGCATAGTCTGAAGCCGTCGCTCCGGTGATTGCTCTCGCCGATGCGCCACAGTTCTGAACCGTAGGGCTGTCCTTCCCAGCGGATGGTACCAAGGTCTGTTTCCGGTTCACTGACTATGATGTTATCCTTGGTTAATTGGCCAGCGTTGCCGCCACCGAGGGCATAGGCCGTCAGGGTGTAAGCGCCTGGGCGCACGTTGGAAATAGTGAATTTTCCGTCGGTAGTGGTCACTGCCGAGAAGATATAGCCGTCGCCCTGATCGTAGACCTCGCCGGGTTGAGCCAGCACCACTTGCAGGGGCACGTCGGCATAGCCAGTCTGCACGATGCATCCAGTTACAGTGGATCGCTCTACGGGATAGAGGTCGTTATGGAACCAGCTGAAAGGCCACTGAGCCTCCTGCCAGGCAGCCTGTGAGGCAGCGTCGGCAATCATATCCTCTCGCGTACCTTTGTTAAGATAGAAGAAGAAGGGGCCGTAGATCTTCTTAGTACCTATGGCATACTTCTGGGCCTTGGGGCCAAAGTGGTTGCCGTGGAGCATCTGCAGGATGAGGGGCGACTGGTCGGTGGCATGCACGGTGAGGTCCTGGCGTATGGGGCCACCGTTGATGTACTCTGTGCTGACGGGGATGCTCCAGGCTCCTATGCCGTTGGCGTCGCTGATGAGTCCGTGGAAGTGGTCATCACACACATAATTGGCCCAGTTGTATTTGGTGTAGATGGTGCCGTCATCAAGCATGAAGGTGGCATCCTGCACCAGACGGTCCTCCGAGCGCTTCATCTCAGCAGCCGAAGGCATTGCTCCCTGCATCTCACTGCTGACGTAGCCGTAGTTGAAGAGGTCGTCTTTCAGACGATAGACCATGCGAGCCTCGTCTAGCATGTTGTCGCCGATGCCCTCAGCAACTAAGTAGGTATAGAAGCCGCTGACGTTGCGACGAAGAATGTAGCCCTGCGACCAGCGTATGCCGCCCGTAGGCGACGTCTGTGTGTAGACCACCTCAGCCATGTCGGCCGTGTTGGTCACTATCTGTGCTGCGTCGGCTTCCAGTTCGGCGTAGTCGGGCTGGTTGCAGCTGAAGTAGAAGCGGCAGCCCGACGGGATAATCTGCTGGCCGTCGTAGTTGCACGACGTGACGCGACCATCAGATGCAATGACAATTCGCACCAGTCCGTTGTCGAGCGTGGCAGCCCGATAGGCGTCGAGCCTGGCGCTGACATCGACATCGCCGATGGCGGCAAAGTTATTGGCTGGGAATAGCGTCAGAGCCAACAGCATTTGCACTATATCGATGATTTGCTTTCGCATAATTCAGTCTTTTAGTTGTCTTCGACACAAAATTCCATAATGTCGTCAACTTCGCGACTGAGCTGGATGAAATCATCAACGCTTGACACATCCGTATTGTCAAGGGTCTCCGTGATTGAGCCTGAAAGCAACTGTTCGTCAGCCTCTACAACTACAGATTCGATAGTGGGATTTATATATGTCTTTTTCATAATTGTATGTTATTTCTTTATTCTATTTTTATTACTAAGTTCACTTGATAACCACCTTACGTCCGTTTACCACGTAAATGCCCTTTTGGGTAGCCTTGCCTGCACGCTGGCCGCTGAGCGTATAGACCTCATTGGTTTTAGCAACTACAGCACCGGTAGTCTTGACTGCCGTTGCCGACCCGCCGAAAGCAAAGTTCAGGCGACTGGCGGCACCGGCCTGTTCAGCAGTCAGAGCCAGATAAGCCAAACCTGCCTGACAGTTAATGGCTGAGGCATAATAAAAGGCTGCTTTTTTGTCGTGAGTACCGTAGACATAATAGCGAGTATCATCGTCCGACTCTAAAACCACATTCGTAGTATTACCCTGCAACAGGTTTTCGCTGACGTCCTCGGCATCGCCGTCAAGCTCGTTGACGATTTCGTTCAATACAGTGGTATTTTCGGCCTTTAATAAAAGTGCAGTGTTGGCTGGTACCTTGTAGACCTGCTTGAAGCTAACGGTACCGGCATTGGCCTCGGTGGCAATATATGCCTTGATGGTAGAATTGGTGAAGTCGAGTGCAACGGGAGTGACCAGCGTGGCACCGGCTGAGGTGCCAGCCGCTCCGGCGGGCAGGATGCTGACACTCTCAATGTAGGTGCCATTGGCATTCGTAACGAAGTCAAGGTTGCCATCGGTCTCAACGGTGTAACTCTGACCGCTCACTACGGCATCGCCACCAACAAAACTCAACGATGTCGCATTTTGGCTGATTATCAGCGTAACCGTCTCACCTTTCTTCAAGTTGAGGATGGAGAAGTTGCGGTTGTTCCAGTTCGACCACAGACCCTTCCAATCGCCTGCAGTACGGAAGATGAAGCCATTGTTCGTACCATTGTTACGACTGGTGGGTCCCACGGCAAACTTGTTGTCGAAATCATTGCCACCATACGAAATCAACTGCAATGTATTGCCACCAGTAGTGACTTCCGAGCCGTAAGTTGGAGCTGCCTGTGCACCTTCTTCTGCCTGCACAAAATCATACACCGTGGGGTCGGCGCCGGGAATGATGCCGATGGTGATGGCCAGTCCTTTGGTCTCAATGGTGACATTTTCTATCCATACCTTGCCCGTACTGACAAAGTCCATCGTCCCGTCAGCCTCGGCTATGTACTCCCGACCGCTGACTACAGCATCACCGTCAACAAAGCTCAGATTGCAATCGTCTTTGTGCATCGTGAACGTTACCTTGTCACCTGCCTTCAAGTCTAAGATGGAGAAATAACGCCCTTCATCGGCAGACCATAGACCCTTATAGGCCCCAGAGGTGCGAAAGCGGAAGCCTGTCCCATCAGCAACATTACGTTCTGTAGGTCCTACAGCAAAGTGGTTGTCGAAAGTATTGTCGTCGTATGCCAGTAGATTTAGCGAGATGTCACCGTGTACAACGACCTCATCGCCCCAGGTGGGTTGAACCGGAGTGGCATCGGGTGCCAGCACAAAATTGTAGGTTGTCTTTACGCCTGCCGAGATCGTCTGGGCGAAAAGCAGAGCCACTGCGCAGAGCGCAAGTTTCTTGAATGTCTTGTTCATAACGTTTTAGAATAAAAGATTTGTTATTTTTTTAATGTGATTGCCTCGTCGCGGTTTTGTTTGTATAGGTCTGAGCGCACTCCTGCGCCCAGACGGCTATACTACTAATTAAAACCAATATGATAAAAACTACTACTTTATTCACTTGACCATAACCTTTTCAGCGTGACTGCCACGGCGGACAATGTAGACGCCTCTCTCCAATGGGCTATCTGCACTGATACGCTTGCCGTCGAGGGTGTATATGGTTGTTGGCTGTTGGGTGATAGGTGTTGGGCGTTGAGTGATACCCAGCGTGTTGTTAACGTGGATGCGCAGAGTGTCGGTCGTGGAAGTACCCGACACATCACCGCTTGACTTCATTACAAACTCGTAGTCGCCTGCCTCCGTCGGCGTTCCGCTGAGGGTGAAGGTGTTGTCGTTGGCATTGCGGGTGAACGTCATTCCATCAGGTGTAGCGTACGACTTGATACGTTTGCCGTCGAGATAGACATATTGTAGCATGACGCTGATACAATTCGTGTACTTGCAGGTCACATCACTGATGGGTTGTCCTAACTCTATCGTTTGCTCTTTTGGACTCTCACTCACAGCGTCGAAGCGCGTAGCAACAAAGTCGGGCAGGTAGAAACCTAAATGGGGCGGCTGGTTGTAGCCTACATTCTGCCAAGCCACCGACATACGGTAGATGTGGTCGTGCATCAGTGTGGGAACGGCCATCTTAGTAGCTTTTGTGGTCGAGAAAATGTTGATGGTACAGGAGTCTGTGTGATCGAACATGACTATCTCCTCGCGCCAGTCGCCTAGGATGTCGGCAATGAGCAGCGGGTTGGCCTTGCTACCGTAGGTGACAGAGTTGCCATAGTCACCGCAGGTAAGCAGTCGGGTTGAGAGATTGCCGTCGTTCAGGGCTCCCTTGTCAAACAACTCGTCCTGTGCATCGCCATCCCAATAAATGCGGAAGTTATAGAAGGGATAGTTGTTCGTATAGTGGCTCACCACAGCGTCATCGCTGCCGTAGATATTATAGTTGCCTTTGACAGTGCTGCCAGAGGCGTTCTTATAGTCATTGTCATCGCTATGCCAGTATTCAAAGCCACGGTGGTCGGCCAGGATGTCGGCTCCAATGCCGCGGCCAGTGTCTTCGCGTCCGGTGTGGTGGATGAGCAGTTCACCCGTATTGGCGTCGCGCACGCTCCAGCCGAAGGGAGCTTCTTCATGAACCATCATGACCTCCAGTCCGGGATGGTCGGGCATGAGGTCGCTCAGATGCAGCGCATCGCCGTGACCTAAGCCCGTAGTGTGCAACAGCTGACCGTTGTTGTCGATGGCTGCCGAGCCATAGATAATCTCGTCGCAGCCGTCGCCGTCGACGTCGCCCACAGCCACGGAGTGGCAGCCCTGGCCGTACGCGGTACAGTAGAATTGCTTATCGGTGGTGCCGCTGCTGATGCCCGACGTGTTGGTCAAATAGGTTTTCGAGATCTTCTGTCCTGCGCCGTCCGTTACCTCGACAACGGTAGGACTGACTGAGGCGTGCAGCCACTTCGTCGAAAGCTTCTGTCCGTCGAAGTCTACGGCCCAGAGGTAGGCGCGGGTGTAATAGCCACGACACATCACCGCCGAGGCGTTACGGTCGGCACCGTCCAAGTGGGCCACGCAGGCCAAGAAGCGGTCACAACGGTTGCCGTAGTCGTCACCCCATAGCGAGTTTAAATCCGACCCGGTGGGTGCTTTCGCCTCGCCGGTGGTGCAACCGCGGTTGGGGTTGTACCACACAGTGTGCAGGGCGCGGCCTGTCGTGCCCTCGAAGACAGTGAGGTACTCGCTGCCGCTGAGAATACGGCCACTGCTGTTGGCATACTTCAGGCTGTTGCTAGCCGAGCTTATCTTCGTGTCGTCGGCTACTTTGTTGACGTATCCGCCCTGTCCGTCGACACTGCCCTGTGCTGTCTTGCATATAAGTTCTGCCCGTCCGTCGCCATTGAAGTCGTAGACCAGGAACTGTGTATAGTGGGCACCGGCACGGATATTGGGGCCGAGGTCAATGGTCCATAGTTTTGTACCGTCCATTTTGTACGCCGATAGATAGACGTTACCTGTCTTACCGCTGACGGAGTTGTCCTGACAGTTGGAGGGGTCCCACTTCACAATAAGCTCGTACTCGCCGTCGCCATCAAGATCGGCAACCGAGCAGTCATTGGGGAAATAGTGGTAGCCCGCCTGCGATGCAGGGCGATCAAGCGTCAGACTCATACAGATGTCGGCCCAGCGGCTTACGCCCTCACTCGTCTTCACTATCTGGCCGTTCACTTTCGTGCGTACCTGATACTGGCTGTCGTCGCTGCCTCCGCTGACACTTAGGTTGGTCACCGTTAGGTCTTTGCCGTTAGACAAAACCGACCCATCACGCAGTACGTCAAACGTAGTTCCCTCAGCATCGGTGGCCAGAAGGCGCCAGCTGACGAACGTGTTTGAGCCGTTCTTGATAGCAACAACGCCGCGGCTCAACTGCTCCATTTGGGCCGTCTTGGATATCTGTGCCACGCCGTTAAATATAAATAAGGTGGCGAGAAGAGTTGTCAGTTGTTTTCTCATGACTTCTGCTTTTCTGTTCGTTTTTTGTTTTCTACTGCAAAATTAGTCCAAGCGGCACGGATGAATAGGGTAAAATCGTGCAAAAACGTACAATTTTGGCCTGTTTGGCAAAAAAAGGCTACCCGTGAGGATAGCCTTCCTGTAGAGTCGTTGTCTCTTTTACTTGATGACGACCTTCTTGCCGTTGACAATGTAGAGACCTGGCTTCAAGAAGGAAGCCTGGTCGGCTATCTTGACACCTGTCAGCGTGTAAACACCTGACGGCAGTTGGCGGCCAGCACTTATCTGGCTGAACACACCCTTGACGGCAGTCACCGTACCCGTCAGTCGTGACGACACCTCATTAATACCATGCAGGGCGTTCTGCATCGCTTTGGCTGTGGTGGCAGCTTCGGCATCACTGATGTAGCGGTTCAACTTCACTGTCCAGTAGCTGTTTGGATTGTTAGCGACTACAGTCTTGGCAGCAGCCACGGCTGCGGTCAGGTCAGCCTTTGTGTCGGCAAGATACTTTGTCTCATCGCCGACGTAGTAGATTCTGTTGTTGCCGAATCCGAAACCGTTAGCACCGGCTGTTGCACCATTGTCTCTTGCCTCCAGTCCGAACTCTGCTGTAACAGGAGCTGAGTTGTTCTTCTTGAAGAAGACAGAGTAGGTGGCGTAGACCATGCCAGAGTACTTCGTGCCGTTCACATCCCGGGTAAAGTAGGTGCCGTCATCCTTCACACCGTTGTACCACTTGCTGATGGCGATGGAGTCGGGCACACCGTCCTCGCCGAAGAACAAACGGATGTTGGGCTTGAAGACAGTGTCGTTCTCAAGCACCTCAGCTACGGCTAGCAGCTCTGCTACGCGCTCCTCAGAGATGTATGCCTCAGTCCTGTACTCATAGAGTCCGTCGTAGGTCAATTCAACCATCTGCTGAGCCTTGCCGTCGAGACCGACGGTAGTGCCGCGCCAGATGCTTGCACCATGTCCCTGCGAGAGCGTCACGTTGTCGCGGATCTCCCAGCGGTTGGCATCGGCGCCAACAGACCAATTCCATTCTTTCGTCGGCGCGTCGAATGAGGTGATGTTAGAGTTTACACTGAAATCGCTGAAGTCAGCATTCTTTATCAGAATCTCAGCAGGATTGGCACGTGAGGCCGATGTCGCCTTGAACTCCTCTGTAGCCGTCAGAATGTCCGTCGTGGCAGCCGTGAACTCATCGGTCTGGATGGTCTGGCTGATTGCGTCGAGCAAGGCTTGCCCCTCATCCACAGCAGCCTGCAGGGCCTGACGTTTGTCGGCTGCGGCACCGGCGTTGGCAGGATTGTCTAGAGTGGCCTTGGCAGCAGCCACCGTCTCTCTCAGTGTCACGATAGGCGCGTTCTTAACAATAACGTAGTTGCGGGCACGGCCCAGGGCGTTCACCTGATCAAGCAGCAACTGTACCATCTCCTCTGTTACCTGCAACCTGTCAAGCACGTTGCCATTGGCATCGATAATGGCCAGCGAAGCCTGATAGACAGGAAGTGCTGCGTCGATGGCGCGCTGCAGCGAGTCCTGCGACCAGGGATAGTCAGTGATATTCAGCTCAACAGGATAGTCTGTGATACGCTGGTTCAGGTTATACTGCTGCACGAGGAAGGCTTCCTTCTGGGCCTCATACTCCATGTCGACAGTGCTTCTTCCCAGCAGATAGGCCTGCGGATTGCGCACACTGTAGCGGCCGCCCTTTTTGTTCTCAAATGCCGGGAAGACAAAACCCAGAACTTTCTCGTCGCCCTTCTTGATCTCGGCTATCTTATAGTAGCGTTTCCAGTAGTATCCGTTCAGCGTATCGGCTATTACCGTCGTGTCGGCTCCCACATAGATGGCAGGATTGTTAATGACAATGCTGTGGTCGGCACCGTAGGGATTGGCACGATTCGAGGCAGCGACAGCCTGAGCCTCGATAGAGAAGAAGTACTTACCTGCGGGCAGGTTGTCAAGAGCACCAGCCTTAGTACGCATGCTGGCTGTCAGGTTCATGCTCGTCTGAACACCTGCCGAAGCAATGCAGCCGTCGCCCTCGGCAAACTCTAAGTAGTTTGTATTGCCTGTGAAGCCCCAGCGGCCACCTTCGAACGTCCAGTTATCCTTTGTACCAAGTTTGGCATAATTGTATTGGCCCCATGATGTCCAGTCTTGAAGGTACGTCGGCATTAGGTTCGCACCGTTGGCACTCAGGAAGGCAGGTAGGTACTCGTCGTTGAATGCATCGACGAAGCCCTGCATGTCGTCCTTGCTGTTGCGAAGCTCCTCAATGGCCAGAGCAGCCTTGAAGTCGTTCTCAATCCACTCGCGGAAGTCGTCGCGGCCGTTGGGCAGGTTCTCGTCGGCCAGCAGCCGGTCGGCATATGCCAACATACGGTCGGCGATGCGGGTGTCGAACACCTCCATCACGCTGCTTACCGACAGCCCTGCAAACATCGTGCCGGCTGCCAGCTTTGCCACGCGGATGATGACGGCGTCGCCATCCTCAGCATCGAACCGATAGCCCACTTGCTGCCACTCCGAGCCAATGATTTCTACCTGGGCTACCTGCTTGTCGTCGGTTGTCTTGGTCACGTCACCGGTCTTGCTGACAAACACGTCGATGTAGTTGGCCGCGCCGTCGGTGATGCTGGTAGTGAAGCCCGTCTCGGCCTTCACCCAGAACGTCACGCCGTAGGTGCCTTCAGTCAGGTTGGATACCTTGTATATCAAGGCACCTCCGTCGGCAGCATCGTCGCCAGTGCTAATCAAGGCATTGCCGCCAGTAGGGGCAGCACCGTTCTCCAAGAACCAAAACTGGCTCATCACTGCCTGTCCCAGCTCGTTCTGCCAACCGTCGAGGCCGTCGAAACTGCTGTTGCTCACTTTGTTCACGTCAGTAGTGACGTATTTGGCGGTGTGCGTATAGAAGTACTCTCCCTGAGCGTACACGCCAATGGCAGCCATCACAGCCATCAATTGCATTAGTAATCTCTTTCTCATACTGTTAGTGTTTAAATAGTTAATGATAAAATATAAAATTTCAAATATGAACGATGAACTGTCTAATAAAAGAAATCTGCCGCAAAAGTAAATGTTTGCGGCAGACCATATAGGGTAAAAACGTACAAAATAGGGTAAAATCGTGTGTATGCGGCTTTTTTAGCGTGTTATCTCAATGCTGCAGCCTGTAAGCCCTGATGGCTGCAACTTTTCGTCAGGCTTCGCTAGAGGATGGGTCTGCCATGTCGTGCGTTCGGCTTCTGCCAGGCGGGCATCTCCAACGAGGCGGTTCCACAGGGTGTTGGCTACACGGAGTTCTATCTTGTTCCGGCCACGCTTCAGCAGACGGGTGATGTCTACACTCCACGGTGAGCACCACACGACACCGGCTGAACGTCCATTGACGATGACCTCAGCCGCGGCATTCCTTAGTTGGAGGTTAAGACTGTAGGTTGCTTCGTTGCGGCTTCCCTTGACTCCCTTGGTGAGGAGGCTTCTTTTCAATGTAAAGGTATTTTTATAGATTGCCGTTCCAGCGTAGTACTTGATGCGCGGGTCGCTACTCTCTGTCCAGTCGGTGAGGGTGGGGAAGACGACAGGCTCCGTGGGCCCGCCCATAGCCGTGTCAAAAGTCACCGTCCACGGACCGTCGGCGACGAGTGGCTGGATGATGGATGATGGACGTTGGGTGGCTAGGCGATGTGTGGCACTGTCCTCTATACTCTTTGATTCCGTACGGTTTGTCACTATAAAAAAGGACTCGCGCGGACGAAGTGTCAGGTCGATAGCCGTGTAGCCATCCTCTGTGGTCATGGCCAATGGCGTCCGCTCGCCCGTGACAGGATTCCATAGTGCTGCCGATGTGGCGGTCGTGCGGAAACGGAAACGGTCGGCGACGTCTCGGTCGCTGTGGTTGTTGAGGAAGTAGATGTCCTCCGTAGCTATACGGCGGTGACAGAAATACAGTCCCTTGACTGCCGGAGCCACCACGTCGGGTGTTAGACCTGCCTCACTGATGGCCTGCTCCAGCCCAGCCCGTTGTCCCTCATGGGTTGTTATGGCGGGCTGGTGGTAGATGGCAACACCCTGCTGGCGGAAACTATCAATCAGAAGTCTGATGTCTTCGGGTATCTGACCCTCTGGTGGCAGTATCATCATGCCGTAGCTGGTGCCGTCGGGTAGCACGATGCGCCTGTCCTTCACCGTCATGCGGTGCTTGAGGGCATCGGTGGTGAAGGCGTCGAAGTCGTAGCCTTGCGGCAGGTCGGGCAGCCGGTGGCTCAGTATGCGAATCGGCACGTCGTCGCCCAAGTAGATGCAGATGTCGCTGACTGGCTTGCCCTGGCGTAGCATCCACGAGCAGCGGGCCTGGTAGTCCCAAAAGGGGCGGCTCATGGGCCACAGCGTGTTCAGTCGGTTGAGCACATACTGGCGACCGTTGGCGGTATTTATTTTAAATTCTTTATTCTTCATTCTTAATTCTTCATTTTCCCGGACCCACGGCTGATATGCTGAAGCACAGACCACCAACTCGTTGATGCCGAAGGCAAAGGCGTAGTCGGCCAGGTTCTTTATGTCGGCCAGCGAATGTTTGTAGGTGATGTCAGTGAACGCCTCGCCGCTGGCTATCTGCTTGCCATAGACATGGGCAGCACTCGAACAGTCCTTGATGTCGTAGTTACCCTCGGTCTGATAGCCCCAGAACTCGCCCTGCGGCTTGTCGACCAAACGTTTCACCTCGATATTGTCGCCTGCCATACAGAGGGCCCCGCCAACGGCCTGGGCGGTGAGCGTCAGCCCCTCCTCACGGCACAGGCGGTTGAACTCGCCGAAGTAGTTGGTGGTCATGAGGTCGCTGATAGTTCGGCGGAAATCCTTTAACAGTGAAGAGTGATTATCCTCTACACTAACAATCATTCCCCCTGCGATGGTGGGCAGAAAGGGCTTGAGGTCGTAGCCACGCAGACGGCGGAACTGCTGGGGCATGTCTTGCGTCCAGTTCTGCGGGCCGGCCTCATGGCTGTCCATGCAGATGCCCTCGAGGGCACCGCCGTGGGCACGGATGCTGTCGATGACGGGCTTGGTGTAGCTCTGCCAGTGCAGGCGGGCGCCTTCCACTGAGAGCTTGTCGCACTCCAGCCCCAAGGCTTCCTTGCGGCCGTGCTTGGTGTGGCCTCCTGTTGTCACCGCCACGAAGCGCATGACCAGCCAGTCGCCTTTCATGTCCTCGGGCATGGCAAGCGTGCCGTCGGGCGCCATGTGGTCGGTCAGGTCTACGATGTCAGCGGCCTGCACCATCTCTTCAATATTATAATGAGGTGTAGTCTCGCTGTCAATATAATCCGAAACAAGACTGGCTTTTGCTTCCCAGCCATCCACACAGGCACGGGCTGAGATGACCACATTATCGAGGGGCACGGTGCGGTCGGTCAGCGTGATGCGGTAGTAGCGTCCTCGGGTGGTGGGAAAGGCGATGGTCTGCTGCTTCACGCCGCCCAGATTCTGGTAGCGGGGGCGCAGTTCGCAGACGGGGCGATAGTGTGTGCCGTCGTCAGAGACCTCCAGCCTGCCGATGTTGGGCAACTCGCGGTAGCCACAGCCAAAGAAGTTCCACTTTGTGGACTCTCCCTTCGTCATCTCCGTTCGGGGAGCGAAGGGTGGCACCTGCATCGACGAGGTGCGTGCCTTGCCCTGCGCCTTGGCCTCGTAGCTGATGCTGCGGGCGGTGAACGGCTTGCCGAAGTCGAACACCAGCGCAGAGTCGCGTCGTCCAGTGGGCACAATGCTCAGCAGGCGGGAAGTGCCTAACAGCTCTTCCCTGTAGGGCAGGGCCAGTACAGCCACATCGTGGTGCCATCCGCGCGGACAGTCGGGCAGTGCCAGTTGGTGATGCTTGCCTCCACTCAGCAGCGTCTCGCTCACCGTCAGTCGCTGCATGCTGCGGTCGGGGGTAATCCACTTGCCACCGGCCACATAGCCGTTGCCGATGTTGGCCTCGAAGCTCAGCCCGAGACGTTTGGCTTCCTGTGAGGCAAAGATGAGCGACTGCCACCAGTGCTCGTCGAACAACTTGTCGGCCCCCTCGCCGCTACCGTGCACCTGGTCGTAGTAGACCACACCGCCGACACCTGCTGTCTTGAAAGCCTCGAGGTCAGCGGTGATGTCCTCGCGGGTGGTCTCCGTCTCGCCGAAGAACCACCACACCTTCGTGCGGGCAGAGTCCTGCGGATGGTCGAAGCCATAGGTTAAAGATGACTGTGACATACTGGGGAAGATGGATGCCCAGAGCAAGAGGTATGTGATAAGATGTCTCATAAAAGAATTGTTGTTTGTGTTGCAAAGGTATAAAGCAAATGGCATATAATAGGGGTGATAATGTGCAAAAATGGATGATTTTATCCATTTTTGTATAAAATATCCCCATTTTGCCACGGAATAACCCGTAAATTTGCATCATAAAAAGACAAACATCATAAAAAATATTGTGTATGAAACAGGTAAAAAATGTACTGACCTTAGTGGTACTGCTCATAGCTTTGAGTGCAAGGGCGGATGGGGAGAGAGTAAACTTATTGTTCAATTTCGACTGGAAATTCAAATTAGGCGAAGTGCAGAACGCCGAAAGTCCGGCATTCGATGATGCTGACTGGCGACGGCTCGACCTGCCGCACGACTTTCAGATTGAGATGCCATGGAACGAGAAGGCCAACCGTAGCCGGGGATTCAAGGACATGGCTACTGGGTGGTACCGTAAAACCTTTGATGCCGACAATACATGGCAAGGCAAGCGCGTGATGCTCGACTTTGAAGGTATCATGCTGCATGGCGATGCCTATCTGAACGGTCAGAAAATAGGAGGTACAGACTATGGATACCTGGGATTTGAAGCCGACATCACCAAGCTGCTGAAATGGAACGGGAAGAATGTGCTGGCTGTTCACTGCTCTACAGGAGAGGCACAGAATTCAAGATGGTACACTGGCGGAGGTTTGTTCCGTGATGTTCACCTTGTATTGAAAAACTCTGTTTCAATCGCCCGGCACGGGATTTATATCTATACACCTGACATCAGCAAGGAACAAGCAACCGTCAACGTACAGGTGGAAGTAGAAGGCATCAAGAATAAAAAATATGACCTGGTGATAAAGGCTGTCATCTATGACCCTGACGGACATCCTGTAGGTGAAACGCAAATTGATGCACCAAAGGACAACAAACAGCCCACCGTAGAGGTGCAGCTACCGCAGGTGAAGGTGGACAATCCACAACTGTGGTGGTGTGAGAAGCCTGACCTCTATACTGCGGAGGTGTCGCTCATACTGAATGGAAAGACTATTGACAAACTCTCTGAACGCTTCGGCATCAGAACCATAGAGTTCTCCAAGGATTTCGGTTTCAAACTGAACGGGAAGAAAGTCTTCCTGCAAGGCATGGCCAACCATCATGACCTCGGAGCAGTGGGCGCTGCTGCTTACGAGGCAGCAATTGCCCGCATGATGGATAGAATGAAAGAGTTTGGCTTCAACCATATCCGTACCTCCCACAATCCCTATAGTGAATCATTTCTTCGTCTGGCAGATGAAAAAGGTATTCTCATTGTAGATGAACTCTATGACAAGTGGAGCAACACGCTGGCATGGGCTGGCCGCCGTCCTTGGACGGAGATGTGGTGGGAGAACCTCATGGAATGGGTAAAGCGAGACCGCAACCATCCATCGGTGATTATGTGGAGTCTTGGCAACGAGTTGCAGTTTCAGGAGGAGCGTTGCGGATTCCCCACTCGCGACTGGGGCGTCACCACTTACGACATCATGAACACACTGGTGAAGCGCCTTGACCCCACCCGCAAGACCACCGTAGCCATGTATCCTGCCCGTGCTGGCGGTATCGTGAAGCACAGTCCTGAATACCGGATGGAGAAGAATATTGTTCCCCCTGAACTGGCGCGGCATACTGAGGTAGCCAGCTTTAACTACTGTTGGGAGGACTACGACAAGTACATGAAACAGGCACCACACATGATACTCTATCAGAGCGAGGCGACAACCAACGAGCTGACTGCCCCCTGGGCTGGCATGGATCGCGACCACATGGTGGGACTGGCATACTGGGGAGCCATCGAGTACTGGGGCGAGTCGAACATCTGGCCGAAGAAGGGCTGGGACTACTCGTTCTTCCGCCACTCGTTGGAACCTAACGCTCAGGCATGGCTTATGAAGACCATCTTCAAGCCCGAAGAGCCTCAAGTATATATAGGTGTTGCCGGCAAGGTGGACACGCTGTGGTGGAATGATATCGTGGTCGGCCAGACGCGTGTGACGAGCCATTGGAACCGTGAACAGGGCAAGCAGTACACCGTTTATACCTATACCAATGGCGACGAGGTGGAACTCTTCGTCAATGGCAAGAGTCAGGGCGTGAAGAAGAACAATGACAAGAAGAAACCCAATGTTATTATGTGGAAGGGAATAACCTACGAACCTGGTGCCATCCGCGCCGTAGCCAGAAAGGACGGCCAGCCGTATGCCGAACATCAGTTGGAAACAGCAGGCCAGCCCGTCAGACTTATCATGGAGACTGAGAACGCCAACTGGCGAGCCGATGGCATGGACTTACAATATGTTAAGGTGAGAGCCGTCGACAAGAAAGGTCGGGTGGTGCCCACCAACGATTATAAGGTGACATTTCTGGTGGAAGGTCCTGCCCGAATTATTGCTGTGGATAATGGTGACCACTCTTCAGACGAACTTTTCAACGGCAACGAAAAGCAACTCTACGAAGGCTTTGCCATGGCAATCCTACGCAGTGACCGCCATCAAGCCGGCAAGGTGAAGATAACGGCCACCTGCAACGGACTCAAACCAACCAATAAAACCATTGTAACTAAATGAAAGCCAAGAATACATTAGTGCTGATTGGACTAACCAGCAAGCGTCATTCTCGACATGCCACTCAACAGTGAGAATACATTGAAAAAACTCACCATCTGCACCATGTCGAACGATGTGGTGATAGAACTGATGGGCATCGCGCTACAAAGACCTAAATATTTTTCAAAAAAGTAGCAGCAATTGGAAAAATAATCGTAACTTTGCAGCATGAAGAAGTCGCTGTTATTATTACTCCTGGCACTTTGTACCTTGTCGGTTGATGCCGTGGTGTTCTTTTCGCGTCAGCTAAACACCACCAACGGACTGCCCAGCAACAACATTCGTTCGCTGGCTCAGGATGCCAAGGGATTCATTTGGATGGGCAGTCCTAATGGCTTGTACAGATACGACGGTTACTTCTTCACTACTTTTCGCTATGCCGAGTCAGGTAACCTGCGTCTGCTGAACAACAACCACATCAGCATCTGTTATGCCCTGCCTGATGGTAGGATGTTGTTCAGAGAACAGGGCAACCTGTTCTCTGTATATGACACTGATCAAGAGCAATTTGTGGAGTTGCCGTCCACACAAATGGAGACTCTCTACCAGCAGATGCGCCGACGCGAAGCCCCCAAAGAATTGCTGGATCCCTATCAAAATATACTGACTCATGGGGGCAATTACATCAACGACAATCTGGGCAATGTCATTGTACTCGACCAGACAGGACAAATATGGTTTATTGACCGCAAGACGCATGAGACCATTCGCATGAAGGTTTTTGACGAGCACTTGTTCTCTGTTGTCAGTAGCCCGAAATATAAAGTACTGACCTCTGTGAAAAAGGGGCTAATATGGGTGTCGACGAATGGCTGTGGCATCACCGTCTATAACCGGAACACACATGAGACGACGCACATTACCCGCCAGAGCGGCCTTATCTCGACGGATAATATTCAGGACATTTGTCTTGACCGCAACGACAACTTGTGGGTTGCCGATGAATTTCATGGTGTTGTCTGCATCTCTACAGAGCAAAGCCAAGGCGAGGTACGGCTGTTAGATACGACTGATGATGCCATCAGAGGCAATCAAGTGCGCTTAATGCATATACTGACTGACTCGCTGTTCTGGGTGGTCAATGTGCGAGGCGATGTGTATGAGGCTGATGCCAGACTGCGGTTGCTGCGGCGAAATTCTGAACAGCCAATGGACATTCACAGTCTTTGTATCGACAAAGAGGGACGCTTGTGGATCGGTTCTCGCAAACAGGGACTACGCCACCCTGACGGCTCATGGATGAGTCATGGAAGCGGTAACGCCAACACACTGTCGGGCAATAATGTCAATGTTCTGTTATGCGACCGCGACGGCCACATCTGGGCGGGCTGCGAGGAAGGCAGGCTCGACTTGGTGGCCGACAGTAGCGTACGACACTTCCTGCCAGCAAAGACATCACCAAAGGTCATCGTGCAAAGCCGGCAAGGCACCATTTGGGTAGGAGCACGAACGGGTCTCTACAGTTTCCTGCCCGACAGACTGCTGAAGGACACTAGCCAGTATCGGCACGTACTGACAAGCTGCGACATCAGCTATAGCGACGTCAGTTGTATCTGTGAAGACAGTCACGGCCGGCTATGGGTGGGCACGATAGGCGACGGACTATACCGAAGTGACAATGGCGGAAAGGCATTCACCCACATCACCGTCAGAGACGGTTTGATCAGCAACGACATACAGTCACTGATTGACTCAGATGATGGCGTGATGTGGGTGGGCACCACCAATGGCATCACACTTTACAACAGCGACGACGGCCAATGTCAGTATATCTACAACGAGCATAATATGCAGCAGAACTACTACGCAGAAGACTGCGTCAGCAGGTTGCAGGGAGGACTATTGGCTTTCGGCACCAATCAGGGCATTCTCATCTTTAATCCATCACAAACTCATAACCTCACCACCGCGCCACCTCACAAACTCTGCATCACTGACTTGCTAATCAATGGCGAGTCGGTCGGACCAGCTACAGGCCACGTCATACTCACCCACAACCAAAACTCACTGAACATTCGCTTCTCTACCTTCAATTTCAACAATTCCACACGCTTCACCTACTGGCTCGAAGGCTATGACCGCCAATGGAGTGAGCTGTCGGCCAACAGCTTTGCTGAATACAAAAACCTGTCACCCGGACATTATCTACTACATGTAAAAGCATACGACAGTAACCAGGCTTCCAACTCCGAGCAGGCGCTCACCATCATCATCCGCCATCCGTGGTGGCAGACTTGGTGGGCTTACCTTATATATTCAGTCGTAGCCATCGCACTGATCTATGCAGTCTACCGCCAACTGCGAACGGTCTACGATCTGCGCCGACGTATCAGCATCGAACAGGAACTGACCGAGTATAAACTGGTGTTCTTCACCAACATCTCACACGAATTCCGTACGCCGCTTACCATCATTCGTGCTGCAATGGACCATATACGCAACATCAGGGAGTTGCCTGCCGACCTGAGGCAGCCCGTCAGCAACATGCGTCGCAGCACCGATCGCTTGCTGCGGCTCATCAATCAGCTGTTAGAGTTCCGGAAGATGCAGGCCGGCAAGCTGCAACTGGGTCTTGAAGATACAGACGCCATTGCCTTTGTCAGGGAGATCTGCCAAAGTTTCAACGACTTGGCCGAGGGCAAACAAATCGGCTATCACTTCAGCACAAATGTCAAAAGTTGCGAGATACCGCTCGACCGCCAAAACGTAGACAAAGTAGTTTACAACCTGCTGTCGAATGCCTTTAAGTACACGCCCTCACGGGGAAGCGTGGAAGTCCGTCTGCGCATAGAGGACGGACTTTTGACCATTATTGTTGAAGACACAGGCGTTGGCATTCCGAAGGAGAAACAGGCTGAACTGTTTCAGCGCTTCATGCAAAGCACGTTCTCAGCCGACAGCATCGGCATAGGCCTGCACCTGACAAAGGCGCTGGTTGAGGTACACCACGGAACAATACGTTTTGAGGAGAACCAGCCCCAAGGTTCGCGCTTCATCGTGCAGCTGCCTGCCGCGCGCGATGCTTACCAGCCCGAAGACTTCCTTCAGCAGTCGCAGTTAGAGGCAGTGAAGCAAAAGCACGAACCCGTTTATCAAGAGGTGACGGGCCAGCCTATGAACGACCGTCAGGTGCTTGTCGTGGAAGACGATGCCGACGTGGCCGACCTGCTGAAGCAGACCCTTGGTCGCTATTTCCATGTCCGCGTGGCCATGGACGGTGCAGCAGCACTTGAATGGCTTAAGGACAACAAGCCCGACCTCATCGTCAGCGACGTAATGATGCCCGTGATGAACGGCTATGAACTGACTCGGCGCCTGCGCAGCCAAGCCAGCTTGCAGACCATCCCCATCATCCTGCTCACAGCTCTCACTGCCGATGACAAGCGCTTGAAAGGAACCCAGGCAGGGGCTGATGCCTATCTGACCAAGCCTTTCGACACGCAACTGCTCATTAGCACCTGTCGCCAACTGATAGAGCAGCGTGACCTGGTGCGCCGTCAGGCTGCCGAAAGCCAAGACACACAGCCGGCAACTGCACCTCCCGAGATCATCGTCGAGGAACGTGACCGCAAACTGCTCGATGCCATGAATGCATGGCTCTACAATCACATTAGCGACCCTATGCTTTCCGTCGACAACATGGCCGAGGCCATGGGCTATCGCCGTTCTGTCTTCTTCAAAAAAGTAAAGGCACTGACCGGGCAGACACCAGCTGACTATATCAAGACGCTGCGTATGAATCGTGCTGCCGAGTTTCTGCGCGAAGAAACCATTACCGTAGCTGAGGTTTGCTATAAGGTGGGCATCAGTGATCCCCACTATTTTGCCAAGGTTTTTAAGCAAGTATTCGGCATATCTCCCAAGAAGTATCAGCAAGGGACCCATATCCCACCTTATTCTTAATAAATACACTATTTTCCTTTCCATTTTCATCACAGAATGAAAGTCTGTGATACCCAGTGAGACGAACGCTGCGATACCTTAGGAGAGCATGATAGTAGAGGAGCTGATATGCTAAAATACGCTGATATATAACCAAAATTTGTTCAGATAGAAAAGAAAAAGGAGCTGCGATTTCTCGTAACTCCTTGATTTCTAAGGCGCTTCAGGATGGGCATGGATTCAAGAAGATGAAACCAATAGAAATCTTTAGAAATTATAAGAAACTAAAATACAGGTAGTTACGTTTGTCGTATAAAAAGTTCTCAAAAGTTAAAATTTCGCTAAATCTCAAAAATTGGGTGCAAATTGGGTGCAACTTTCAAAAGAAATGTGTATCTTTGCACCCAGTTAAACGTATATGATATGGCACAGTTTTTTCTAAGAACAAAAAGAGAAACG
>JAFPVW010000091.1 GCA_017395215.1 Prevotella sp. | reverse complement strand
CTGTTCCCCATCGGCCACTACATGAAGGACGAGGTGCGCCAGATAGCCGAGCGCGAGCACCTGGTCAGCGCACGCCGGAAGGACTCGCAGGGCATCTGCTTCTTAGGCAAGATCAACTACAACGACTATATACGCCGCTACCTCGGCGAGCAGCCCGGCGACGTCGTCGAGCTGGAGACGGGCCGCCGCATCGGCGAGCATCGCGGTCTGTGGTTCCACACCATCGGCCAGCGCAAGGGCATGGGCTTCAGCGGCGGTCCGTGGTTCGTCGTCAAGAAGGACGTGGAGGCTAACGTGCTCTACGTCAGCCACGGCTACGACCCGGCGACGGCCTACAAGCAGGAGTTCCCGATACACGATTTCCATAGCATCAACGGTCAGCTGCCGCCTGAGCGCATCACGCTGAAGATACGTCATACGCCCGAATACCGACCGGCACGTCTCGAGCCGCAGGGTGAGGGACGTTATTTGGTCCGCGCCGACGCCCCTATCCATGGCGTCGCCCCTGGTCAGTTCTGTGTTGTCTATGATGAATGGCATCACCGATGCTACGGCTCCGGCGAGATTACGGTGTAAAACCCGGTGCCTTTTGTCCAAAACCCGGCGCCTTTTGCTCAAAACCCGGTGCCTTTTGCCCAAAACCCGGCGCCTTTTGCCCAAAACCCGGTGCCTTTTGCCCAAAACCCGGCGCCTTTTGCCCAAAACCCGGTGCCTTTTGCCAAGGTGTCGGTTCGGGTGTCGGTTCCAGCCTTTGAAGGCCGGCAAAGAGGGTTGTTTTGCCGCCTTTTCATGCCGTTTTTGCTATAATAATTGTCATTCACACTTTATATCCTACACTCCCGACACTTCCTACACCTAAAATAATTCCACAGGTGTAGGAAGTGTCGGAAGTGTAAGATGTTTTCTGTGATTGACAATTATTACTTGACGAACGTCAGCCTGCCATCAACGACATACAGACCGTGACGGGGATGCTCTACGCGGCAACCGTTGAGGTCGTAGGTGCCAGCCGCCCGTTGCTGCGCAATTGGTGCAGTCTCTATGCCCGTGGTCTCGTCATCGATGGCGAGACGGGCAGAAGCGGGGATGAAACTGCTGGGAACTACAAAGTAGGCGCGCAGGCCCCTCATCGTATTCGTCCCTTCAGCCGGAACCGACAGGGTGTTACTTGTAGTGAGGAACAGATTTGTGCCGTCGGTCAGGAGCGTTTGGGGGCTGTAGGTGCCAACGAACCTAACGTCGCCGTCCTGTGGCACGGACTGAGCACTGGCGGTAGTGACGGTCACGTCACGAAACGTCGGATTCACGACCGTCGAGTTCAGTTTGATGAGGAACGGCGTGCCAGCAGTGATAGTGGTTTCGTTAGCGTTTGCGAATGTCAGCACGTTGTCCTCATAGCTGCTGTATGTGCGCAGTTGGATGTTTTGATCGGTTCCCAACGCTTGCTTCATCGTCGCCATCGTCACGTCAAACGGCAGGCAAAGCGTGTTCCAGATGCCGCCGGTGAGGGTGCGGACGGTATTCACCGTCGTTGTTATAGAATTATCGGCAGGTAAGACAACGCTATTGTCAGAAGACTCTTCAAGGCAGATTCCTTTCTTGGTAACTATAACGTCGTCGATGACGAAATACTTCTGTGGTATCGTTGATGCAAATTTTATTCTTGTTTCAGTGGTTGCATTCTTAATATCAAGACTTTCACTTGTTTTATCAGAACCGAGATGCACGTTTACAGGCAAATCTTTCGAAGTTGAGTTGTCATCTGCAAAGACGCCACCGTTAAGAATCGTTAGGCTTAACTTTACATCATTTACATCATTGGTCTTTGCATGAACGAAAGACAGATGGATATCACCAGAAAAGCCAAGTGCTGGGGTCGTAGCATACCCCTCTTTGGTTAAAATTACATGACCATTTTCCGTTGCAGATACATTTTCAATCTTCAGTCCCATGCTATCGTTGTTCTTAACAAAAATCTGACCTTTACATTGATCAGAAATGTCCCAATTACTGAGACTTACAGGATTTATTTGGTAGACATATTCTGTATTTCTCAAGTCATCGAAGTGAGCCTCCAACAACACATTGCTGTTGCCGTCTGCAAAGATATCTACAGAGAATCCAAACATAACAAGCACCAGTATGCTACGCATGACAATTGTTTTCATCCTAATGATATTACAGTTTATATATAAATTTTACTGACCCCACCCCCGGCCCCTCCCCTACAAGGGAGGGAAGGCAGCGGACTTTCTGCGGTTCTCCCCTCCCTTGTAGGGGAGGGGCCGGGGGTGGGGTCAGTATTGTTATTTCTCATCTTTGCTTTCGTCGTCGCGAAAAGGCTGCTGCAAAGGTACGAAAAATATTGGACTCTCCAAAAGAAGTAGCAAAAAAATCAGCTGGCAAAGCCTGAACGACTTGCCAGCTGAAGTAAGGCTTGCAAATAGAATTTTTACTTCATTTTGTTCATAACCTTCTGAAAATACCTGTTCGTAGCTCTTACACTGTAATTTACTCCTCCGTTCCATAGGCGGATGGCTTTCTCAACATTGTTCATTGGGTTATAATACGACTGAATCAGCAGGAACATCTCCTTAGATTTCTTTGCGCTGTAGCGGTCTGCCAGAGTGAAGCGCTTTTTACTCTTCTTTCTTTCGAGGATTTGGTTGCAGTCCTGCACGAGAATCGGAGTAATCTGCATAACGCCTACTGAGTTCCCACTCACAGCGTTCGGGTTCCCACCGCTTTCTACTTGAATAATCGCATCCATCACTGGATCCCAGTTAAAACTTGGCCTCTTTGCCTGAAGCAAAATGACTGCCAAGCTCATACTTACAATCATTAAAATTTTCTTCATAACTCTATACTTTCATGCAGCCTTCTCGTCACGAGAAACTGCGTTATCCTTTAGAATTTCGGTGCAAAGTTACGAAGTTTCAGCTACTTATCCAAATTAATTAAGAATTTTTAAGAAACACTGTGTGCGCACACTTAATCTAAATCAACCACCGTGATGCCTGCTCCGCCGAACTGGACATGCTCGTCGCGATAGCTGCGCACGTTGGGAATTGTGGCCAGATACTGGCGTATGAGCTGGCGCAGAATGCCCGTTCCCGTACCGTGTAGAATACGTACGCGCGACATTCCGACGAGTATGGCGTCGTCGATGAAATAGGTGACGGCATTGATGGCCTCGTCGCCTCTCATGCCCCTGACGTCGAGGTCCTGACGGAAGTTCAGCTTGCGGTTGTCGATGACGTTGCGGGTGTCGTTCGACACATTGGCATACGAGCCTGCTATCTGGGCGTTGCGCTCCTCGGCCTTGGTCTTCTCCTGCTGCCTGGGTGTCTCAGCGCGCTCCAGTCGTTCGGCCCTCATCTTGGTCTTCATGCCGCCAAAGATGACGGTTGCCATCTTGCCGTCGAGGCTCTCGATGGTGCCCACGCTGGTCAGTCCCTTGATGCGGACGTAGTCGCCGACGGCCAGTGCGGCTGATGGTGCGGCAGCCGTCTCGGTCTTGACGGGTTTGGCGGCCGCCGACTTCTCGGCCTTCTCCTGCCTGCGCTTCTCGCGCCGCTCCTTGCGCTCCTGTATCTGCCTGATTTTGCGGTCGATAGCTTCGTCGTTGGCCTTGGTATCGATGTCGGCCATCTCCTGCTTAAAGGTGTTCAGCTCTTCGCGGATCCGGCGGGCAGCCTCCTTCTCAGCCTGCGTCTCGCGTATCTCGCGAATGGCGTTCTCAATCTTCTTGTTGCTCTCGCTCAGCAGCTCCTCAGCCTGCTCCTTGGCCCGACGGAGAATCTCCTTGCGCTCGCGCTCTATCTCCTCGATGCTGCTCTCGTAGCGGGCTATGCGGCCCTCGAGCGACTTCTCGTGCTGGTGGATGGTCTGGCGCTTGCCTTCCCAGTAGCGCTTGTCGCGCACAATGTCCTGCAGGTACTTGTCGCTTTGTATGTAGTCGCGCCCTACTATCTCGGAAGCATCGTTGATAACTTCCTCAGGAATACCAGACTTACGCGCAATCTCTATAGCAAATGATGAACCAGGCTGACCTATCGACAGCTGGAACAGTGCCTGCATCTCGTGGCGGTCGTAGAGCATCGCCCCGTTGACCACGCCCTCATGGTCTTCGGCAAAGTGCTTCAGGTTCTGGTAGTGGGTAGTGATGACGCCGAAGGTGTGTTTCTTCCAGAACTGCCGCAGCATGGCCTCGGCCATGGCGCCGCCAATGGTAGGCTCGGTGCCGCCGCCGAACTCGTCGATGAGCAGCAGCGAGTGCTCGTTGGCCTGACGCATCATCTGCTTCATGTTCATCAGGTGCGAACTGTAGGTCGACAGGTCGTTCTCGATGCTCTGCTCGTCGCCGATGTCGATCATGATGTCGCTGAAGATGCCGCAGGTGGAGCGGTCGCCGACGGGTATCGGCAGTCCGCATTGCAGCATATACTGCAGCAGTCCGACAGTCTTCAGACAGACCGACTTGCCGCCCGCATTGGGGCCCGAGATGATCAGCAGCCGCCCTTCACTCTTCACGTTTTTAGCTTCGCTTGTCAGCATAATATCCAGTGGCACAACCTTTTTCCCTTGTTTGTTAAGCGAAAGGTCGAGCAGCGGGTGAATGGCTCTTATCCAGTCGATGTGGGGCTTCTCAACGACCGTGGGCTCGTAGGCGTGCGTCGTATCGGCAAACTCCGACTTGGCGTAAATCAGGTCTATCTGAGCCAGGAACTGGTACGACTCAAGAATCTCATACACATGTGGACGCACCTCGTCGCTGAACACGGTGAGGATGCGGATAATCTCGCGGCGCTCCTCGGCCTCTAACTGGCGCACGCGGTTGTTGGCCTCGACCACCTCTGTCGGCTCAATGAAGACGGTCTTGCCCGTTGCCGACTCGTCGTGAACGATGCCGCCGATCCTCTTCTTCAGGTTCGGGGCAACGGGAATCACCAGGCGGCCGTCTCTCAGCGTCGGGGCAGCGTCCTTGTCGACGAGCCCGTCCTTCTGGGCTGAGTGTAATATCGTATACAAAGTACGCGAGATGTTGCCCTCCATCTTCGACAGCTCGTGGCGGATGCTGGCCAGCGTCATCGAGGCCGAGTCCTTGATCTTTCCGTATTTGTCGAGTATGGAGTCGATGCGGCGAATCATGGCGGGAAAAGTCACCACACCCTCCGTCAGCCTGTAGAGGGCCGGATAGGTGGGCTGGGCACCGTCGTCGTCGAGTGTCACTCCGCGCCGCAGATACTTCACGATGTTGCTGATGGTCTCCAGCGAGCGCCGCATGTCCCACACCTCTTCCTCCTCAAGGTGCGTATTCTCCAGTCGTATGCGCGAAACGGCTGAGCGCACGTCGAAGAAGAAACTCATCGGGAAGTCGTCGGCCTCCTGCCTGAGCCGCCGGAACTCGCGAACCTGTTCCAGCTGCTCGCCGATGACGCCATAGTCGTCGGTAAACGCCAGCTCGTCGACCTTCTCCTTGCCCAGAGTGCTCAGGCAACGGCCCTTCAACAGCAGGCGTATTTCGTCAAAGCCTATCTTATGCTCGTAGTTATTCGGATAAATCATGGTGCAAAATTATACAAAAAAATTGAGATAATAGGCTTGTAGGGAGAAAAAATGACGAATTGCTCCGAAATTGCCTGAATCGGAAGACACAAACGCGCTCAATCACGACGTATAATAATAAGGTGGAAATGTTAAAAAAGCACTTCCGCCATCATTTTCTTGCAGAAAAGTTTGGAGGGAACGGAGAATTGTATTACCTTTGCAGTGTTCTATTGAGGTAGTACACTAAAACGCTAATAAAAATGATAGAAGTAAACAACATCAGTTTCAGTTACCCGGGCCAGAAGGAACGGGTGTTTGACGGTTTCAGCCTGCGGGTGGAGGAGAGCAAAATCTACGGGCTGTTAGGTAAGAACGGTACGGGCAAGTCGACGCTGCTCTACCTCATTGCGGGTCTGCTGCGGCCGCAGGCCGGTTCTGTTTGTTGCTGTAATACAGCAACATACGCGACAGACAAGCGGCAGGCGGAGATGCTGGAGGAGATTTTCCTCGTGCCGGAGGAGTTTGAGCTGCCGGCGATGACGCTGAAGCGGTATGTGGAGCTGATGGCGCCGTTCTACCCGAAGTTCAGCCAGGAGCGGTTGGAGGCTTGTCTGCGCGACTTCGAACTGACGGCCGACCTCGACCTCGGCGCGCTGTCGATGGGTCAGAAGAAGAAGGTCTTTATGTCGTTTGCCTTGGCCACGAACACGCGGCTGCTGCTGATGGACGAGCCGACCAACGGGCTGGACATCCCCTCGAAGTCGCAGTTCCGCAAGACGGTGGCGCAGAACATGAGCGACGACCAGACGATTATCATCTCGACGCACCAGGTACACGACGTGGAAGCCCTGCTCGACCACATCCTGATGCTGAACCAGCATGAGCTGCTGCTCAATGCCTCAGTTCAGGAGATAATGGATAAGTACGTGTTTGAATACCGCCAGCCCGGCGCGATGGACGCGCGATTACGCGCTACACCCGACATGGCAGACGGCGTGCTCTATGCTGAGCCTACGCTTCAGGGCAATGCCGTGATGGCTCTCCGCCGCGACGGACAGGCCGAGACACAGGTGAATTTGGAATTATTGTTTAACGCTGTAACGAAAGGATTGGTAAAATGAAACAGTTTGATATGACACGCTTCGGGCGCGTGCTGAAGCTCGATTTCTTTGAGGGCCGCAAGGCCATGATGTGGGGTGCGCTGTGCATGGTGCTGCTCTATCTGTTCTTCTTCTGGTTTGCCCATGAGATAGGTTTCCATGACTCCAGATTTGACTATGAACAGAACCCTGAGACACGGATGATGATGAGGGTTAGCGCCATCTGCGAGGCAGTCGGGGTGTTCAGCGTAATGGCCATGTACATCTTTTTTCTCATCAGCGCCAGCACGCTCTATCGCGGCGAGCAGAAGAAGCAGCAGCGCATTGCCTGGCTGATGCTGCCGGCCTCGAACTTCGAAAAGTTCCTGTCGCGCTGGATCTACCTGCTGGTTTTCTCTATTGTAGGAGGATTTCTACCCTTCTTCGTGGCCGACTTGATTCACATGGCCTACCTCACGATGACAGACTACCCCGTGCAGACGGCTGCTGACTATTTCTTCAAGATATTCCCCCATACGCGAACCTTCCCTTCTGGAGAGTACACGGGCGACAACCCGCTGAGTGTTACCTCGCAGTACACCGCCCTCATTGCCATCCATGCCTTCTTCCTGCTGGGCGGCGTGTTCTTCAAGAAGTTCCACTTCATTGCCACCTCTGCCGTGGTTGTCATCGCGTTTGCCTGCATCGTCGCAACGGCCAATATGCTGGGGTACCGTGACACACCAGTTGCGCATGATGAAGTTACGAAACAAATAATCTTCTGGATTATCGCTAATTCTGGCCTCATCGCCCTCTTCACCTGGCTGGCCTATTGGCTGTTCTGCCGCTGGCAGGTTGTAACCCATAAATTTGCAAACGTATGAACTTCACTAACGACAAAGCAATATACATCCAGATGGCCGATAGGCTGATGGACGAGATACAGGCCGACAAGTACAAGGACGACGACCGCATACCGTCGGTACGTGAGTACGCCGTGCTGCTTGAGGTGAATACCAACACGGCAGTGAAGGCCTACGACGAGCTGGCGCGCGCGAACATTATATATAATAAGCGCGGCCTGGGCTACTTCGTCACCCCTGGTGCCAAGAAGCAGATACTGAAGGAGCGCAAGCGGGCGTTCATGAAGGAGCGCCTGCCCGAGCTGTTCCGGCAGATGCAGCTGCTCGGCATCACGTTAGAAGATGTTAAAGTTGCGTACGATACGCAACAATCCTGACCCTTCTTGCGTCTAAAGAGTAAAATGAAGACAAAAGCATGAATCAACTGTATAGCCTGCTGCTGTTTACACTGGCCTTCCTATGGCCCGCTACCCATGCCTCGGCACAGCGCGGTGAGAACCGCGTGGTGACGGGGCGCGTGGTAGAGGCCTTCACCAACCAGCCGATGCCCGATGCCTCCATCGTACTGATGGCGGCTGCCGACAGCAGCGTGATAGCCACCTTCCACCCCGAGCCAGCCGACACGTTCCTGCTGAACCACTTCGGTATGTTCGAGCTGCCCGTCAAGGAGAAGGGCAAGTACCTGCTGCGCGTGTCGTGTCTCGGTTTCAAGACGCAGTACAAGCCCTTCGAGGTGAAGTACAAGCGCGAGGGCGACATCGACGTGCGCCGCATCGAGATGCGGCCCGAGTCGAAGATGCTGGGCGAGGTGACGGTGACAGGCACGAAAATCAAGATGGTGACGCGCGGCGACACCATCGTCTATAATGCCGACGCCTTCAACCTGGCCGAGGGCTCGATGCTCGACGCACTGATACGCCAGTTGCCCGGAGCCGAGCTGAACAAGGACGGCGAGATTAAGGTGAACGGCAAGAAGATAGACAACCTGCTGGTCGACGGGCGCGACTTCTTCGAGGGCGACCCGAAGGCGGCCTTGGAAAACCTGCCCGCCTACACAGTGAACAAGATCAAGGTGTTCGACCGCAAGGGCAAGCTGACGCAGATGATGGGGCGCGACATGAACGACAAGAGCTTCGTGATGGACGTGCGCCTGAAGAAGAAGTACTCCGTCAGCACCTTCGGCAATGCCCAGGTGGGCGGCGGCACCGACGACTGCTACCTGGCCAGCCTGCTGGGTGTCCACACGAAGGGCAAGTCGCGCCTGTCGGTGCAGGGCTCTCTCAACAACCTGAACGACCAGAGCTACGGCTTCACGGCGATGGGTGCCGACGCGGCCGCCTTCGAGCCGCAGACGGCCCAGGGCGTCACCACGATGCGAATGGCCAACATCGGCTACAACTATGGCAACTTCGACGACAAGTTCTCGGCAGGCATCAGCGTCAACGGCTCGCACAACAACAGCCACACCGACACATGGACCTCGTCGCAGACCTACCTTGCCGGCGGCGACACCTACAGCCGGCAGGCCAACTACAACCGCAACCGCTCGAAGAGCCTCGGTGCCAATGCTACTGTGAACTATTCGCCGGAGGGGTTCGTAGGCAGAACCAGGCTCAACGTGAACTATACGTCAGGCGACAGCTGGGGCACCAACCGCTCGGCACAGTTTGATGCCGACCCGGCGCAGTATGGCGACCTGCTCGACGACCTCTTCGTGAATCCCGACAAGTACCGCCAGCTGACCCTCAACCGCCGTCAGACGCAGAGCAAGAACGACAACGAGGCGCTGAACCTGAGCATCTACAGCAATGCCGACGTGAAGGTGATGGCCGACGTCATCTCGCTCTCAGCAGGCGTGAATTACAACAACAGCAAGTCGCACAACTACCAGCTGCAGGACCTGCAGTATATGAAGACGGGCGGCAGCCGTGACTTCCGCAACAGCTACACCGACGCACCCTCGAAGAGCTGGGATGCCGAACTGGGGGCTGGCTATGACTTCGGGTTAGGCAATCACGGCCTGCGCCTCGAATATCAGTACAGCCACTCCTATGATGACAACGAGAACGCCCTCTACCGCCTGGACCGCTTGGCCGGACACGACTCCACGCAGATTGACCTGCTGCCGTCGACCAGGGAAGCCCTGCTCAGCGTGCTCGACTCGCCCAACAGCTACAACTACACCCGCAAGGACGACAACCAGCAGTTGAAGGCCACCCTGTTTCTGAAGCCCCGCTTCCTGGGTGAAGGCCACGTCAGCATCGAGCTGCCCCTGAACTACGAGCGCAAGACGCTCGACTACTTCCGCGAGACCCGTCAGGAGCTGTCGCAGAGCAACTGGCTGCTAAACCCGTCGATAGGCATCGAGTATGCCCCGAAGCAGGAGGAGAAGGTCAACTGGTTTGCCGACGACCTGCCCTCGCAGGCCATCCGTCGGGCCAACATCAACGCCTCGCTGCGCACCAGCGTGCCCGACATCATGTCGCTGGTCAACTACCGCGACGACAGCGACCCGCTGCGCGTCAGCTACTCGAACCCCGACCTGAAGAAGACGCGGACATTCAGTCTGATGGGCTACTACTACCTGATGGGCGGGCCGAAGAAGCACACCCTGAACGTGATGGTCAACTACAGCCGCACCTACGACGCCGTGGCCACGAGCATGGTCTACGACAAGCAGAGCGGACGCACGACGACGAAGCCCGTCAACGTCAACGGCAACTGGCAGGCAGGCTTCGGAGGCTCTTACGGCCGGCCCCTCGACAAGAAGGAGCGCCTCAGCTTCGAGAACCAGCTCAATGCCAACTACAGCCACAGCGTCGACCTGAACAACGTGGCGGGCATGGAGGCTATGAACAGCATCGTCCACAACACCACCCTCAGCGACCAGCTGAAGTTCACCTTCAAGTTCGGCGCCAACAAGGACGGACGCGGACAGCACCAGATAGCCGCCAACGTGCGCGGCTCCTACAACCACGTGACCAGCGACCGCGAGGACTTTCAGCGCATCAACGCCGGCGACTTCAGCTACGGCGTCTCCGCCTTCCTGCTGCTGCCCTGGCAGCTGCAGCTCAGCACGACGCTGGTCAACTACAGCCATCGCGGCTACAGCGACCCCGACATGAACCGCGACGAGCTGATCTGGGGCGCGAAGGTGAGCCGTCCGTTAGTGAAGAACGTCCTGACGCTGAGTCTTGAGGGCTTCGACCTGCTGGGCCAGCTCAGCAACCGCAGCTACAACATCAACGAGCAGGGGCGCACGGAGACCTACACCAACGTCGTCTCGCAGTACGTGATGCTGAAGCTGACATTCAACTTCCAGCGGTTCCCGAAGGGAAGAAACGGTGCCGCTATGCCCATCTTTTGGTGAATAAAGAATAATGATAATATGATACACTTACAAGACGTCAACAAGACCTACTTTGGAGCGCAGCCGCTCCACGTGCTGAAGGGCATCAACCTCGACATCGAGAAGGGCGAGTTCGTCAGCATTATGGGTGCCAGCGGCAGCGGCAAGTCGACGCTGCTGAACATCCTCGGCATCCTCGACAACTACGACTCGGGCCTGTACGAATTAGCCGGCGTACCTATCAAGAACCTGTCGGAGCGCAAGGCCGCCGACTACCGTAACCGTATGATAGGCTTTATCTTCCAGTCGTTTAATCTCATCTCGTTTAAGACTGCCGTGGAAAACGTTGAGTTGCCATTATTTTACCAGGGCGTGAGCCGGAAGAAGCGCCACGCCCTGGCTTTGGAGTACCTGGAGCGTCTGGGGCTCCTCGACTGGGCCGAACATTACCCCAACGAACTGTCGGGCGGACAGAAACAGCGCGTGGCAATAGCCCGGGCACTCATCACCCACCCGCAGATTATCCTGGCCGACGAGCCTACGGGCGCATTGGACTCGAAAACCTCTGTGGAGGTGATGCAGTTGCTGAAACAGCTGAACCAGGACGACGGCATGACCATCGTCGTGGTGACGCACGAAAGCGGCGTAGCCAACGAGACAAATAAAATAGTACATATCAAGGACGGCGTCATCGGACAGATTGAGGAGAACCTCAACCACGATGCCTCACCGTTCGGCAGCAGAGGACTGATGAAATAGGCTATGAGAGATATCATCACAGAAATATGGCAGACGGCGCGCCGCAACAAGCTGCGCACCACGCTGACGGGCTTTGCCGTGGCGTGGGGCATCTTCATGCTCATCGTGCTGCTCGGTGCGGGCAACGGTCTGATCAATGCCAACCTGAAGCAGAGCAACCGCTTCCTCTCCTCGTCGATGGTGGTGTTCGGCGGATGGACGTCGAAGCCCTACCAGGGACTGAAGGAGGGCCGCGACATACGCCTGCACGAAAGCGACATGGAGATTACCGCCAAGGAGTTCAAGAAGAACGTCGACGAGGTGGGCGCGCAGTACAACACCAGTGCCGTCATCAGTCTCGGACAGCAGTACATCTCGACGAGCATCAGCGGTGTCTACCCGAACCACATCAACATCGACAAGGTGGAGATGCTCCACGGGCGCTTCATCAACGAAATCGACGTGAAGGAGAGTCGCAAGGTGCTCGTCATGAGCAACAAGCAGGCCAAGGAGCTGAAGTGCGGCATCGGCGACTTCGTCAACGTGGGCAACTTCGCCTTCAAGGTGGTGGGCATCTACAAGGAGCAGGAGAACGGGCGCGCCAACGTCTTCAGCAGCTACTCGGCCATCAAGCGCATCTATGGTGCCAACACCGACGATGCCGGCCGCATAGAGTTCACCTTCCACGGACTGCCGACGGAAGAGGCCAACGAGGCCTTCGAGACCGACTACCGCCGCCGTCTGAACGCCGTGCACCAGGCCCACCCGGAGGACGAGGATGCCGTCTGGCTGTGGAACCGCTTCACGCAGAACCTGCAGATGGAGCAGGGCATCGGTATCATCCGCACCGCCCTTTGGATTGTGGGTCTGTTCACGCTGCTGAGCGGCATCGTGGGCGTCAGCAACATCATGCTGATCACCGTCAAGGAGCGTACCCATGAGTTCGGCATCCGCAAGGCCATCGGTGCCAAGCCGTGGAGCATCCTCAGGCTGATCATCGTCGAGAGCGTCATCATCACCACGTTCTTCGGCTACATCGGCATGGTATTGGGCGTGGCCGCCAACGAGTATATGGATGCCACCTTGGGACATGAGACCATCGACACGGGGCTGTTCAAGGCCACGATGTTCCTCGACCCCACTGTCGGTCTCGACGTGTGCTTCGAGGCTACGATGGTGATGATTATTGCCGGCACTATCGCCGGGATGATACCAGCCTACAAGGCCAGCCGCATCCGTCCTATTGAAGCATTAAGAGCAGAGTAAGTTATGAGAATAGATATAGACAGTTATCGCGAGGTGCTCGACACCCTGACGCGCAACAAGAGCCGCTCGTTCCTGACGGGCTTCGGCGTGTTCTGGGGCGTGTTCATGCTCGTGGCACTGATGGGCGGCGGCAACGGACTGAAGGAGTTGCTGGAGCAGAACTTCGCCGGCTTCGCCACCAACAGCGCCATGGTGTGGGCACAGCCTACGAGCAAGGCCTACAAGGGATTCCGCAAGGGCCGCTACTGGCACATGGACTACAAGGACGTGGAGCGCATCCACCACAGCGTGCCTGAACTCGACGTCGTCACGCCCCTGCTATTCAGCAATGGCGGCACGGCCTACTACGGCGACCGCAAGGCCACCGTCGGCGTCAACGGTGCCATGCCCGACTACAGAAAAGTCAACGAACCGAAGATGTTCTATGGCCGCTACATCGATGAGGCCGACATCAAGGACCACCGCAAGGTGTGCGTCATACAGAAGAAGACCTACAAGGAACTATTCCCCGGTGGAGGCGACCCCTGCGGCAAGCGCATCCGCATCGACAACATCTACTACCAGATAGTAGGTGTCGACTATAACATGTCCGAGGCCATCAGCTTCGGCGGTGAGGCCGGTACGAGCGTCATCCTGCCGCTGACGTTCATGCAGCAGGCCTATAACCGGGGCAACGCCGTCGACATGATTGCCGTCACGGGCCGTCAGGGGGTGGTGATGTCGAGCCTCACCGACCGCATCCGCGAGACCATCGCACGTGCCCATACCATCGACCCAACGGATGAGCAGGGTGCTATGGTGTTCAACACCGAGGTGCTCTTCCAGTTGCTCGACAACCTGTTCAAGGGCGTCAACTTCCTCATCTGGCTTGTGGGTCTCGGCACCCTGTTCGCCGGCTCCATCGGCGTGTCGAACATCATGATGGTCACTGTCCGCGAGCGAACCACAGAGATTGGCATCCGCCGTGCCATCGGCGCCACGCCCCGCATGATTCTCAGTCAGATTATCAGCGAGAGCATCGTGCTGACCTTGGTGGCGGGCATGAGCGGCATCCTCTTTGCCGTGATGATTCTCCAGATGCTGGAGCTTGCCAACACAGAGGACGGCATCCTCGCCGCCCACTTCCAGGTGGGCTTCTGGACGGCTATCGCTGCTGCCCTGATGGTATCGGCAATGGGTGTCCTCGCCGGTCTCGCCCCCGCCGCCCGTGCCATGTCCATCAAGCCCGTCGATGCCATGCGCGACGAATAACCCATAACGCCCAAATTGCCCATAATGCCCATAAGAAAAAAACAAAAAACCAAAATAAAATGAAAAAGTACAGCAAACTGATTATCGCCGCTATTATCGCGCTGATTTTCATCGGAACATTCGTGTTCCTCTGGCAGAAGAGCCAACCCAAGGAAACGGTCTACAACGAGTTCACGCCGACGACCGACAGCATCCAGAAAACAACCATTATCACGGGCAAGATTGAACCGCGCAACGAGGTGAACGTCAAGCCGCAGATCTCGGGCATCATCGCCGAACTGATGAAAGAGCCCGGCCAGTATGTGCAGGCCGGCGAGGTCATCGCCAAGGTGAAGGTCATCCCCGACATGGGACAGCTCAGCTCGGCAGAGAGCCGCGTGCGCCTGGCCACGCTGAACCTGAAACAGGCGCAGGTCGACTTCCAGCGCGAGGAGAACCTGCACAACCAGCAGCTCGTCTCCGACGATGAGTTCGAGAAGGTGCGCCAGCAGTTGCGCCAGGCCACCGAGGAGAAGGCTGCTGCCGAGGACGCTTACCAGATTGTGCGCGAAGGTGTGTCGAAGTCGAACGCCAAGGCCTCGTCGACGCTTATCCGCAGCACCATCAGCGGCGTTATCCTCGACATCCCCGTCAAGGTGGGTAATTCGGTCATCCTGGCCAATACATTCAACGACGGTACCACCATTGCCACTGTGGCCAATATGAACGACCTTATTTTCCGCGGCAACATCGACGAGACGGAGGTCGGACAACTTGTCATTGGCATGCCGATGAAGATTACCATCGGTGCCCTGCAGGACTTGCAGTTCGATGCCACCCTGGAGTATATCTCGCCGAAGGCCACCGAGTCGAATGGTGCCAACCAGTTTGAGATCAAGGCCGCCGTCCAGTTAGCTTCGCTGAAGCAGGAGAAAGACGGCAAGCCCGTCGTGCTGGCTCATTCCAGTACCCTCCGCAGTGGCTACAGTGCCAATGCCGAGATTGTCCTCGCCCGTGCCGACAATGTGCTCACCGTCCCTGAGAGTGCCATCGAGTTCAGCGGCGACACCACCTTTGTATATATTATAAAAGGTGAGGGCAACGACAAGACCTACGAGCGCAAGCAGGTGACGACCGGTCTCTCCGACGGTGTGAACATCGAAATCAAGAAGGGCATCGGCGCCAAGGACAAGGTGCGCGGCCCCGAAATTATCTCCGACGACAGTAAAGACGAGTAAGCCATGAAGAAAACCGCCACTTTTGTCCTGTTTGCTGCGATATTATCGCAGCCCGCTATGGCTCAGAAGCAGTGGTCGCTCCGCGAATGCTGCGACTACGCCATCAGCCATAACATCGGCATCCTCCAGCAGGAGAACCAGTGCCGCCAGCAGGAGCTGCAGCTCTCGACGGCACGCAACAGCCGTCTGCCCGACCTCAACGGCTCCGTAAGCCAGAACTTCTCGTTCGGCCGCGGTCTGACCGCCGAGAACACCTACTCGAACACCAACACCTCGTCGACGTCGTTCTCGCTCGGCTCCAGCGTGCCCCTGTTCACGGGCTTCCAGATTCCCAACCAGATCAAGCTCAACCAGCTGAACCTCGAGGCCGCCACGCAGGACTTGGAGAAGGCCAAGAACGATATCTGCATGCAGGTGGCCCAGGCCTACGTCCAGATTCTCTATAACATGGAGATCAGCGACGTGGCCCACCGGCAGGTCGGCATCGACTCGATGCAGGTGGTCCGCCTGCAGGCTCTGGTCGACAACGGCAAGGCCAGCGGTGCCCAGCTCTCTCAACAGCAGGCCACGCTCGCCAACAGCCGACTCACCGCCACCCAGGCCGACAACAACCAGCAGCTCGCCATTCTCACGCTCACCCAGCTCCTGGAGCTGCCTACGGCTGACGGTTTCACTGTGGTGAGGCCTGATGGGCTGGATGGGGAGAATGGGATGAGAGGTTCGCTGTTCAGCGGCGGTGCCGCTGTCCCCTCCCCCGACGTCATCTACGCCGAGGCCTTGGGCATCAAGCCTGAGATTGCCGCCCAGGAGCTGCGCCTGCGTGCCACTGACCACAGCATCAAGATTGCGCAGGCGGGCTATCTGCCCACGCTCAGCCTCAGCGGTGGTCTGGGCAGTAACTACTACACCACCAGCGGATTCCCCGCCGACGCCTTCGGCACGCAGCTGAAGAACAACTTCTCGCAGTATATCGGCCTGAACCTCAACGTCCCCATCTTCAACCGGTTCCAGACGCGCAACAACATCCGCAACGCGCGCATCGAGCAGCAGAACCAGCAGCTGGCTCTCGAGAACACGAAGAAGAACCTCTACAAGGAGATTCAGCAGGCCTGTCTGAACACAACGGCAGCGCAGGCCAAATACGAAAGCAGCATCGTCGCCGCCAAGAGCAGCCACGATGCCTTCACGCTGATGCAGGCCAAGTACGAGAACGGCAAGGCCAACATCACGGAGTTCAACGAAGCGAAAAACAACTATCTGCGTGCCGAGTCAGACTGTGTGCAGGCCCGCTACGAAATGCTCTACCAGCAGGCGCTCATCCAATTCTACCGTGGCCGTCCCCTCGACTTCTAAGAGCCCCCTCCAACCTCCCCCCGTAGGGGAGGCTTTACTCCCTCCCTACGGGGGAGGGCAGGGGTGGGGCTTATTTTGGCTGCTCAGCCTCCAACTTGTCGATGTCGCCCGAGATGGGGTTTAGCCACAGGCGGGTGCCATAGTGTTTGTTGAAGAGTTCGGCACTCAGCAGCTCCACATAACCAAACTGGCCGGCGGGGAATTCAGCCTCGTCGGCTATTTTGTTGGCATCGTAGATGGTAGAGCGCATCCTGCCCGCCACATTATAGTAGAGTCCGTAGGCGGCCTTTTTCTTCTTGCCACCCTTCTCGTTGACTGGCGGCAGTTTGGTCAGGTTCTCGACGCTGATATAGTAGGGCGTACCACTCAAGTCGTCGGCCTCTACCAGTCCGAAGTGCTTCGAGAAGCGGAACAGGGGCTTGCGGTGCATCGCACTGTCGGTGATGATGGTGAGCACCGTCTCGGTGGTATCGCTGACGGTGGTGCCTGAAAACAGGCTGGTCAGGGCGCGGTCCTGCTGGTCCAGCTGACTGAGCATCAGCTTCATCTGCTCACCGTCCTGGGGCATGAAGTCGGCCTGGCCCTTCACCAGTTCGCTCCGGCTGCTGCGTATGTCGTAGATCTCCTGGGCCGTCAACTGGGCCATTTTCGCCGTGCTGCCAGCCGCCAGTATCTCCTGGTTCATATATTTGCGCGGATTGACGGCTGCGGGCTTCGGCCAGGGCTTGAACACCTCGGGCACCGACTGGTAGCGGGGCTCGGCATTGAGCGCCAGCAGCACCCCGTCGTCAGCCCTTGCCACGTTAATGGCCGCCGTCTTGTTGTTGAACCTGATGGCGTAGTACTTCGTCGAGTCGCTCACGCCGATGGCCGACTGCTTGACAGAGACGATGCGGTAGGTCGTCGTCGGCTCCATGCCGACACCCGTCAGGCGCAGGAACCGTTCGGCGTAGGGGGCAAAGTCGCCAGGTGTGAAAGTGGTCTTCTCTACCTGCACGGCTATGCGCACCGCCGTCTTAGGCAGTGAGTAGATGGCACCCTCGGAAGTGATGCCCGGCATGTACTGCTCCGTCTGCGTCTGTGCAACGGCGTAGCAGGAAGTGAATAGTGCCAGTGCGGCTATGGTCAGTGTCCGTTTCATCGCTATATCTTTGTTTGTTGTTCTTTATTCATTATTTAGCGTTAAGCATGCCAAACGCCTTCGGCAGACAGCGGATGATGTCGCGGGCGATGAGGCTCTCCTCCCCCACCTCAGCAGCAGCAATGTCGCCGGCCAGACCGTGCAGGTAAATACCCACGATACAGGCACTCTTGCGGCTGTAGCCACGCGCTAAGAGACCGGTCAGGATACCCGTCAGCACGTCGCCGCTGCCGCCGGTGGCCATACCGGCATTGCCCGTCGTGTTGAACACGATGTGCCCGTCGGGGCAGCACAGGGCCGTGCGGTGGCCTTTCAGTATGACGTAGGCGCTGAGGCGCTGGGCCAGGTCGCGGGCCTTCGACAGCCGTTCGAAGCTGTCGGCCGAGTGTCCCTCCAAGCGGTCGAACTCCTTGGGGTGCGGGGTCATGATGATTTCCTTGGGCAACTGCTGCAGCCAGGCGCGGTGGCTCGACAGGATATTGATGGCGTCGGCATCGCAGACCAGCGGGCACTGCGTGCGCCGCAGCTGGGCAATGATGGCAATGGCCGTCTGCTCGCTGGTGCCCAGTCCCGGACCTATGCCCACGGCCTGGAAGTCCTCGGTGTCGATGCCCTCGACGAAGGCGGTCTCCTCGTTGCCGATGTGCAGCACCGCCTCGGGCACTGCCGTCTGCAGGATAGGCACATTCTTGCGGGGCGAGTAGGCCGTCACCTTGCCGGCACCCGAGCGCAGACAGGCCTCGGTAGCCAGGATGGCAGCGCCGGCCATGCCGTAGCTGCCGGCAATGATCAGGGCGTTGCCCATCGTGCCCTTGTGGGCAAAGGGGTCGCGCTTCAGCATGAGCGGCTTCACGTCGTCGCGCGTCAGCATCGTGTACTGCGAGTCGGTCTTCTCGATGCCCTCGCGGCTCAGTCCGATGTCGAGCACCTGCAGTTCGCCGATGAACGGCTGGTTCTCGGCAAAGAGCATCGAGAGTTTTTTCTGCCCGAGCGTCAGCGTCAGCGTGGCATGGATGATGTTCTGGCGCACGTTGTAAGTATTGTCCTCGGTCATCAGTCCCGACGGCATGTCAATGCTCACCACCTCGGCCTTCGACGAGTTGATGTACTTCACCAACGAGGCGAAGCCGCCGCTCAGTGGCTTGTTCAGTCCTGAGCCGAACAGCCCGTCGACCACCAGCATGCCGTGTTCCAGCTGTGGCGGGTCAAACTCCTGCGTCACCTCGGTGAACAGGCTCTTGGCCTTCTTCGTTTCGAGCAGCCGCCGCTTGTTCTCGGCACAGTCGGCAGACAGGCGTCCATTGATATTAAACAAATATGTCTGCACCTGAAAGCCCTGCTCCGTCAGCAGGCGGGCCACGGCCAGGGCGTCGCCGCCGTTATTGCCTGGTCCGGCGAACACGACGACCGGCACCGTCGGCATCCATCGTCCGGTGATGGCGTGCGTCAGTGCTTTCGCAGCCCGTTCCATCAAATCAATCGACTTAATCGGCTCGTGCTCTATCGTGTAATTATCCAGCTCGTGTATCTGAGCGCTTGTGAAGATCTTCATTCTGCCTGCAAAGATACGGCAAATTCGTCAGACAGCAAAACTTTTTTACTTTTTTCTGCCAACCAGCCGCAAAGTTTCCCCGAAAATGCTCACTTTAGTGAAACGCGCAACAACATTATTACTGTTAATGGCAGCTGTGCTGATGTGTACGACGGGAGTCAGACGACTGGCAAATCAACGGCCATATAAGAATCTTGCCAATACTTTTCCCCCAAAAAAGTTGAAAACGCTTATCACTTATCACTTTTTGAGGTTAACAAACTGACATGCAATAAGTTGACAAGTGATAAGCGCCTTTTTGCTTGTCACTTCTGGTCACTTCTTGTCACTTCTGACTTGCAGGCGGAAGTGGGCGGGTTAGTGACCTCAAGTGGGCGAGTTAGCGACCTCAAGTGGGCGGGTTAGTGACCTCAAGTGGGCGGGTTGACGAACGGAAGGCGGCGCCTTTCGGACGTTCCAACAGCTTTGGAACGTTTGTCCCAAGCCGCAGGAACGCTCTTTTGGCGCCGCCAATCTATGCGGCTCCATTTGGCGGAAGTGACCAGAAGTGACCAGAAGTGACAAGCTAAAGGGCACTTATCACTCGTCATTTCTCAGACTACCAATAAGTTAACCCCAAAAAGTGATAAGTGACAAGCGTTTTCAACATTTTGCTGTGGAAACGAGATTTGTATCACGAGAAAAGCCTAAAAGCAAAAAAGAAACAGTTTCTTTGCTTTGCTCATGTTTTTTTCGTAACTTTGCAGTCGAATTGCCAGAAAATGCAATCTTATGGACAGAATTACAATCAAGGACAAGACATTCAGAGTGTCGAAGAGCGAAGCTGAGATCAAGCAGAGAGTCAGGGAGTTGGCCCAACAGATGAGCCGTGAACTGGAGGGTAAGAATCCGCTGTTTCTTGCCGTTTTGAACGGTGCGTTCATCTTTGCTGCCGACCTGATGAGGGAGATGACCATCCCCTGTGAAATATCGTTTGTGAAGCTGGCCTCCTATCAGGGCACCACGTCGACGGGCACCATCCACGAGGTGATAGGCATCAACGAAGACCTGACGGGGCGCACGGTCGTCATCGTCGAGGACATCGTGGAGAGCGGCCTGACCATCCGCCGCATGATGGAACAAATAGGTACGCGCAACCCCGCCTCGGTGCAGGTATGCACACTGTTCTTCAAGCCTGAGCGGCTGACGGAGGACCTGAAGCTCGACTACGTGGCGTTTGAGATACCCAACGACTTCATCCTTGGCTACGGTCTGGACTACGACCAGCAGGGACGCGGACTGAAAGACCTATACACTTTAGTAAAGAATATGCGTAATATCGTGATTTTCGGTGCTCCCGGCTCCGGCAAGGGCACCCAGAGCGACAAGCTCATTGAGAAATACGGACTGAACCACATCTCGACCGGCGACGTGCTGCGCGCCGAAATCAAGAAGGGTTCGGAACTGGGCAAGACCGCCCAGCAGTTTATTGACAACGGACAGCTGATACCCGACGACCTGATGGTCTCGATTCTTGCCTCCGTCTATGACGGCTTCGGCAAGGACCACGCCGGCGTCATCTTCGACGGTTTTCCCCGCACCATTCCGCAGGCCGAGGCCCTGAAGGCAATGCTTGCCGAGCGCGGTCACGAGGTGGCTGCCATGATTGAGCTCGACGTGCCCGAGGATGAGCTGATGAAGCGCCTGCTTCTGCGCGGCCAGCAGAGCGGGCGTGCCGACGACAACGAGGAGACCATCAAGAAGCGCCTCGTCGTCTACCACTCGCAGACGCAGCCGCTCATTGAGTGGTACAAGCAGGAAGGCATTCATCACCACATCGACGGTCTGGGCAAGCTCGACCGCATCTTTGGTGATATCTGTGCTGTGGTTGATAACATCTAGTTTGACTAGTTGAACTAGTAATACTAGTGTTTTATGGAGAGTAACTTCGTAGACTACGTCAAGATTCTCTGCCGCTCAGGCAAGGGCGGCAGAGGGTCGATGCACCTGCGCCACGTGAAGTACAACCCTAACGGTGGCCCCGACGGGGGCGACGGCGGCAGAGGTGGCGACATCTATCTGCGCGGCAACCATAACTACTGGACGCTGCTGCACCTGAAGTATGAGCGCCACATCTTTGCCGAGCACGGCGGCAACGGCGGCAAGGACAAGTGCCATGGCACCGACGGCAAGGACATCTACATCGACGTGCCCTGCGGTACGGTCTGCTACAATGCCGAGACGGGCAAGTACGTCTGCGACGTCACCTACGACGGTCAGGAGGTGCTGCTGCTGAAGGGCGGACGCGGCGGACTGGGCAACTTCCAGTTCCGCTCGGCCACGAACCAGGCACCGCGCTATGCCCAGCCGGGCGAGCCGATGCAGGAAATGACGGTCATTCTTGAGCTGAAGCTGCTGGCCGACGTCGGCCTGGTGGGATTTCCCAATGCCGGCAAGTCGACACTGGTATCGGCCCTCAGCAATGCGAAGCCGAAGATTGCCAACTACCCCTTTACCACGATGGAGCCTTCGCTCGGCATTGTGGGCTATCGCGACCAGAAGTCGTTCGTGATGGCCGACATTCCCGGCATCATTGAGGGCGCTGCCGAGGGCAAGGGCCTCGGGCTGCGCTTCCTGCGCCACATCGAGCGCAACTCGCTGCTGCTCTTCATGGTGCCCGGCGATACCGACGACATCAAGCGTGAGTACGAGGTGCTGCTCAACGAGTTGCGGAAGTTCAACCCCGAACTCTGCGACAAGCACCGCGTGCTGGCCGTGACGAAGTGCGACCTCTTGGACGACGAGCTGATTGAGATGCTGCGCGAGACGCTGCCTGCCGACCTGCCCGTGGTCTTTATCTCTGCCGTGACAGGCTTTGGCCTCGACGAGCTGAAGGATGTGCTCTGGGCCGAGATGAACGCCGAGAGCAACAAGCTGGCGGCTATTACCACCACCGAGTCGATAGCCCACCGCGACAAGGACATGACCCGCTTCCAGGCCGAGATGGCCGATGAGGGCGAGGACGACGACATCGAGTTTGTCGATGCCGACGACATCGAGGACCTCGAAGACTTCGAGTACGAGGAAGAAAGTAACTAATCACTATATCATTAACAAAACAATTAAAAAACTTATGCAGAAAAGATTGCTCTTTCTGGTGTTATTGCTGCTGACGCTCGCGTTGACGGCAACGGCACAAATCACGACGTCAAGTATGGCAGGTAAGGTGACCTTCGACGAGCAAAACGGCGAAGAGATTATCGGTGCCACCGTCGTGGCCGTGCATACCCCCTCGGGTACGCGCTACACAGCAGTGACCAACACTACTGGTCGTTTCTCCATTCAGGGTATGCGTACCGGCGGTCCGTATGAGGTCACGACAACCTACGTTGGCTACCAGCCCAAGACCATTAAGGGCGTAGTGCTCCAGCTCGGTGAGACCTACAACCTGAACATCTGGCTTTCGGAGAATGCCAACGAGCTGGGCGAAATCGTCATCAGCGGCAAGGCCTCGAAGTTCACGGCTGAGAAGACCGGCGCCTCGACCAACATCACGGCGGCTCAGATTACCAATCTGCCCACGGTGAGCCGCGCCATCACCGACGTGACGCGCCTCTCGCCCTACGGCGGCAACGGCATGACCTTCGGCGGACGCGACGGACGTACGGCAAACTTCACCGTCGACGGTGCCAACTTCAACAACGACTTCGGTCTGTCCGACAAGCTCCCCGGCGGCGGCAACCCCATCTCGCTCGAAGCCATCGAGGAGGTGCAGGTAGTTATCTCGCCCTTCGACGTGCGCCAGACCGACTTCATCGGCGGCGGTGTGAACGCCATCACCAAGTCGGGTACGAACACCTACAAGGGCAGCGCCTACATCTACCACCAGAATGAGAACCTGCGCGGCGATGCCGTCGACCGCGAGACCATCAGCGGTGCACGTGCCAAGGACTCGAAGACCACCTACGGCTTCACCCTCGGCGGTCCGATTCTGAAGGACAAGCTCTTCTTCTTCGTCAACGGCGAAATGGTGAAGACGCCCACCATCGTCAACCGCTGGCGCGCGAGTGAGGATGGCACTTACAATGCTAACGACTTCCTGTCGCGCACGAAGCTGTCAGACATGGTCGCCGTCTCGAAGCACGTTATGGACAAGTACGGCTACGACACCGGCTCGTGGACGGACTTCCCCGCCGACGAGGACAACTACAAGCTGCTGGCCCGCATTGACTGGAACATCACCGACAAGCACCACCTGGCCCTGCGCTATAACTACACGAAGAACAACATCTGGAACAACACCAACGGCTCGTCGATGGACGGCGGCACGCGCTCAGCCTTCAACCGCCTGTCGCAGTACTCGATGGCCTTTGCTAACTCGATGTACTCGATGGAGAACATCGTGCACTCGTTCTCCGTCGACCTGAACAGCCGTCTGACCGAGAATCTCTCGAACCAGTTCCTGGCCACCTATTCTAAAAAGGACGACGTGCGCGGCACCGACTCCTCAGAGTTCCCATTCATCGACATCCTCGACGGTACGGGCAACACCGCCAACTACATGGCACTCGGCTACGAGCTGTTCACCTGGAACAACGCCGTCCACAACACCGTCTGGAACGTCAAGGACGACGTCACCTATTATTTGGGCAAGCACAAGATCATGGGCGGTCTGAGCTATGAGCACCAGATGGCCGACAACCAGTATATGCGCAACGGTACGGGCTACTACCGCTACCTCTCGCTCGACGACTTCCTCAAGGGTGCAACGCCCGAGGTGGTCTGTCTGACCTACGGCTACGACGGCGAGTCGAAGCCTGCCGCCCGCGTGCAGTACAACAAGCTGGGCTTCTACCTGCAGGACGACTGGAACGTGCTCGACAACCTCAAGGTGAGCTACGGTCTGCGCCTCGACGCCCTGCTCTTCAACAACAACGACCTGATGACCAACAAGGCCATCTACGACATCGACTATAACGGCCGCCACATCGACACCGGCACCTGGCCCTCGAACAATGTGATGGTGTCGCCCCGCGTAGGCTTCACCTGGGACGTCTTCGGCGACAAGTCGCTGAAGGTGCGCGGCGGTACGGGCCTGTTCATGGGCCGTCTGCCCCTCGTGTTCTTCACCAATATGCCTACCAACTCGGGTATGGTGCAGTATCAGGCACAGCTCAACGCCAAGAACGGCGAGAAGCTGGGCTACTCGATGGACACCTTCAAGGGCGGTCTCGTGACCGACGAGAACGGCAAGGCCACCATCGCAGCCCTCTACAACAAGCTGACCTCGATGACCAATGCCGAGGGCAAGCAGATTTTCCCGACGACGGTGACGCCTGAGGACGGTACCGTGCCCTCCAGCATCTCGGCCGTCGATCCCGACTTCAAGCTGCCGCAGGTGTGGAAGTCGTCAATCGCCGTCGACTATCAGATTCCCGTCTCGTTCCCCTTCACCGTCACGCTTGAGGGTATCTTCAACAAGATGGTCAACGACGTCTGCATCTCCGACTGGAGCATGATGCCCGCCGAGGGCTTCGCACGCTGGAACGGTGCCGACAACCGCCCCATCTATCCCACGACCTTCCGTCAGGGTACCAAGGCCTTCATCCTCGAGAACACCAGTCGCGGCTACAACTGGCAGGCCAGCCTCCAGCTGAACGCCCAGCCGTTTGAGTGGATGAGCCTCATGGCCGCCTACACCCACAGCGCCGCCAAGGAGGTGACGTCGCTGCCCGGCTCGGCTGCCGAGTCGGCCTTCACCTATATCCCCACCTATCAGGGTCCGAACAACATCATGCTGCACAACGCCACCAACCTGACGCCCGACCGCTTCGTGGCCAGCGCCACGCTGAACGACAAGAGCGGCAACCACTACTCGCTAATCTACGAGACCTGGCGCGGCGGCTATAAGTACTCCTATATGCTGTCGAACGACATGAACGGCGACGGCTACTCGTACGACGCTCTCTACATCCCCACCGACGGCGAGGTGGCTGCCAACCAGATACGCTTTGCTTCTGACGACGACAAGCAGCGCTTCATGGACTATGTCCACAACGACGACTACCTGAGCAACCATCAGGGCGAATATGCCGAAGGCTACAGCGTCTACTCGCCGTGGGTACACCGTGTGGACATCGCCTACAAGCACGACTTCAAGGTGAACTTCGGCAAGACGAAGCACACCCTGCAGCTCAGTGCCGACATCAAGAACGTGCTCAACCTGTTCAACTCGGCCTGGGGCGTCAGCAAGTATATGAATCCCGACCTTAACGAGGGCCGCATCCTGAAGTATGAGCGCACCGACGCACAGGGCTATCCTGTATTCTCTACGCCGAAGGCTGTCAGCCGCAACACCGATACGTGGGTGCTCAACCACGCCATCGGCCAATGCTGGTATGCTTCTGTGGGTATCAAGTACATTTTCAACTAATCAAAGGAGGACAAACGTATGAAACTTAAGAATATATTCAAAACAGTCATTACCGCAGGTTGGCTGTGCTGCGGCGCCGCCGCAGCCCTCATGACGCTCGCCGCCTGCTCTGACGACGACCCCATCGGCTCGCTGGCCACTGTCAGCCTCGACCAAACCTACCTCGTCATTCCCGAGACCGGCGGCGATGTCACGCTGACCGTCAAGGCCACTGCCGACTGGGCCTTCGACAAGGTGAACGTTGTTAAGAAAGAAGACACCGAGCTCCCCGACTGGCTCACCGCCAGCACGTTCTCCGGTTCTGCCGGCGAGACGAAGGTCACCTTCCATGCCGGTGCCACCACCGGTGGCCGCGAGGCTGAGCTCCGCATCTCAGTCGGCGGCCAGAAGCAGTTCGTCAAGGTGCGCCAAGGCTCGCTTGAGGCTGCCGCCGCCACCTGTGCCGAGATTATGACCGGCACCGACGGCAAGAACTACCGCGTCACGGGCCGCGTCACCAAGATTGCCGGCTTCGAGTACGGTAACTGGTACCTCGACGACGGCACCTACGACTTCGCCTCAACCCCGAAGAATCAGGATGGCCTGTACATCTACGGCACGCTCGACAAGAAGGGCAAGGCCGGTAAGGTGAACCCCATCGACGGTGCCGACGGCTGGGGCTTCGAGGTCGGTGACATCATCACCGTCGAGGGTCCGCTCAGCATCTACAGCGGTACTACCTACGAGCTGGTGAACGTGACGGTGGTCAGCATCGTGAAGTCGCTGCTCTCCGTCGTCTCGCCCGAGCCTACCCTCGAACTGGATGGCGGACCGCTTGAGGTAAAGGTGGCCTACAAGGGTAGCGGTGCCTACTACACCATTGCCGACGATGCCAAGAGCTGGATCAGCTACGAGGGCGTGTCGTACAAGAGCGGCACGAAGACCATCTTCGAGCAGAACCCCTCCGACACGGCCATCTATAAGTTCAACATCGCCCCGAACAAAACCGACAAGCGCTCGGGCGTCATCACGTTCAGCTCGGCTGTAGGCAAGAACAGCTCGCAGGTAGGCTATACCGTCACCCAGAAGGGTGTCGCCTTCCCGCCTGCCGGCAAGGGCACTGCCGCCGACCCGTTCAACGTGACAGCCGCCCTGAACTACACCCGTTCGCTCGGCGCCAGCGTTGAGTCTGAGGGTAATGTCTACGTCAAGGGTAAGATCTCCAGCATCAAGTACACCTACAGCGCACAGTACGGCACAGCTACCTACAACATCTCCTGCGACGGCAAGGAGAACGACGTGTTCACCGTCTACAGCAGCTACTTCTTCGAGAACGAGCCGTGGCAGGAGGGCCAGACCCAGATAGCCGTCGGCGACGAGGTCATCGTCTGCGGTAAGGTCATCGACTATAACGGCACAACGCCTGAGTTCGCCAGCAAGAAGAGCTGGCTCGTCTCCATTAACGGCAAGACCAGCGAGGGCGGCGAGGCTCCCGCAGGTACTGAGAACAACCCCTTCACCGTAGCCGAAGCCATCGCCAAGTGCCAGGAGATAGGTGCTACGACCGACGGTGTCATCTATTTTGCCAAGGGTAAGATATCCTCCATCAAGGAGGTGTCCACCAATTACGGAAACGCTACGTTCAACATCTCCGATGATGGTACTGACACCAACGCGCTGACCGTCTTCCGCTCCCTCGACCTTGGTAACCAGAAGTTCACCGACGAGAATAAAATCAAGGTCGGCGACGAGGTCATCATTACTGGTAAACTGGTGAACTACACAAAGAATGACACTGTCACCCCCGAGTTCTCCGGAAACGTCTACATCTACTCCCTGAACGGCAAGACGGAGTAAAGCCTCCCCCTAACCCCCTCCCGTAGAGGGGGAAT
>JAFPVW010000090.1 GCA_017395215.1 Prevotella sp. | reverse complement strand
GGTCATCACATTGGCGTTCTGGGCGTCGCAGGGGCAGGAGCCGTCCAAGGTGTAGAGGATGGTGGCTCCGGCGGTCTGGCAGGTCAGGCGGATTTCAGCACCACGGTATATCTCGGTGCCGCTCATGCGCGATGACCTGGGTGCATAGACGTACATCAAGGCAGCGTCGCGGACGGTGACGAGGGTGGTGGCGGCGAGGTCGGGGTCGTCCGTCAGGCAGAACCTGACGGCGCTCTGGCCGAGGCTGTTGGCGGTGAGGGTGAAAGTGCCATTGCCGTTGGGGGTGACGGTTACCACGTCGTCAGTGAGGGCGGTGGCGGTGAGCGTCTTGCCCTTGGCGGCCTCGGCGGGAAGGATGCTGACGTTAACGGTATATTCGCTGCCTTCGGACAGGTTGACGATGGAGTCGGCGACGATGGCGGTGATGCGCTGCTCGACGTCGAACTGCTGGGTGAAGTCCTGCTCCATCTGCAGACCGGCGTAGCTCTCGACGGTGTGGCGGATGGTGAGCTGCAGCTTGTCGTTGGCGGTCAAGCTGGCGTTGAAGCGGAGCTTAGAGGCGTATCCACCTTCGGCGTTGAGCAGCTCTATCTTGCCGTCAACGGTCTGGCCGCCCTTGGTGACGAAGATGTTCTCCGTGGTCAGCGTCTTCGGGTCCATATACTTGTCGAAGGTGATGTCGATGCCGTCGGTGCAGGCTTTTACGTGGCTGACGGCAGGCTGGCGCAACTGCTTCATTCCGACGTTCACTTCGAGCTGTGGCGGCGGTACGGGGAGCCACTCTGAGTAGGCGGTCTCGTAGCCATCCTTCTCGTACTTCACCTGCCAGAGTCCCTGCGGAACGTCCCAACGGTATTTACCCTCAGCGTCGGTGAACAGCGGGTTCTCCTGGGCGTACTCCTCAGCATTCCAGAGGACGACGTTCTCATAGAGGTCGCCGTACATATCCTCCTTCGTATCCTTATAGAAGCACGTGGCCTTCACACCCTCCAGGCGGTTCGACTCCACAGCCTCGTAGACGTAGCCTGACGGGTCGTGGTAGAAGTCGATGGCGAAGAAGGGGGTAAACCTGATTCTGCCGCTGCTTCCAGATGGGGCACTGTCAGGATCGTCAGGACTGCCGGGCTTTCCGGGCTTTACAGGCTTGGTTTCATCCTCCGGTTTTGGTTCGGGCTTCTTGCACTTCAGAGCATTTATGCGGGCATCGAGGCTCTTCCTTTGGCTCTTCGACTTGTTAAACTGTTCCTTCTCGCGATTAAAACGATGAAAAGTCAACAGCAAGTGAGGTGTGTCATACTTTCTACCTTTGTAAAGTTTATTCCAGCTGGTGAAATACCAAGAAAGGCTCTCTATTTGCTTGTTGTAGAAATTGTGACCTGTATAACCGTTCTCGCTACTACTGCCAGCATATTCAAACCTCGCACCACGATAAGCTTCTTCTTTTATTTCTTGCAGTCCGTTTGATGCGATAGCGTCTATGGTCTCGGTCATCAGGGCGATAGCCTCATTTTCATTTCCTTCGCAAGGAATCTTGTTTCTGATGGCCTGGTAGGTTTTCTGCCATTCTCCGAGGTCGTCGTAAGTACTCCGGGCATAGTAGAAGCAAAGCCGCAGCGTATAGAGAAGTCCGACGGGTGTTTCTTCCAGATCATACGCCCTGTCAGTCACACCGCTATTGTCCATCCAACTATCTAAAGCGGTGGTTACCAGACTTTGGGGCAAAGTGTTAAGGATCTTGTCAAGGAGCATCTTGTCCTCCTCCGTCGTTTTCTTCAGATTCTCAAACTTCTTTATTTTACGTTTAGCATCTGTTCTGCTTGTCAAAGTTTCAGTTCTATTATATGAGTATGATGTATATTTTGTCTTCAAGTCATGATCCAGCACAGCCACTAATAAGTCATTTTCTTTTATTTTTGCGTCACAACTATCTATGATGTTCTTGTAAACATCCTCCACCTGCTGCTTGATGGTCTTCAGACCTTCCACGTAGAGTTTGTGGGCGCTTGTGAACAGATCCTTGGATAGCGTCCTGCCCTGTCCCAACAAAACCTGGACCAGTGCGTAGGTTGATTGCGAGGAGCTGTTCCAGTCAATATGATATAGTTGACTGACGATGCTACCGAAATGTTCTCTCTCTTCTTTGTCGAATATGGGGTCGATGGACATCGCTCTCCGTCGTGGCCCGCTCTGATGGCGGCTGTCCGAATTGCCGCGAGCCTGTGCGCCCTCTTCCCACTCAAGGATGTAGTGCATCTGGCTACGAGTGTCGAGGTAGGCCTCCTTTACGTCGGTCTTCAAGTAATAGACGCTGGTGCCGTCGGTCATTGGGGTCTGGCTGTAACCCTCGCTGAGCAGAGCCTGCTCGTCGATGTTGGTTTCTTTCTTCGATGTGTAGTGAATGACACCGTTCGTCAGCGGGATGTTAATCTGCTCCTCTTTCTCTTCCTTCTGCAGGGGGACGGTGTCGGTACTGAAGGCTATGGAAAGCATATCGAGCATATTGTCGCGCCACTGGTATTTCCATTTATCGAGTTCGGCGAGGTTTTCCTTGATTTCGTCGAGGGTCAGTGACGGTGGTGCTATTGTCGGGACGGCATCGGCTGTCAGCAGGTCTAACAGTTCTTTGATGCGTGCCTGTGTATCAGCATCAGGATTCTCGATGGCGAACAGCCGTTCAAGCTCGTCGTAGAGAGGCTGTTCTTCGAGCACTATCTCCTCGTCGACCAGAGCGTAGATGTCCTTCACAACCTGCTGCCTCTCGGCAATAGACTGCTCCGTGTTGGCCAGCATATCGTCCATCTCCTGGCGGTCAACCTTGACGGTATCGTTCTGCAAGAAGTCCACGCAGACGTTCTTGGGCGAGGCGTCGATGCTGAAGTCGGCCTGAGCCACCCATTTGTGCAGGCTTTCGTTGTAGGGAGCCTTCATTTCGACATAGCTGTCGTCGCTGAGCTGCACGTAGAGCACCACGTTGGAGATGAGCGTCGTGTCGTTCACCATTCTGTTGTCCTCGTTGTAGAAGTCCACCTTGAACGTGAAGGGCAGAATGCCGGGGCCTAATGGCCAGGCGTTGTGCTTTGGCCAGACGGTGTTGTCGCGGAAGTCCCACTTGATGACTCCCGAAGTGGCACTGGTCGATGCATAGACCACAGGCGTTACCGTGCCGTGGCTGACGGTGACGGTCTGTGTCTCGGTCTGCATCGTGGTGCCGTCGGGGGTAGTGATGACGGCATATACGACGTGCTGACTTAGGTTGTAGGCGTTGTTCAGGCTGCACATCATCATCCAACTGCCGTCGGGGCCTGCCTCAGTATGGCCGATGAGCAGGCTACCCTCGAAAATTTTCACATCAGAGTCGGCGATGGCGGTACCGCTGACGGGAACCCTGCCTCGCGACACCCGTTCAGGCGTGTTAATGCTCAGGGCGTCGGCTGTGAAGGCGACAGAGCCAAGGGGCTGGAAGCCTCCCTCTGTCCCCCCTTGGGGAGATGCGAATGCTATGCTGGCGGTTGGCTCATAGTAGCCAGCCTCGGTGGGCATTACGCAGAAGCGCACGATGTCGGCGGCACTACCGAGGGGCACGGTCAGGCGGTTTCCGTCCAGTTCATAAGTACTGAGCTTGTTGCCCGCCATCACGGAGCCTTCCACGAGCTGGCAGCCGTCGGGCAGGTCGAACAGCAGCTGCAGGTCGGTAGGCGTGATGCCGTCTTTGAACTCAACCTGAGTACGCAGGGTGACATAGTTGCCCACGGTGAGGTTCGACTTGTTGACCGTGAAGTGGGTGTTGTCCGTCGTATAGTAGTAAACGGTTTCGTCGAACGTAGGCACGCTCTGGTTATGTACGCTGTCGATGCGTCCGCTGGCGATATCGATGTTGTGGCCTACATAGTCGACCTTGCTCTTCAGGCCCGACTCAAGCAGAGCGCCTAACGTGGCGAAGGAATTGTAGAGCTTGCTCTCGCCCATTATTATCAGGAGGTACTGCCCGTCGGGTATGTGGTTGAAGAAGACGGTTGGCTTGTCGTAGCCCTCCGTCGTCTGGTAGTAGCCGCGAGCCACAAGCTCACCGCTCGTCTTGAAGAGCATACCCGTCACGCTGAGGTTCTCCGTCTCGCTGAACGTAGCAATCAGTGAGCCATACTCCGTCAGGGGGAGCGTGGCGGTGGCCTTGCCGTCGGCACCGACGGTGCAGGTGGCGGTGGCATCGGCGAACATGCCCGTCAGGCTCTTGGCGGTGACACGAAGGCGCGTGCCCTCAGCCAAGTCGAGGCCGTTGAGGACGATGCGACCGTTCTCGACGGTGATGTCGGCGATGTCCTGCTGATGGGTCTCGTCATAGACGGTGTAGCTGATGTCGGCATAGCCGCTGAAGTCGGTGGTCGGCTGTTCGCCCTCGCGAGCGGCGGAGCGGTAGCTGAGGTCGAGCGAGATGGTGGTGCCGGTGAGGTAAGTTAAAGCCCCCTCCAACCTCCCCCCTGGGGGGAGGCTTTCTAATGTGACCGACTGCGGCACGTAGCCGTTGGCTTGCATCGTGACGGTGGTCGGGGCGGCGTAGGCGGTGAGCGTCCATTGGCCGTCCTTGTCGGTGGTCGTGGTGAGGGTGACGGGGTAGAGGCCGTTGAGCTGCTGCGTCACGGAGATGTTCGCGTTGCGAATGGGGAGACCTGTGGCGGCAGCGGTCACGGTGCCGGTGATTTCGGTCTGTGGCAGCGGCATCAGCCGAATGCCCACAGTGCCCATATTGCCCACCACAATCATCGTGTCGGCGGGCTGCTGGTATTGCGTGCCAAGCTCCTGGCCAAGCTTGACGTGGGCGATGGCTTTTGTGCCTTCCACCTGGGCGGGGAGGGTTGCGCCCTTGGCGAGGTAGTTGCCTACGGCGTCGGTCCAGGTGGTGATGAAGGCGTCGGTCCCGACGGGGGAACCGTCGGGCGCAGTGAGCTGGAGGGTGACGTCGCGGAGGGGCTTCAGGGCGGGGAAGGTGACTTCGACGTCCTTCTTTTCGATGTTGACGGCCTCGATGGTGCCGAGGATGTTCTCTCGCGCGTTCCTTGTATATACATTATACTGGGTGCCTTCGATGAGATTAGTGAAGGTGTACTGCGTGCGGTTGGTGAGCACGTAGCGGCGTGTCTGGCCGCTGTTCACGTTCGTCAGTTCGAGATACATATCCTTCATCTGCTTCATATCGGCATTGGCGGGCATATTGACCGTCAACTTGCGGACGCCCTGCGTGATGGGCAGCAGGTTCATATCCTTCCAGACGAAGGCTTCGGCATAGAGGGGCAGCGACTCGGCGGGTACGAAGACCTCGCAGTCCTTGGGCAGGTTATTAAATGCGTCAACATCTACTGCCGGTGGCGTGGTGGCGAAGCAGGTGAGGTTGCGCAGTGCCTTGAAGCCGCTGAAGGCTCTTTTGCCGATGGCAGTGATGGTGGCGGGCAGCAGCAGGGTGGTCAGCGTTTCGTTGTCGTTGACGTTATACCGATAGTCCAGTTCGGTAATTCCAGTCGTGCGGCTGATGTCTAAGTAGGTTAGGTTTGGAAATGCGTTATAGTAAACAAAATCCCAGTCCCCCAGTGACATAGTGCCTGCTACCGTAATCGACTTCACTAACGACTGGTCGGCGTTACCTTTATTGTCACGGATGGCATCGGTGATGATGTTTCTTAATCCACCAGGCGCGAAGTTGTTGGCGACGATACTTCCAGACTGTTCGTTCCATCCTGTTTGGTTGGGATTGCCCGGCAGTTCCGGAGCGTAGTGTGCAAGGACGGTGATAGTGACGTCGTGGTTGGGCATCGTGAACAATTGATAGTTGAGCTCTGGATTATATTCAGACGCATAATGCAACTCTGCATCGGTTGTCATCAACGTGTCTAAGACGTAGCCTTGAGCAGGCGACACATAGATGTATACTTGGCTGCCGACCTCAACTTCGAGGGTTGAGGTGCCTTGGCTGTTGATATTGATGTTGCACGAGCCTTCGGGAGTATCCACGATGGTGACGGTGTATTTGGCGTTGTCTTGGGCGATGGCCGTGAGCTGGCAGAGCAGCAACAGGCATATATAGAATAGCTTCTTCATAGTTCTTGATTATTTAATGATGACCTTTTTGTTATTTCTCACGTAGATGCCCGGCTGCGGGTTGCTGACGGGGCGGCCCTGGAGGTCGTAGAGCTGTTCCGTTTGTTGCTGTAGTACAGCAACAGACTGGACGGAGGTGACGGCGGTGCCGTTGAGGCGGACGAGGAAGCGGGCCTCGGTGGTGCCGGCAGCGGCCTGGAAGGTGTAGCTGTTGGCGGTGAGGTCAGTCTCGGTGCCGGTCTCGCGGTCGATGAGGGTTATGCCAGCGGCAAAACCGCTGGGCACACTGAGCGCGAGGGTATAGGTGCCGGGGGTGGGAACCGTCAGTCCGAGGCGGACGGTGCCGTCGGAGAGCGGGCGCTCGTCGATGGCGTAGCGCACGCCGTCGCGGACGGTGTAGAGCTCCGTGGCAGTGGCATCCATTGCCGGGAACTTGCTGGCATCCCGGCCTGGTTCATAGTCGAGCGAGGCAGCCTCGTTGATGACGAAGCGGGTGCAGTCCAAAGTCCCCCCTGCAGCCTCCGAGGAGGCTTCATCGCTTTGTAGCAGAATGTTGAAGACCTGGCGGGAGCGGTCGGTGGCGCGGGTCATACGGCGCGACTCATCGTAACGCATGTTGTTGGTGCGGCCTTCACGGTGGAAGACGATTTTGTCGTTGTCGAGCGGGCGCTGGATGAAGAAAGCCTGTCCAGGGTAGAGAATGTAGCTATCGTCCAAGGGTGAATAGGCCCGGTACTGTCCATTAGACGAATTGGTAAAGTACCAGACGATAATGGGCGCCGTAGTATCCATCCAGCGGATGTCGAAGTAGCTTGGGTAGGGGTTACCGATGAAGTTCCACGAGCGGTCGTGGGCAAACTCGGAGTAGAGATTGTCGAGCTTCACCTCCACGTCGTCTGCGCGGAAGAACTTCGGCTTGTTGACGGTCTGCAGGGCATCGACATAGAAGCGGTTGAACTGCCAGTTCCGGTCTTCGTTGCCCTTTGCGCGTTCCTCTTCCTTGTTCCGTGGGATGGTGGTCTGCCAGATGTAGCCGTGTCCGGCGTGCAGCGTGCTGTCGGCGGTCATCTGTACCCACGTCTCGTTGCCCCTGCCCTCAGCACGCTTCTTGGTGTCATAGCCGTAGATGACCAAGGGAACGTCGCCGAAGTAGCTGCGGATGTCACCCATCCGCACGTCGAAGGGGAAGGAGATGAACTCCCAGCAGTTCGTGTATAGGTAGAGGTTGACAGTAATGTTGTCAGCGCGCATCTGTCCGTTGTTGATGATTGAGGTGTGGGTGGGTCCACTGCCGCCGCGGTTGGCCATCGAGCGCAGGGCGAAGGGACTCCACATCGTTGTCAGTCGGTTGGCTGAGAAAGTGGCAGAGCCGTCGACGGTCAGCTGTCCGTAGGTGCCGACTGATGATACGTTGTTACCCCAGTAATAGTAGAGGGCAAAGAGGCTGACATCAGGCTTGTAGTTGGCAGGCTGTGGGTTGGCCATATCGACCGTGAGGTCGGATATGATGCTGAAGTAGCCCGGCAGCTTATCGATGCCCACGATATTGAGCTTGCTCCAGCGGTCGTTGGCCTGGTATTCCTCCACCGACTGCTGCGGCACGTAGAGCGTGCAGCCTTCTTTCGAGAAACTGCCGACGTCCGCGTTGTTAGGGTAAGGTGGTGTGGCGGCGAGGCTGGTCAGCTCCGTCACGTTGGTGCAGCCGTCGAAGGGACGGGCTATCGTCATCAGTGTAGTGGGCAGGGTGATGCTGGTCAGTCCCTTACAGTTGGCGAAGCACGAGGTCACGAGGGTCTCTACGCCTTCAGGCACGTTGAGCGTCTTGAGCGAAACACAGTCTGCAAAGGATTCGTAGCCGATGTTCGTCTGGCCGTTGAACTGGATGTCGATGAGGTCATAGCATTTGGCGCAGGAATTATTGGGCATTTCCTTCATCGACGCGGACAGCGTGATGCGGCGCATACCCGAATAGCGGAAGCTGCCTTGGCCGAACGTCGCGCCTTCGGGGATGACGACGTGGTTGAAGTTGTAGGTGTATTGGAATGCCCAGTTGTCGATGGTCTTCAGCGAGGCGGGCAGCTGTACGTCCTGTAGCTCGAAGCAATAATTGAAGGCTTCGGAGCCAATGGTTTCCAATTGCGATGGCAGTGTTATCCACGTCAGCAGGTGCCACTCCTTGAACTGATAGTTGGGAATGGCGGTCAGTGTGGTGGCGCTGAGATCCAGCTCCATCGTCTTGTTGAGCGTCTTCAGCGTGGCGAAGTCGTCGTCGTTCAGCGTGCCGTTGATTTTCAGGGCGATGGTGTCGGTGGCCTCGATGCCAAGGGCGGCTATCTGGTCGGCCAACGTACCGGGCGTGCTGAGTGTGATGTCGTAGAACGGCAGCTGCAGGCGCTGCAGAAGGTGCTCGGCGCGCAGGATTTCGTCAATCAGCTCGTTGTTTGAAGTCAGGAGTGAGAAGTCAGAAGCAAGAAGTGCGTTCGCTGCAGCGATGGCCTGCGGAGCGTGCGGACGGCCGTTATTGAGTTGAGAGTTGAGAGTTGAGAGTTGAGATTGCAGCCGGGCTTTGTAGTCGTCGGTAATCTGCTTGCTCTCGAGTTCGGCGCGCTCAGCCTCGCTGATGCTGGTTTTGTCAGAGAGGTAGGTCAGCGTGGCGTGGTCGTAGACGTAGTAGCGACCATCGTTGTCGGCCTTCTTCCAGCCGAAGGTGGCCTTGCCGTCGGTGACGGCCACCACGAGGCAGTTCTCGTAGAAATGCTCGGTCATAGCCAAACCTCCGTCCCGCTTATCCCTGCGGGTAGGCACGAATCGACCGTCACCTGTACGGCGGTAGTCGTTGTTCTCTTTTCCTTCGCAGCGGTAGATGCTGCGGTAGCCCACGGACTCGTCGAAGACATTCATCATTGGTTTCGTCTGGTCGTTTACGAAGATGTAGGACTCCCCGCTCGTGTCGTCAGCCTCGTAGGCGCAGAGGCGGAACATATAGAGTCCTTTGGGCAGGTTGTAGATGGTCTGCGACATTTCGGCGAGGCCGTAGTTGAATAATGCCTCCATACTATTGTTGCCGCCGAAGTCGAGCGTGCCGTCCCAGCCTGCGCCTGTGCGGTTCCAGCCGTTGAGTTCATTGTCGAATTCACCGTTAGCGATGTCAACGTTGTCGCCGGGCTTCAGCTTCTTTGGTGTGAGTAAGCTGATGCTGGCAATGTTGCAGGCGGTCCAGCTGGTGTGGTGAGACTGGTGGAAGGTGAGGGTCAGTGTGTATTTGCCCTTTTTCAGCTGCTGTATCTCAAGGTTGTACATTGCAGGCTTGTACCAGCCCGTATTGGCTATTTGCCAGGTGGTGTCGGCCACCACGTCGCCGTTCAGACTCGTCAGGCTGAAGTCCAGCGTCACCTCGCCATAGTTCGTATCGGAACCAACGTAGACGTTGCAGATGTCGAGGTCCTCCGAGCACTGTAGGCTGTAGACGAGCTGCTCGTTGTTGAACATATATTCCACGCCGTGTTCCGTGAAGTGCTCGTTCGTGCTCTGGCTGATGGCGAGACCTTTCGTCAGGTCGAAGGGATGGTCGTCGTCCGTCGGGATGGTGATGGACTCTGGCGCACTGAATTCGATGCGCTTGATGTTGGCTGTGGCGGAGCCTGGTGTGCGGTGGAAGGTAAATACGAGCGTGTAGCGGCCCTTCTTCATCGCCGGCGTCTTCAGGTAGTAGAGTTTGGGGGTGTACCAGCCATAGTTCAGGATGGTGAAGGTGGTGTCGGCTACGGCGTCGCCCTTCTCCGTTTTCAGGCTAAGGTCGACGGTCACGCCGTTGTAGCCTGTGTCGAAATAGGCCATTAAGTCGTAGTAGTCCACGTCCTGCTCGTTTTGCAGGGTGAAGGTGATGTGGTCGCCGTCGATCATCCATTCCAGTCCGTTGTTGGTGAAGTGCTGGTGGGTGTCGTTGCTGGTGATGACGCCCTTCGTCAGGTCGAAGGGATTCTCCGTGGTGGTGGGGATGCTGATGTCGTCAGCCAGTGCCGTGGTGGTCAGGCTGAAGGCCGCGACGGCCAGCATGAGCCGTCGCAGCAAGGTGGTAGTTCTTAGGTCTTTCATACTTATGTGTTGTTTTAGGTTTTCATTTCAAAATGATGGCGACGATGGCCTTCACGTCGTTGATGTCGATGGAGCCGTTGCCGTCCATGTCGGCGGCCTCCTTGTCGAAGGGCACTGTCTGTGGGTCGAGGATGTAGCTGATGGCAGCGGCCACGTCGGCGATGTCAACCTTTCCGTTTCCGTCGGCATCGCCCTTGGTGCCAGTGGCGGGCAGCGGCACGATGCTTTCGCAGTTCCGGCTCCATCTATCATCTGCGTTGTAGGCGTCTATTGCCGTTGCCGGCACATGGAGCGTGATGCCCTCGATGCCATCCTCGCCAAACGACTCGGAGTCGAGGCTGGGCGGTGTCTCGGCATACAGGTAGATGTCGGTCAAGGCTCTGCAGCCCGAGAAGGCACCCTCGTCGATGCCTTCGGCCAGACTGCCCAGGATGGTGACTGTCGTCAGCTTCTCGCAGCCCGAAAAGGCATCTTCGCCGATGGACACCACCGACTTGGGTATGACAATCGTCTCCAGGCTGGTGCCGCCAAGGGCACCGTCGGCGAAGTAGATGATGCCCTCGGGTATGACCGTGTTCGTGCAGCCGGCGACCAGCTTGTTCTCCCGCGTCTCGATGATGGCATTACAGCCGCCGCGCGAGTCGTAGGTGGGGTTGCCCTCGGCCACGGTGATGCTCTCCAATGAGTTCTTCCAGATGAAGTTGTTGCTGGCTATGTAGGTGACGGTAGCCGGCAGGCTCAGCTTGGTCACCATGCTGATGTCCTGGAGTCCATACGAGTCGATGGCCGTCACGGTGTAGGTCTCGCCATCGTAGGTGACGGTTGGGGGAATGATGAGCTCTCCACTGTAAGAAACTTTGGAATCCCGTTTCACTGCAGCGGTGTTGCCCGTCTGGTTTTTACTCAGTCTGTAGCTGATGCCGTCGATTACCTCGGCCGTTGCCGCCATTGCGCACAGCAGTGCGGCAAACATGGTAAGAATTGCTTTTTTCATCTTTCTATTGTATTATTTAAGTTGGCATTAAGACGAGACAAAGATACGAAAAAAGGCTGAAACGGCAATGATGCCGGGGGGCGGTTTTGGACGAGACCCCCGTTTTTTTGGACGAAGCAAAGATTTTGTTGGCCAAAGGTGTCGGTTTCCACGGAAAATGTGTAACTTTGCACCGTTATGAGACCAAGATGCATCATCTTTCTTGCCGCCGTTCTGGCACTGTGCAGCCTGAGAGCGGCTGCTCAGGTGGAGAGCCGGCTGGCCTTCCGCCGCTACACCACCCAGGACGGACTGCCACAGATGCTGACCGAGACCCTGTTTCAGGACAGTCGCGGCTATATCTACGTGGGCACGCTGTCGGGCTTCGTGCGCTTCGACGGGCGCGTGATGACACCCTTCCTGCGCGGCCATCGCTGGAACGTCGTGGGCTTCGTCGAGACTGCCGGGGGCGTCAGGGCACTGAGCTTCCGCCAGCAGTGGCTCATCGACGGCGACGACCTGCAACAGCTCCCCTTGGACCCTGAGGGCCGCTGGCTGCTGAACAACTTCAACGCCACCGACCTGCCCGACGGCTACGTGCTCTTCGAGGACGAGCAGGAGCAGCACCGCTGGCTGGCCAAGGCTGTCGGAGAGAGCGGCTATGAGCAGGTCAGCACCGACACGCTGATGGACGCGATGACCCCCGACCGCCACCTGTATGTCGATTCCGTCAAGGGCGTGCTCATACCTCAGGGCGACGTCTACTGCTACCACCGCAGCGGCGGCGTGCTGCGCGCCTTTGCCAACGACGGCATCTACCGGGCCGACGGCGACAGCCTCGCCTTGGAGACGGCCTTCACCGACTGGGCACCCGACTACGGCCTGCTCGTGCGCACGGCGAAGGACGGCACGCTGATCGTTGCCGACAGCCATAGCCTGTACAGCTACGACGGCACGACTCTGACCAAGCTGGCCGGGGGCTTCAACCTCGTCAAGGACGTGCTCATCGACCGCTGGGACCGCCTCTGGGTGGCCACCTATCAGGGGCTCTACTGCTTCTTCGGCCGGCAGTTCACCAACCACCGCCTGACCGACGGCGACGACATCGTGCGCGCCGTGACGCCGACAGTCCAGGGTACGCTCAACGGCAAGATTATCTGCGACGGGCGCATCGTCTACGACAATCCCGAGGACTTCTTCCAGCCGTCGGCCGCCGTCATCGGCGACACCGTCTATATGGCCGGGCGCAGCGACGTGGCCGCCGTCAGCGGCAACACCGTCACGTGGCTCCGCCTGCCCTTCGACCGCTATCAGTTCGTGACGGCGGCGCAGGGGCGCCTCATCTTAGGACTGCGGCACCTCATAGCCGCCTACGACCCCGCCACCGGGCGCACCGACACCCTCACGACCGACATTGCCCATCCCTGGTGCGCCGCTGCCGACGCTGACGGCCACCTCTGGGTAGGCAGCACCTTCGGCCTGTTCCGTCTGTCGCCATACCATGGCGACAAACAGGACAACTGGACCACCGAGCAGGCCGACTATAACGGCCAGAAGCTCATCATCTCGGCCATGGAGGCCGACGCGCGCGGGGCCGTCTTCTTTGCCAGCAACGACTCGCTGTTTGTCATCCGCCACGGCGAGGTGCTGCCCCTCAACGGCCAGCTGCCACAGCTCAGCGGCCACGAGGTGCGCTCGCTGCACGTGTCGCCCCACGGCTACTTGGTGGTGGCGTTGACCGACGGCCTCCTGGTGGCCAGCATCGACAGCAGCTACACCATCGGCAAGGCCCGACTGCTCGACCACCTGGACGGCTTCACCCTGCTTGAGCCGCTGAAGGCCACCATGGCCGAGCAGGAGGACGGCACGGTGTGGCTCTGCGGCATCGAGGAGATGACGACGTTCAAGCCCGCCGACCTGCTGACCCTCAGCGATGAAGACACCTACGTGGCACCGCCCCTGAAGTGGTACGAGCACTGGTGGGCATGGCTCGCCGCCCTGCTGCTGCTCACAGCCGTCATCTGGCTCATAGCCTACGGCTACGTGCGCCGCCGCCATGCCAAGGAGATGCTGCGGCTGAAGCGCGAGAAGAAGCAGAAGGAGCTGCAGCTCAGCGCCATCCGCCTGAAGACCATCCCCCACTTCCACGCCAACGTGCTGGCCGCCATCGAGTACTTCGTGCTGAACAACTCGACCGAGGAGGCCGCCCGATACCTGAAGCTCTATTCCGACTTCACCAACCAGACGCTGCAGGACATCGACCGCCCGGCACGCACCGTCGACGAGGAGGTGGACTACGTGACGAAGTACCTGGAACTGCAGAAGCTGCGCTACGACGAGCGGCTCACCTACAACGTGATGGTGGCCGACAACGTCGACCGCAAGGCGCTGCTGCCCACCATGCTGCTCCACACCTACGTCGAGAACGCCATCAAGCACGGCATCAGTCCCAAGCCCGAGGGCGGCCACGTTGACGTGGTCATCACCAGCTACGAGAACGATACCGTGGTCACCGTCGAGGACAACGGCATAGGCCGCCGCAAGGCCGCCCAGCTGAACCGCAACTCAACGAAGATGGGGCTGCGCATACTGAGCGAGCAGATACAACTCTACAACAAGAGCAACAAGCACCGCATACGCCAGCACGTGCGCAACCTGAAGGATGCCGACGGCAAGACAGCCGGCACACACTTCGACATGACGGTGCCAAAGGACTACGTGTATGAATAGGAGACTGAGAACCATCGTCGTCGAGGACGAACGGCTGCCGCGCCTCACGCTGCTCACGAAACTGCAGGCCCTGGCCGACGACGTCGAGGTGGTGGCCGCCTGCGACAACTATGAGGCGGCCCGCGACAGCATCCGCACCCTCAGGCCCGACCTGTTGCTGATGGACATACAGCTGCAGGGGCGCGACAGCATCACCCTGCTCCGCGAGCTGCAGGACGAGATGCCGCTGCCCAGCGTCATCTTCACCACGGCCTACGACGACCGCAGCTACCTGATGAGTGCCATCAAGCTGCAGGCCACCGACTACCTGCTGAAGCCCATAAGCCCCGACGAACTGCGACAGGCCGTCGCAAAGGTGAAGCGCAACCTGCCCGACAGCCCCTCACCTTTCACTCTTCACCCTTCGCCGGCAAAGCTCGCCTTCAGGACATCGGCAGGACGGGTGTGGGTGGCTCCTGACAGCATTGCCTACGTCAAGGCGGCGCGCAACTATGCGGTGCTCGTCTGCTTCGACCGCGAGGAACTGCTGCTCGACAGTCTGCACGCCATTGAGAACATGCTCGACCCACAGCAGTTTGTGCGCGTGGACCGCAGCACCATCATCAACCGCCGTGCCGTCGTCAAGCTCAACACGCGCAGCATGGTCTGCCACCTGCGCTCAGCCGACGGCGGGGAACTGGAACTCGAACTGACCAAGGTGGCCATCGACCACCTGAAAAACATATAAACGACAAACACGATGATCAATACAGAGGAATTACAGGACAAGCGCATCGCCGTGCTGCTCTCAGGCGGCGTCGACTCGTCAGTCGTGGTCTATGAGCTGGCCCGCCTCGGGCTGCATCCCGACTGCTTCTACATCAAGATAGGGCCCGAGGAAGAGGAAGAGTGGGACTGCTCCAGCGAGGAGGACCTGGAGATGGCCACGGCCGTCGCCGCGAAGTACGGCTGCCGGCTTGAGGTGGTCGACTGCCACCGCGAGTACTGGGATCAGGTGACGCGCTACACGATGGAGAAGGTGCGCGCCGGACTGACGCCCAACCCCGACGTGATGTGTAACCGTCTCATTAAGTTCGGTGCCTTCCACGAGAAGCGCGGCCACGACTACGATCTCATCGCCACCGGGCATTATGCGCAGAAGGAGACCCACCCCCTGCCCCTCCCTGAATGGAGGGGAGTGGATAGTGATAGCGGTGGTAACTACTCCCCTCCCTGCAGGGAGGGGCTGGGGGAGAGTCTTTTCTGGCTCTGCACCTCGCCCGACCCCGTGAAGGACCAGACCGACTTCCTGGCACAGATCTACGACTGGCAGCTTGAGAAGGCGCTGTTC
>JAFPVW010000089.1 GCA_017395215.1 Prevotella sp. | reverse complement strand
GGAGAAAGAGAGCGAGAAGCCCGTTGAGATTCCGTCGTTCTGCGTGGTCAACGAGGGTGAAACCTGCGCATTCTTTGAGGCCCCATCTACGTGGGCACAGACCGTCAAATGCTGGGCATGGATTGACAACGGGGCCAACTTTACCGGCGGCACATGGCCAGGAACTGAATGTACGCTCATCGGTACGGCCGACAATGGCAACAAGGTGTGGAAGTGGACGTACACAGGCAACCTTACTACCCGCCCTGCAAAGATTATCTTTAGTAATAACGGTACGCCCCAGACCGACGACCTTGAGTTCAAGAATGGCGGCTACTATAACAAAGACGGACTGAAAGGCGTGGTCGGCCAATAGCCTACCGCCGCATTATAGCACGCACCACAAACCAGCAGTGCAGCAAGAAAGTCTGCACGACGCCGTAATGGCGCTGCATCACAAGGTATCGCTCACGCAGCGATGCCTTGTGGTTTTTTGTGGTGGCTCCCTCTTCCAGATAGTTGGCCACGACCATACCTATATTATATAAGGGGAGCGACATGCGCTCGGCCTCGCGCATCACGCGGATGCACCAGTCGACATCAGCCGAGAAGCGGTAACGGGTGTCGAACTGCAGGTTCTTGGCAATGTCGGTGCGGGCGTAGAAGGCCTGATGGCAGACGAGCATGCCCTGCCGGAACGAGCGCCATGTGAGCCGCTCGGGCGGCTGCAGGCGGCGCGGACGAAGGAAACGGCCCTCGCCGTCGACGATGTTGGTATTGCCGTAGAGCACGCCGGGCAGCTCGTCAGTAGGCAGCTCGCCCAACCGGCATCGGCGTACCACTTCCTCCAGGGTGTCGTCCTGAGCAAACGTGTCGCCCGCGTTCATATAGACGATATAGTCGCCCGAAGCCTGCGTCAGTCCCTTGTTCATCGCGTCGTAGATGCCCTGGTCGGGCTCCGAGGCGATGATGACGTGGTGCTGGTTGCTTTCCGAACAGTCCGACTGCCGCTTGTATGCCTCGGCCATTGCCAGCGTCCCGTCGGTCGAAGCCCCGTCTATTATCAGGTGCTCCACCTCCTCGTAGGTCTGACGCAGCACGCTGTCGAGCGTCCGCTGCAGCACAGCCTCGGCGTTATAGGTGATGGTGACAACCGTGAAACGTATCATAGTTTGTTATCTTTTCTGGGCTATGGCCTCGTTATAGACTTCAGCGTATTTCAGGGCCACGATGCTTTCCGTGTAGTGAGCCAGCACGTTGTTTCGCAGTACCGACCGCTCCAGATTTGCCGTGAGAGCCCAGTATATACCATCGGCGAGACTCTCGGCTGACAGCCGTTCAGCCAAATAGCCGTTCACCTTATGGGCAATGATGTCTTCCTGACCGCTTCCGCCAAAGGCCACGGGGGTAGCGCCACAGGCCTGCGCCTCAATCAGTGTCTGACCGAAGGTTTCGTAAAGTGAAGACGACACAACAGCATTAGAGGCCGAATAGATAAGCGACATCTTATGCGAGTCGTTGACATAGCCATAGTAAGTATAAGCAACAGGAACCCGCGCCAGTACCTCCTCGTTCTTAATTCCTCCGAAAAGCAGCAGGTGAATGTCGTCGCGGCTGACCTTTCCCTGATCGGTCAACAACTTCAGAGCCTCTACCAAATAGGAAAAACCCTTGATGTCATCGTCGATGCGAGCGGCTCCAAAGGCAATCAGGTAGCGACCCTTCAAGTGGAGAATCGAACGGGCATCGGCACGGTCGATCATCGGGAAATGCGACAGCGAGATGGAGTTAGGAATAACGCTCACTGGCTTGTCGCCTATCAGTGTACTCTTTCGGGCACACTCTGCCAACCATTTGCTAACGGCGACGAACCGCACATTGGCATGCTCATACAGCTTCTTCTTGCGCTTATACACTCTTGAAGAGAGGTCATGGGCACCGGGGAACCTCAGCAAGCTGCAATAGGAGCAGACCTTTTGGTAATGGTCACACTCGTAGGCGTGGTGGCAAATGGCCGTCATCTCCCACATATCGTGCATCGTCCATACCACGGGCTTCCCCGATGCGAATATTCTTCGAAGGGATTTCAGTGAGAGAAATCCCTGATTGATCCAATGCAGATGAATGATGTCGGCCTCCTGAAACTCCCGTGTCGTGGTGATATCAGTACCTGTGTTGGCTATGGAGACCTTCCACAGATTGCGGCGGCTAAACAGATTGTTTACCCAAATAACGAAACGTTCCCAGACGAAGTTCAGTTCATCCCTGACCCAACGGTGATGATCGGCGACATACAGGGCATCCGTCTGTTTCTCCATCACCAGCATCTTGGCTTTGACGCCGTTGTTGATCAGTGCCTCGGTCAGCCGATGGGCAGCAATGGCTGCCCCACCCTTGCACTCGCTCGTATTGACAATCAGAACTCTCACGGAAAAAAGTTGTTAACGGTTATCGGCAATCGATAAACCTTAACCTTCATTCTCACGCCGTTTTGCCTCCTTCTCAGCTTCCTTGGCGCGCTGCTTGGCTTCCTTCTCACGGCGCTTCTGCTCCTTTGCAGCCTCCTTTTCGCGGCGCTTCTGTTCCTTGGCCAGTTCCTTCTCGCGCTTCTTCTGCTCCTTGGCCAAACGCTTCAGCTCGCGCTCGTTCTCTTTGGCTGCCTCTTTCTCAGAGGCAGCCTCCTCCTTAGCCTTCAGCGACTCCTCTAACTTCTCGCGGAGCATCTCCTTGTCGAAGGTGAAGACATGGCCGAACATTCCCACCGACAGCAGCTGGTCCTTATCCTTCAGATGAACCGATGTCGTGTTCAGCAGCACATAATTATGTACCTCTAACTTCGAGTTCAGAGCCAGCTCGATGGTCTTCACGGCGACACTCTTGCCGAGATTAGTCAGCACATTATCGCCGAAACGGCTCTCGGCCTCTTCTGCCACATATTCGTCAACAGCCTTCATCATGGCCTCCTTGTGGGCCTGCTTATCGGGCACAGTCAATGCCATTAATACTGCTACGAGCAGAAGGATCACAACAATCAGTAACTTCTTCATATTATTAACATCTTTAATAGTTATTCTGGCGCAAAGGTACAAAAAAGAAGTGAAAGGAAAGCAGCGCAAAGCGAATTATTTGCTGTTCGCGCGCACAAATGGTTGATTTACGTCAAGAACAGCGCATTTTTCTACATTTTCAGCGCCAAAAGTATTGCGTAATCCGAAAAATCGCCGTACCTTTGCATCGTCAAAAGAAAATAGTTAATAGATTGTTTTAGGTTAGTAGTAATATTTATAGTTTTAGGTTTTTAGTTATTGGTAAAAGAAAGTTTTCAACTGCGGATAACAGGTGGCCGTCGTGAGACATCCATTTAAACTTTCAAATTTTTAGCCCATTGTGGCTGAAAATTTCTTTTAGAGAAAAGGATTTTTAGTTAAACATAGGCTTGTTCCGCTGCAGCTCGTGAGAGTTGCAGCGGACTTTTTTGCTATACGCCTTTCTTATACTCTCCCGGTGTCATTCCCGTCAGCCGTTTAAAGTATTTGGAGAAGAACGACGGGTTGGGGAAATCGAGATCCTCTGAAATTTGCATGACTGACTTGTCTGAGTGGCGTAGAAGCACTTTTGCCTGCGTGATGAGGGCACGGTCTATCCAGTCTTTGGCGGTAGTACCGCTGGTCTGGCGGATGACGGTGCCGAGATACCGTTCGGTAAGACAAAGGCGGTCGGCATAGTAACCAATCTGGTGCTGCTGGCGGCAGTGCTGGTTGACAAGCTGGATGAAGCGGTCGAAGATGGTCTGCTCACGCGAACGGGTGGCAGCCTGAATGTCGGACTGCTGGCGGAAGAGGTGGTCGTAGTGGTGCATCAGCGCTGCCACGAGGGCGATGACGACGGGACGATTATAGCTTTCACTATGCACGATATGCCAAATGGTATCGAGAATGTGACGGGCAGTGCTGATGTCGCCCTCGCTGACGGGCAGTTGGAAGTCGCGAACCTGACCGTTGAAGGCCGACGGCATCTGTCCCTGCGCGAAGGGCATGGGGAAATCAGCGAAGAGAGCCATGCCATAGACGCGGAGATCGTCGGAAAGACGGATGGGGTTGATGATGGTGCCTGGCCCGACATAGACCAATGTGCCGGCAGTGACGTAGCGGTCTTGCAGGTTAAAGTTGATGCGGGCCTCGCCACTTAAGATGATGCCGAAGCGGTGGTCGTTGATGGTGAACGGCGGCTTCTGGCGCATCAGCAGGCTGAACACGGTGTGGTCGCCGTGAACCATGCCGACTTCGCCGTTAAAGACTACATTCTCGCTAATCAGCGCAAGATGAGGCGTGAGGATGTCTCGCATACGCGACATGTCCATCAGTTGTGGCTGTTTGTTCATATTCCGTCCTTTTTGTTTGCAAAGATAATCTTTTTCCCCGAAACAACAATCTCTTTTTGCACAAATCGAACAAAAAGAACATCTTTCCGTGCTGAAGGATAACGAATCTTTGGGAAAAACGCCGTACCTTTGCGGCAGTATTAGAAACAGACCAAATGAAGAAGTATATTTTAAGCTTGATGATGCTACCGATGGTGGCGACAGCGCAAACGCTGGAAGAATGCCAGCAAGCGGCAGAGCGGAACTATCCGCTGATAAGGCAGTACAGACTGACAGAGCAGACGACGGAACTGACGGTGGAGAACATCCAGAAGGGGTGGCTGCCACAGATCTCAGCATCGGCACAGGCTACCTATCAGAGCGACGTTGCCAGCTTCCCAGACCAAATTCAGGGCCTTTACCAGCAGATGGGTATCGACATGAAAGGGCTGAAGAAAGACCAATACCGAGTTGGCATCGACGTGAACCAGACCATCTTTGACGGGGGAGCCATCAAGCAGTCCAAGGCGATAGCACGTGAGCAAGGCAGGGTACAGGCGGCACAGACAGAGGCAAACCTCTATCATGTACGCAAGCGCGTGAACGAGATGTACTTTGCACTGCTGCTGCTCGACAAGCAGATACAGCTGAACCGCGACCTGCAGGAACTGTTGGCAGGCAATGAACGGAAACTGGCCTCGATGGTGAAGGGCGGCACTGCTGCCGAGAGCGACCTTCAGAACGTCAAGGCAGAACGGCTGAACGTCGTCCAGCAGGCCACCAACCTCGAGTCGCAAAAACAGATGCTGCAGAGGATGCTATCGACATTCTGCGGCATCGAGATAAAGGCGGTTCAGAAGCCAGAAAACTACACAGCGGAACCGACCCTATTGTGTAATCGGCCGGAGTTGAGGGCGATTGATGCACAGATAGGTCTCTTAAACGCTCAGGAGAAGGCGCTCGATGCGGCTCTGATGCCGCGGTTAGGCGTGTTTGCGCAGGGCTATTACGGCTATCCGGGACTGAACATGTTCGAGGACATGATGCGGCACGACTGGAGCCTGAACGGCATCATCGGGGCCCGGCTGACGTGGAACATCGGGGCTCTCTACACCCGCAAGAACGATAAGGCTAAATTACAGCTGCAGCGCGACATGGCTGAGTCGAACCGCGAGGTATTTCTCTTTAACAATAACCTCGAACAGATTCAGCAGAATGAGAACATCACGCGCTACAGGAAACTGATGGCCGACGACGAAGAAATCATCGCACTGCGCTCGTCAGTTCGCAAGGCTGCCGAGTCAAAACTATCGCACGGCATCATCGACGTTAACGACCTGGTGCGCGAAATCAACCAAGAAAATGCAGCCCGCGTGCAGCAGTCGATGCACGAGATTGAGATGCTCAAGGAAATATACGACAACAAATACACGACAAACAATTAAGGTTATGCGAAAGATATATGTATTGTCAGGCGTGGCGCTGATGATGGCAGCCTGCGGAAACAGCGAGAAGGAGTATGACGCCACGGGCACGTTCGAGGCTACTGAGACTACGCTATTTGCCGAACAGAGCGGCACACTGCTGACGTTCAGCGTCAACGAGGGCGACAACGTTGAGACTCATGCGGAAGTAGGGCTTATTGACACCACGCAGATCTGGCTGAAGATTCAGCAACTCAATGCCACCAAGGAGGTATATCAGAGTCAGAAGCCGGATATGGCGCGCCAGATTGCCGCCACGCGCCAGCAGTTGGCCAAGGCGCAACAGGAGCAACAGCGATATCAAGAACTCGTTGCCGACGGAGCCGCTCCATCGAAAATGCTCGACGACGCCATCAGTCAGGTAAAAGTGCTGCAAAAGCAACTGGATGCACAGATTTCATCGCTCAGTACGAGCACCCGTGCGCTGGACAAGCAGACGGCCGCTGCCGATATTCAGGTGAGTCAACTGCGCGACCAGTTGCGCAAATGCCACATCGTGACACCCGCCAAAGGAACCGTGCTCGAGAAATACGTGGAGCGCGGCGAGTTTGTGAGCACAGGCAAGCCCCTGCTTAAGATTGGCGACACGGAGGATATGTACCTGCGTGCCTACGTCACCTCGGCTCAACTGCAGAACATCAAGCTTGGCCAGCAGGTGAAGGTGTTTGCCGACTACGGCGACGGTCAGAAGAAGGAGTACCAGGGCACCGTCACGTGGATTTCCTCGCGGTCGGAGTTCACGCCCAAGACCATTCTCACCGACGACGAGCGTGCCGACCTGGTGTATGCCATCAAGGTGGCAGTCAGAAACGACGGATACGTCAAGATTGGAATGTACGGCGAAGTAAAGCTATGAACGCCATTGAAGTAGAAAACGTCAGCAAGTCGTATGGTGCTGTCAAGGCACTCGACGACGTGTCGTTCACCGTCGGCAAAGGCGAGGTCTTCGGTCTCATCGGTCCTGACGGCGCTGGCAAGACGTCGATGTTCCGCATCCTCTGTTCGCTGCTGTTGCCTGACAGTGGCACGGCGACGGTAGACGGCTTCGACGTGGTCAGGCAGATGCGCGAAGTGCGCTGCCGGGTGGGCTATATGCCTGGCAAGTTCTCGCTCTATCAGGACCTGACCATCGAGGAAAACCTGACCTTCTTCGCCACGCTCTTTGGCACCACCGTTGAGGAGGGCTACGACTCCATCAAGGCCATCTACTCACAGATAGAACGGTTTAAGAACCGGCGGGCTGGCGCTCTCTCGGGCGGCATGAAGCAGAAGCTGGCGCTGAGTTGCGCGCTGGTGCATCAGCCCAGTGTGCTCTTCCTCGACGAGCCGACGACGGGCGTTGACCCCGTCAGCCGCAAGGAACTGTGGGAGATGCTGCTGATGCTGAAGGAGCGGGGCATCACCATCGTGGCCTCTACGCCTTATCTCGACGAGGTGCGCTGCTGCCAGCGCGTGGCGTTTCTCGACCAAGGGAAGGTCAGGGGCATTGACACGCCGGAGGCTATCCTTGAGCGTTTTCAGGATGTCTTCAATCCACCGGGCATAGAGGCGGTTGCTGTGATACAGCAACAGACAGAACCGGTCATTGAGGTAGAGCACTTGGTGAAGGCTTTTGGCGACTTCCGTGCCGTCGACGACATCTCGTTTACGGTGAAGAAGGGCGAGATTTTCGGCTTCCTTGGAGCCAACGGCGCTGGCAAGACCACGGCCATGCACATGCTGACGGGCCTGAACCAGCCGACAAGCGGTACTGGCCGCGTCTGCGGCTACGACATCCGTACGGAGTACGAACAGATCAAGCGCCACATCGGCTATATGAGCCAGCGATTCTCGCTCTACGAAGACCTGACCGTCGCCGAGAACATCCGCCTCTTTGCCGGCATCTACGGCATGAAGAAGGAAGATATAAGGAGGAAGACGGATGAGGTGCTGCGCCAGTTGAAGTTCGAGAAGCACAAGGACGACTTGGTGGGCTCCCTACCCCTTGGCTGGAAGCAGAAGCTGGCCTTCTCGGTATCTATCTTCCACGAGCCCGGCGTGGTGTTCCTCGACGAGCCCACGGGCGGCGTCGACCCCGCCACGCGCCGCCAGTTCTGGGAGCTGATCTACGACGCCGCCCGTCGCGGCATCACCGTCTTCGTGACCACCCACTACATGGACGAGGCCGAATACTGCGACCGCATCTCGATTATGGTCGACGGCAAAATCAAGGCGATGGGCACGCCCGGCGAACTTAAAAAGGAATATAACCAGCCCGATATGGACCACGTGTTCACGTATCTTGCAAGGCAGGCCACCCGTTCAAGCGATTAAGTATATGAAACAGTTTCTGTCATTCGTCATCAAGGAGGCCAAGCACATCCTGCGCGACAAGCGTACGATGCTGATACTCTTTGGCATGCCCGTGGTGCTGATGTTCCTCTTCGGCTTCGCCATCACGACTGACGTGAAGAACGTGCGGACGGTGGTGGTGACCTCGCAGATGGACTATCAGACGCAACAAGCCGTAGAGCGGCTGGCGCAGTCGGAATACTTCACAATCACGCAAACCGTCAGTACGCCACAAGAGGCCGAGCGGCTCATACGCGGTCAGAAGGCGGATCTGGCACTGGTGTTCGGAAAGAACCATAGCCTGCAGTTTACCGTAGACGGCAGCGACCCGAACATGGCGCAGCAATGGACCGCCTACGCACAGCAGGTCATCGCCAACCCCAGCGCACCGCCGGTCAACCAGAAGCTCCTCTACAACCCCCAGATGCGCTCCGCCTACAACTTCGTGCCTGCCATCATGGGTATGCTGCTGATACTCATCTGCGCCATGATGACGTCGATAAGCATTGTACGTGAGAAGGAACGCGGCACGATGGAGGTGCTGTTGGTATCACCCGTGCGGCCCCTGATGGTCATCATCGCCAAGGCCGTACCATATCTGGTGCTGGCCTTCGCCATCCTCATCACCATCCTGCTCATGGCGCGCTTCGTCCTGGGTGTGCCGCTACAAGGGTCGCTGTTCTGGATTCTGGCCGTCAGCACCTTATATATTCTTTTGGCGCTCTCATTAGGCTTGCTCATCTCCAATGTAGCACAGACGCAGCTGGTGGCCCTGCTGCTTTCGGCCATGGTGCTGCTCATGCCCGTGGTAATGCTGTCAGGCATGCTGTTCCCTGTGGAGTCGATGCCCACCATCCTGCAGTGGATATCGGCCATCGTGCCGCCACGCTACTACATCCAGGCCATGCGCAAGCTGATGATCATGGGTGTGGGCATCGGCGATGTGGCTCACGAGGTAGCGGTATTGGCAGGCATGACCGCCGCACTGCTCGCCATCGCACTGAAGAAGTTTAATGTAAGACTGAAATAGATGATGACACTCAGATATCTGATACAAAAGGAGTTCCTGCAGATACGCCGCAACGCGTTCCTGCCGCGGCTCATCGTGCTGTTCCCCATCATGATTATGTGTGTCATGCCGTGGGTGATGCAGATGGAAGTGAAGAACATCGTAGTAGATGTGGTCGACATTGACCGTAGCGTAGAGTCGCAACGGCTTGTACAGCAGGTGGCCGCCAGCAACTACTTCATCTTTGGCGGTCAGAAAGCCACCTATGCCGAGGCGATGAAGGACATCGAAAAGGGGCGTGCCGACGTCATCCTCGAGATTCGCGATGGCAAGTACCTCATCGCCGCCAATGCCGTGAACGGCACCAAGGGGGCTATGGGCTCGGCCTACCTCTCGCAAATCATCACCGCCCCCGCCCAGTATGCTGCTATACCATCGCAGCCCTCCGTGCTCACGCTCTATAACAAAGGCCAGAACTACAAGCTCTACATGATTCCCGCCCTTTTCGCCATCGTGATGATGCTGATGACCGGCTTCCTGCCTACGCTGAACATCGTGGGCGAGAAAGAGGCCGGCACCATCGAGCAAATCAACGTCACGCCCGTATCCAAGTGGGCGTTTATCCTGGCCAAGCTCATTCCCTACTGGCTCATCGCGCTGTTTGTCATCACCGTCTGCCTGCTTTTGGCCTGGCTCGTCTATGGTCTCACCCCCGCCGGTCCCGTGTGGCTCGTCTACGTGCTCGCCATGCTGCTGGCACTGTTCTTCTCGTCGTTCGGCCTCATCATCTCGAACTACAGCGACACCATGCAGCAGGCCATGTTCGTCATGTGGTTCTTCGTGGTCAGCCTCATGCTGCTCTCAGGACTTTTCACCCCCACGCGCTCCATGCCACAGTGGGCTTACCTGACCACCTACATCAACCCCATGCACTACTTCATCGATGCCATCCGCACAGTCTTCATCCGGGGCGGTACGTTCCAGCACATCGCCCACCAGGTATTTGCCCTGCTCGCCATCGGCCTGTTCATGGCCGTCTGGGCTGTCCAGAGCTACAAGAAAAACAGTTAGGGAAAAAATCAGAATGGCTGAATGGTGACGCCAAACACCATCTGGGCGGTCTGCAGATAGGGATTGACATTCAGCTCAGCGAAGACGGGCATCTTCGAGAAGCCGATGTCGAGAGTCTTCGTGGCGCGCAGGGCAGCTTCCACGCAGGCGAAACCCTCGGCGTAATAGTAGTTGTAGTCATACTTACCCGTATAGTAGCCGTTCTCCACCTTCGGTATGCGTTCGCCGGCACTCTCGAAGGGAGTGAAGCCGCCACGCAGCTGCCAGTCGACACCGCCCAGGCTGAAGGGTACGCCCAACTCAACATAGGTACTATAGGCACGGTCGCCGTTCCACTTACGGTCCCTGCCCCAGAAGACCGTATAGGCCTGCAGACTGAAATACTTACAGGTATAGCCGATGTTGCCCTCCAACTGGTGGGCACCCTCCTTCTCGACGTGCAGGTAACGGTTGTTCTCGTCGATGCCAGTTTCCCAGTAGTCGGTAACGCCAATGTTCACGCCCCAGCGCTCGTAGCCGAGGGTAACATCTATTTCCTGCGTGTCGTCGGACGAAAAACCGGTACTGCCAAAGACGCCCAACGACAGTCCCTGCCAGCTCGCCGACATACTGGGCTGTATGGAGAATCCGCCACGGTCCTGTCCGCGCCATATATAATGGCTGATGACGTCGGCACCAACAGTTCCTTCCACCCTTCTCTGAGCACTGGCCGTCGTCGGCGCAGTCAACACAATCATGGCTACAAGAGCCTTAAACACGATATTTTTCATCCTTCTTCTGTATGTTTTCTTCATTTTGGCTGCAAAGGTACAAAAAAAAAGAGAAATGAGAAATGAGAAATGAGAAATAATTCGTAACTTTGCATCCAAAACTAAAAGAACACGATATGCAAGAGACAAGACAGAACAAGATAGCCCGCCTGCTGCAGAAAGAACTGAGCATCATTTTCCAGGAGCAGACACGTGCCATGCACGGCGTAATGGTCAGCGTGACGCGGACTAAAATTTCGCCCGACCTCAGCATCTGCACCGCCTACCTGAGCATCTTCCCCTCGGAGCGGGGCGAGGAGCTGCTGCAGAACATCGAGCTGAACCTGAAGTCAATACGCTATGCTCTGGGACAGCGCGTCCGCAACCAGCTGCGCATCGTCCCCGAGCTGCGCTTCTTCTTAGACGACTCGCTCGACTACATCGACCGCATTGACGAACTGTTGAAAAGACCCACCCCCAACCCCTCCCAGAATGGAGGGGAATAATTACCAACAGCATATCATGGAGAATCATGGCAGCAAGCATATTACTCCCCTCCATATAGGGAGGGGGCGGTGGTGGGTCTCTTTCTACATAGCCCGACGCTATCTCTTCTCGAAGAAGTCGACACACGCCATCAACGTCATCAGCGGCATCTCCGTGGTGGGTGTCGCTGTGGCCACAATGGCACTGGTGGTGACGCTCAGCGTCTTCAACGGGTTCCACGACCTCGTGGCCTCGTTCCTCACGTCGTTCGACCCGCAGCTGAAGGTGACGCCCGTCAAGGGCAAGAGCGTGGCCGCCGACGACCCCCGGCTGACGCAGATACGCGAACTGCCACAGGTGGACGTGGCCACCGAATGCTTAGAGGACCAGGCCCTGGCCCTCTATAACGGCCATCAGGCCATGGTGACGCTGAAGGGCGTCGACGACAACTTCGACCAGCTGACGCATATCGGTGAGATTCTGGTGGGCGACGGACAGTTCGAGCTCCATGCGGCCGACATGCACTACGGCCTGCTCGGCATCCGTCTGGCCGAGACGCTGAACACGGGCTACACCTACGACCAGCCACTGAAAATCTTTGCCCCACGCCGTGAGGGCCAGTTCGACATGAGTGCCCCCGAGGAGTCGTTCATCGAAGACGAACTCTACTCGCCAGGCGTGCTCTTCTGCGTACACCAGGCAAAATACGACAAGAACTTCATCATCACTTCTTTGGGATTCGCGCGCCGCGTTTTCGAGCAGCAGGGCATGGTGTCGTCGCTGGAGCTGCGTCTGAAGCCCGGCAGCGACTTCGAGTCCGTGAAGTCGGAGATGAAGAAGATTGCCGGCGACGACTTCTACGTGAAGGACCGCTTCGAGCAGCAGGACGAGACGTTCAAGATTATGAAGATTGAAAAGCTGATAGCCTACATCTTCCTGACGTTCATCCTCGTCGTGGCCTGCTTCAACATCATCGGCTCGCTGTCGATGCTGATTATCGACAAGAAGGACGACGTCGTCACCCTGCGCAACCTCGGCGCCTCCGACAAGGTGATTACGCGCATCTTCTTGTTCGAAGGCCGTCTCATCTCCGCCCTCGGCGCCGTCATCGGCATCTGCATCGGCCTGTTGCTCTGCTGGCTGCAGCAGACCTACGGGCTGGTGAAGCTCGGCTCCAGCAGCGGTTCGTTCATCATCAACGCCTACCCTGTCAGCGTCCATCCCGAGGACATCCTGCTCATCTTCGTGACGGTCATCGCCGTCGGATTCCTCGCCGTCTGGTATCCCGTCCGCTACTTCTCACGCCGACTGCTCAGCTAAGGTTCACTCATGCTGCGGCTCATCGTCACTTCTCCAGCACGGTATTCTTAACTTCCACCGGCTCGTGCATGAACAGCTGCGCCTGCTCCTTGAACTTGTCGGGGTTCTCAGTTGTCAGGTAGTGTACGGTGGCGCCCCTTGAGCAACGCTGCTCAATCTGCGAATGACGCTCAAGATAACGCTGCAGGCTGTCGGCCACATACTCCCCCTGCGGCACAACGCGCACGCCGTGGGGCAGATACTTCAGAATCTTGGGCATCAGCAGCGGATAGTGGGTGCAGCCCAGAATGAGACAGTCAATCGCGGGGTCGAGGCGCATAATCTCGTCGATGCGTTTCTTCACGAAATAGTCGGCACCGGGCGAGTCGGCCTCGTTGTACTCTACCAGCGGCACCCAGAAAGGACAGGCCACACCCGACACCTGAATGTCAGGCCACAGTTTCTGGATCTCCAGCTTGTAGCTCTCGCTGCGGATAGTGCCCTCGGTGGCGAGCACACCAACGTGACGGCTCTCGGTAAGCCGTCCGATGACCTCAGCCGTCGGGCGGATAATGCCCAGCACGCGGCGCTCAGCGTCCCATAGCGGCAAGTCATGCTCCTGAATGGTGCGCAAGGCCTTGGCCGAGGCAGTGTTACAGCCCAGGATGACGAGGTGGCAACCCATCTCGAAGAGCTTGGCGACAGCCTGCCGCGTAAACTCATAGACCACGTCGAACGAGCGCGGACCATAGGGTGCACGCGCATTGTCGCCCAGATACAGATAATCGTATTCGGGTAGCAGCTGGCGTATACCGTGCAGAATGGTCAGTCCGCCGTAGCCGCTGTCGAAGATGCCAATGGGGCCGGGACTACTTGAAAGCATCTTTTACAAGCTGGTTGATATCGTCGCCCATGGCGGGGTTAATGAAAGGCACAGCACCCGCGTCGGTATTGAGGATGAAGGCGTAGCCGCGCTCACGGCCTATCTTCGACAAGGCGGCCTCTAACCGTTCTCTGAGCGGAGCCATCGCCTTGGCCTCAGCCTCAGCCAGTTCCTGCCGGCCCTGAGCCTTGAAGCTGACATTGTGTTCAAGCAGCTCTTTGAGTTCTGTCTGCCGCTTGCGCAGGATGGTCTCCGGGAAGTCGCGCTGACCCTCCAAAAACTCCTCATACTTCAGGTTGAAGTCCTGCTCCACTCGCTTCAGCTCGGCCTCATACTGCGACCGCATGTTTGCCAGCGTATTCTTCACAAGCGTATAGCCCGGCATGGCAACAAGGACGCTGTCGTAGCTAAGATAGCCAAAACGAAGCTGGAGTGGGGTATCCTGCTGCGCCTGAGCAGTTGTCAGCACGAGACTGGCAAATATCATTAAAACTATTCTTTTCATTTTCTTTTTCCTTTCTTGCGGGCAAAGGTAATCATTTTTTGTGAATTGACCATTTATTTCTCATATTTTTTCTCACATTATTCTTTCTACCGTTGTCACCAACTCTTCACAAGGCTTGCAATTAGATGACAATCAGCGCAGTACGGTGAAAGGTTACTTTCGGTCAAAAAGAGGCGGGTTATGGCTGATTGGCGGCAGGCTCTTGTGTTGCTGACCTAGGTCAGCAACACAAAAGGCGGCTCCAAACGGAGTGAATAGCGGCTCCAAACGGAGTGAATAGCGGCTCCAAACGGATCGGATAGCGGCTCCAAACGAGTTGGAAGGCGGCGTTTTGACGGGACAAAGACACAGTACAGCAACCATTCACCGTAGCATCCTGTCTTACAGCGCTATAGGCAAGAAGTGAAGAGTAGAGAAAGTACTTTGTACTCACAAAAAAGCCTGCATCGCTGACAAGCGGTGCAGGCCATAAAAAGTTTTAAACTAAGTTTACTTCAGTCCTAACTTCTGCTTCACCTGAGCAGTAACATCGGTAGAGAGGGTGGTCGAGATATAGGGGATGCCGGCACCCATCTCCATGATGTAGACGTAGCCGCCGGCCTGACCCACCTGCTTGATGGCATCGATCACCTTGGTGGTGATGGCCTGCATCTTCTCCTGCTGGGCCTTGGCCAGGGCCTGCTGGTTGTCCTGATAGCTCTGCTGGATCTTGGTATACATATCCTGCAGTTCCTGCTGGCGGCGCTGCTTGATGTTGTCGGGCAGTGTAGCCTGCTCCTTCTCGAAGGCCTCACCCTTCTTCTGCAGTTCGTCCTGCATCGACTTCAGGTCGGCCTCATACTGGCTGGTCAGTGCCTCAATCTCGGTTTTGGCCTTGTTGTACTCAGGCATGGCCTGGATGATTTCCTGTGTGTTCACGTGGCCGAACTTGGCCTGTGCGTTGGCGGTTGTGAAACCGCAGATGGCGCAGAGAGCGCCAATGATAAACTTCTTCATTGCTTTCGTATTATTAAAATATTGATATTTAAGGGACGTAACGGGGTGTGACAGGTTTAATTGCTATAACCTAATTTCCCCAGTACCTCGTTTGAGATGTCAATCTTAGGCGAACCGAAGATGATGCCGGTGTCGCTGGCGCGGTCGAGCACAAGCTGGTAGCCGCGCAGTTCGCTGATGTCCTTGATGGCGTTGTAGATTTCGTCCTGGATAGGCGTCATCAGCGAGGTGCGCTTCTTGAACAGCTCACCCTCGGGGCCGAAGTACTTGCGCTTCAGCTCGGCGGCCTGCTTCTCCTTCTCGACGATGGCATCCTGCTTGGCCTTTTTCTGTTCGGCCGAGAGGAACACCAGCTCGTTCTGGTAATTCTTATACATGGTCTGCGCCTCGGTCGTCAGGGCGTCGACCTCGGCCTGCCACTTCTTCGAAACCTGCGAGAGCTGCTCGTTGGCGCGCTCATAGGCAGGGATGTTCTTCAGGATATACTCCATATCCACTAACGCAAACTTCTGTGCCTGGGCAGAAGCGAAACCGCAGATTGCGCAAATCACGCAGATAATAACTTTTCTAATCATAATTACTCATTGCTAATTACTCATTACTAATTGATGCTTTAGAACTCTTGTCCAAGGATGAAGTGGAACTGGCTGCCGCCACGGTTCCATCCTCCGCTGGTATAGACCTTGTCGAAGCCGTAGGCCCAGTCGATACCCATCAGACCGACCATCGGCAGGAAGATGCGGACTCCGACGCCGGCAGAACGCTTCATGTTGAAGGGATTGAACTTCTTGACATCGGCCCACGCATTACCGCCCTCAAGGAATCCGAGGCCGTAGATGGTGGTATTGCCCAACATGAAGGGGTAGCGCAGTTCAAGCGTGAAGCGGTCGTAGGCGTAGGCATTGTTCGACGTGCGGCGCCCCGACGCCTCGGTGTAGGCCGACGAGGTAGAGATGGAGCCGTTGTCGTAGCCGCGCATGCCGATGGTCTCCTCGGCGTAGCTGTAAGAATAGCCGCTCATGCCGTCGCCGCCGACGTAGAAGGTCTCGAAGGGCGACTTCTTGTCGCGGTCGAACGAGCCAAGTATACCCAGCTCCACGCGCGTCATCAGCACAAAGCACTTCGTGGCACTCGACAGGGCAGTGAACGTGCGCGACTTGAACTTCCACTTGTGGTACTCAATCCAGCGGTACATGTCCTGCAGTTCATTCTCATAGGTGGCCGAGGTGGGGTTCAGCGCCAGGTTTCTGTAGTCCTTGCCGTCGAAGAGCGACCAGGGCGGGGTCATGGTCAGCGAGAGCAGGAACTCCGAGCCACGGCGCGGGAACAGCTGGTTGTCGGTCGACATACGCGACAGGGTCAGGCCGAGGTTCAGGTTGTTGCAGTTGCCGTTGGCAATATAGAAGTAGTTCCAGTCGCGCAGCATGTAGCGGGTATAGCCCAGGGTGGCCATGAACTGGAAGTAGTCGTCGGGCCAGCGCAGTCGCTTACCCCATCCTATTGACGCTCCGAACATCTGGATGTTCTTGTCGTCGTCGAGCATCGACTCGTAGTTGTAGGCGTAGTTGTTGTACATGCCGTAGCCGTAGCCATAGCCGTAGCCGCTGTAGAGGCTGTTGTAGAGGGCGTTGTTGCGGTAGTAGCTCGATATGTCGGACTGCTTCGAGTAGAACAGGCTGACCGAGAGCGAGTTGGGGCGCTTGTTGCCGAACCATCCGGTGGAGTAGCTGGTCGACACCTGGCTGTAGTACGAGCCGTTGGTCTGGTAGTTGATGCCGAGCTGCTCGCCGTCGCCGATGGGCATGATGCCTCGGTGCATCGAGTTGCGGCCGAAGAGGTTGCGCATCGAGAAGTTGTTCAGCTTTAGGCCGATGCGGCCGATGACGCCCGTCTGTCCCCAGCCGAGCGAGAACTCTATCTGGTCGTTCGACTTCTGCTCCAACACCCAGTTGATGTCCACGGAGCCGTCGTCGTTGTTGGGTTCCACCTTCGGATCCACCTTCTCGGGGTCGAAATGTCCCATCGAGGCCAGGTCGCGTGCCGAGCGCATCAGGGCTTCCTTTGAGAAGAGGTCGCCGGGCTTGGTACGCAGTTCGCGGCGCACCACCTCCTCGTAGAGCCGGTCGTTGCCGTAGATGCGCACATGGTTCAGGTGGGCCTGCGTGCCCTCCCAGATACGCATCTCGAGGTCGACGGAGTCGCCGACGATGTTGACCTCCGTGGGCTGCAGGTTATAGAAGAGGTAGCCGTTGTTCCAGTAGAAGTTGCCGACGGCATCCTCGTCCTCGGTCAGTCGCTTCTGCAGCTGCCGCTGGTTGTAGACGTCGCCCTTCTTCATGCCGAGCAGCTCGTCGAGCTTGTTGGTGGGGAGCACGGTGTTACCCACCCACGTGATGTTGCGTAGGTAGTACTTCTGTCCCTCCTCGACACGCACCAGCACGTTGACGTGCTTCTCGTCGACGTTCCAGACGGAGTCTTCGAGGATGGTCATGTCGCGGTAGCCCAGCTCGTTGTACTTGTTGACGAGGGCCTCCTTGGCCTCCTTGTAGCGCTCGTCGGTAAACTTCTTGGCCTTCAAGAAGCCCGACAGCTTGCCGGCCTCGTGTATCTTGCCGAAGGCACCCTTGGTGAAGAGCGAGCCCTTGATCTTGTTGGACTTCAGGTTCTCATTGCCTTCGAAGATCAGGTTACGCACCTTCATCTTGGCCTTCTTGTCGACGACGATGTCGAGGATGACTTGATTCTTACCCGCAACGTCGTCGCGCTGCATGATGTCGATCTCGGCGTTCTTGTAGCCTTTCGAGTCGAAGTACTTCTTGGCCAGAATCTTGGCACGGTCAATCATGTTGGGCGTTATCTGCGCGTTCTTCATGATGCCGAGCTTAGCCTCCATGTCCTCGCGCTCCGACTTCTTCAGGCCGATGTAATTGATTTCGCTGACGCGGGGCCGCAGCGACAGGTGTATGCAGAGGTATATCTTCGAGCCTACAATGGAGTCGGCCGTAATCTTCACACGCGAGAAGAGCCCGTGGCGCCAGTAGCGCTTCACGGCCTCGGTTATCTCCTGACCGGGTACCTCTATCTCCTGCCCCACCGACAGGCCCGACAGGTTAGTGAGCACATAGTCCTCGTAGCCCTCAACACCCTCGACGGCCAGGCCGCCGATTTCGCAGGTACGGGGCGTTCCGGCATAGGAGATGTCGGGGTTGACGATCTTGTCCTGAGAGAAGGCGCCAAAGGGTAATAAGATAAAAAGCAACAGAGAGACCCACCCCCTGCCCCTCCCTGTATGGAGGGGAGTGAATAGTCTGTCTGCAGTTTTTAATATGTTATATTTCATCATGTTTCTATATGTCGCTATAGAGTAATTACTCCCCTCCTTTACAGGGAGGGGCTGGGGGTGGGTCTTTCGCTCTCAACCTGTGCCTCGGTCTTGCCGAAGCGGCGCTGCCGGCCCTGAAAGTCGATGATGGCCTTGTGCAACTCCTTCTCGTCGAAGTCGGGCCAGTAGGTGTCGCAGAAGTACAGCTCCGAGTAGGCTATCTGCCAGAGCAGGTAGTTCGAGATGCGCAGCTCGCCACCCGTGCGGATGAGCAGGTCGGGGTCGGGCATGAAGCTGGTGCAGAGGTGCTGGCTGATGAACGCCTCGGTGATGTCCTCGGCACGGATGCCGCCCGTCTTCAGATTCTTGACGATGTTATTGGGCAGCTTCATATCGTTCACTTCGGTCACGATCTGGCGTACGGCCTCGGTAATCTCCCAGCGGCTTGAGTAGCTCATGGCCACCACCATCGTCATGCCGTCGTTCTTGCCGGTCAGCTCCTCCATATAGCGTATTTTCTGCTGCACGCTGTCAGGCAGTCGCTTCCTGTCGCCGATGAGGCGGAACTTCACGTTGTTGTCGGTGAAGAGTTCCATCTCGATGAAGCTGAGCACCAGCCCCATCAGTGCCTCAATTTCGTAGGTGGGACGGTTCCAGTTCTCGGTCGAGAAGGTATATAGCGTCAGATACTTCACGCCGAGCCGTGCGCACTCTGCAGTGATTTTCTTCACCGTGTCGAGTCCGGCCTTGTGGCCGAAGGTGCGGTCCAGCCCACGATCGGTAGCCCAGCGCCCGTTGCCGTCCATGATGATGGCAATGTGCTCGGGGATACGTGTCATATCCAATGTCTGATTAGTCTCTGTCATTATTACACGTTTTACATTTTTCCCATAGTTCGTAGGTCAGCGACACCTGCAGCACACCGTAGCAGTCGGTGTTCTTGAACAGCCCGCTGCTCTTGATGCCGTAGGGGTCGGCCACGCCGTCCAGGTCGTCGCTGCCCGTGAAGTGTACGCGCCACTCGGCTGTCAGGTTCATTCTGTCGCGAACCTTGTATTTCACGCCAAAGCCCAACGGCAGGTTCATGGCCAGCAGGCCCTTTTCGGGTGTGCTCACATGGCAGAGCCCCAAGCCAAAGGCTATGAAGGGAGCCACGGGCCGCGCGCCGCGGTACTCACGCCCTGTGCCGAAGGCCCAGAAGTTGTACTCGAAGCGCAGACTGCCGTCAATCAGCGCATTGCTGAACGACTGAGGCAGCTTCCCGGCCTCGGGGAGCCATGTTGCGGCGTCGGCCAGCGAGCCCTTCAGCTTGCCGTAGCCGATGCTGAACGCGCACGCCATGCGCGGGTTGGGACGGTATTTGGCCACCACGCTCCCGAGGGGCTGCAGGTTCTTCGTCAGGTTGCCGTTGTAGTCGCCCAGATAGTTGACCAAGCCGATGTTTCCACCTACCTCCAGCCTGTACTCCGGATCTTCCTGTGCCCTTATGCCAAGGGCGCAGGCCAGCAGGAGGACGAAGGCCAGCACGCGTCTCATAGGCTCACTCCGTCAGTTTACCATACCACACGGCGCCAGTCCCGCTCTCAGCGAGCCAGAGTCCGCCGTCGGCATCGACAGCCGCTGCAGACACTGCACTTACCGGGCTGACCAGCAGCGACGTGGTCTTCCACGTGATACCCTGGTCACGGCTCTGATATATCTTGCCTGTGCCGTCAATGGCCAGCACACTGCCCTCCACGAAGGGCAGCAGCCAGTAGCTCCGGCCCTTGGGCAGATAGTAGCGGTTATCCTCGTCGCGGGTCAGATATGTCCACTCCGTAGACTGGTCGCTGTCTATCAAGCGGCGCCAGACGACGGCCGCATCGTCCATGAGGTCGCTGTCGCCAATCATCAGGGCATACACGATGCCCTTTCGCAGGTTCCAGCACGTAGAGCTGATGTTGTGTGTCGGCAGCAGCTGACTGTCGTCGCTGCTGACCGGCTCGTCGACAACGGTTGCCCAGTGGTCGTTGCTGGCCACGATGCCGGGACCGTCCTGGCTGAGCGCAAATTCCCAACCGGCATGGTGCGTCTCGGGCAGCGGCGTGCCGGAAGGCATCTGCGTCCACTGCACCTGGCCGCTCGCCTGCTGGCGCACGTTCAACGTCACCACATAGTCGCGACTGCCCGACCCGTCGTTGGCAAAGACGCGGAACACGCGGGGCTGCCTGAAGTCGATGGAGTCCTTAGCCGACTGGAAATAAGCCAAGGTGTCGCTGGTCGTCGACTTGACGTAGACCACGCCGTTGTTCCTCGTCGTCACGGTGCAGACGACATGGGCAACGTCGGTGCCTTGAGGCAGCCCGACGGTGTTATAGATGCGGTGGTTCAACTGGTCGATGCTCATCTTGTAGCCATTGGCTGCAAAAGTAGCCTTGTATATCGAGTCGGCCCCGGACTTCGCTGTGGTGTGCAGGTATCTGTTGAGGGTGCCCAACGTGAAGGAACTCACGGCCATGTCGTCGTAGCGCGTCGTTTCGCCATCGTCGGAACTCAGGCACGACGCCAACAACCAACTGGCCGTGAGCAACCCGCAGAAAACCTGGAAAACTCTTTTCATCGAATAATCAATTACAAATTTGGGTGCAAAGTTACGCACTTTTCCCAAAAAAACGCTCACTTTAGCCTGATTATTCTATAAAATAAGGATAAAATACGTGTTTTTAAGTTTGTTTTAGGTTTACCAACAAAAAAAGAGTGCGGTATGAATCGCTCACCCCGCACTCCTTCTAACGTATGTTGGTCTTTATCAGCGTAACTACGCATAACAACGTTGTCATAGCTACACATACCAACATGGCCGTTGTTTGAAAATCTAATAACATAATCTTTACCTTAATCTATTAACTACTAACCTAATGAATAACGACGTAGTCTCACGACTACTGAATGCAAAGGTACGAAGAAGTGAAAACAACACAAATGAAAAAGGGCAATTTCCGTAGAAATCGCCCCTTATTTTGATGTAAGTCAAAAACGTTTAGAGTTTCGGACCTGCAGCGACCAGAGCCTTACCGGCCTCGTTGCCTTCGTACTTCTTGAAGTTCTTGATGAAGCGGGCAGCCAGATCCTTGGCCTTCTCTTCCCACTCGTTGCGGTTCTGATAGGTGTCGCGAGGATCGAGAATGCCCCAGGCCACGCCGTTGAGCTGTGTGGGAACCTCGAAGTCGAAGTAAGGAATCTTCTTCGTGGGAGCGTTCAGGATGTCGCCGCCCAGGATAGCGTCGATGATACCGCGGGTATCCTTGATAGAGATACGCTTGCCCGTACCGTTCCAACCGGTGTTCACCAGATAAGCCTTGGCACCGCTCTTCTCCATCTTCTTCACCAG
>JAFPVW010000088.1 GCA_017395215.1 Prevotella sp. | reverse complement strand
TAAATACGTCTCAATATCCTTGTCGCCACGGCCGCTGACCGTCAGCACCACCACGTCGTCCTGCTTAAAGGTGAGCTTGGAAAGGGCCGCAATGGCGTGGGCACTCTCGATGGCGGGGATGATGCCCTCCATGCGCGTCAGCTCGTAACCGCCGTAGATGGCCTCGTCGTCGTTGATGCTCAGCACCTGCGTGCGTCCTTGCTTCGCCATGTTGCAGTGCATCGGTCCCACGCCGGGGTAGTCGAGACCGGCGCTGATGGTGAAGGCCTCCTGTATCTGGCCGTCCTCGTCCTGCATCACCAGCATCTTTGCTCCGTGCAGGATGCCCGTCGTACCGCGGTGGATGGTGGCTGCCGTGTAGTCGGTGTCCCAGCCGTGGCCGCCAGCCTCGGCCAGCACAATCTTCACCCGCTCGTCGTCCATGTAGTGATAGATGGTTCCTGCGGCATTGCTTCCGCCGCCGATGCAGGCAATGAGATAGTCGGGATAGTCGCGCCCGATCTTCTCCTGCAGCTGCCACTTGATTTCCTCAGAGATGACGCTCTGCATACGTGCAACGAGGTCGGGGTAGGGATGGGGCCCCATTGTCGAGCCGACGATATAGAAGGTGTCGCTGGGATGGCAGCACCAGTCGCGTATGGCCTCCGAGCAGGCGTCGCTCAGCGTCATGTTGCCTGTGCGCACGGGGTGCACCTCGGCACCCAGCATCTTCATGCGTTCCACGTTCGTGTGCTGGCGCTCCACATCGGTAGCTCCCATGAACACCTCGCACTTCATGCCCATCAGCGCACACACCGTGGCCGTGGCCACACCGTGCTGTCCGGCTCCCGTCTCGGCAATGATGCGCGTCTTGCCCATCTTCTTCGCCAGCAGAATCTGTCCCACGGTGTTGTTAATCTTGTGGGCGCCCGTGTGGTTCAGGTCCTCGCGCTTCAGGTAGAGCTGACAGCCGTAGTGCTCGCTCATGCGACGGGCGTAGTACAGCGGACTGGGCCGCCCCACGTAGTCGCGCAGCAGCGCGTGATACTCGTCCTTGAACGCCTGCGACTCGATGATGGGCAGGTACTGCTCCTGCAGGTTCTTCACCGTCGCATAGAGAATCTCGGGGACGTAAGCCCCGCCGAATTCTCCGTAAAATCCTTTTTCGTCTACTTGATAGTTCATATATTTGTTGTTTTTGTGGGTTGTTGTTCCGTCTCTCTATGCTGCAACACTGTTGCAGCCAAAAGAAAGGAGGCCCGTCGCAAGAACGACAGGCCTCTATTTATCTTTTTGCTCCCTTCAGGCGGGTACACGGCTGACTTCTCACGATTGTCCGAATCTTGAGTTGCGCCACCACCAGAAGTTTGCTGTTCTATTCATGTTGTTGCTTGGTTTTATTCTTTTTCGGCTGCAAAATTACACATTTTCTTTTAATCTGCAAACTTTTTGCCACTTTTTTTATCAGAAAAGTTACAATCCTTGCGCTGTAGGCAGTTTGCCACCGGTTTCGCTGCAGTTATTTTCGCAGGGTTTCGACGATGCGGGCCAGCTGGTTGGGGATGCGTATCTGCTGCGGACACTTCGACAGACACTCCTCGCAGTCCTGGCACTTGTAGGCCCACGTCTTCTCGTCGGCCAGTGCCTTTTGGTAGCCCTCGGTGAACTTCTGCTTACGCTCGGCGTAGTCGGCTGCCGACTTGTCGGGCAGCGGCAGCACGTGGCTGTTGACGGCCTCGTTGTAGTAGGCGAAGTTGGCGGGGATGTTCACACCGTAGGGGCACGGCATGCAGTACTCGCACGTCGTACAAGGTATGGTGGGGAAGCCCGACATCTGGTCGGCAATATTTGCCAGCAGCTGGTTCTCGGCCTCCGTACACGGGTCGATGGGCGAGAAGGTCTTCACGTTCTCCTCCAAGTGGTCCATGCGGTTCATGCCGCTCAGGATGGTGAGCACGTTGGGGTAGGAGCCCACCCAGCGGAAGGCCCAGCGCGCCGTGCTGTCGTCGGGGTGTACGGCCTTCATCTGGTCGGTCAGCTCCTGTGCCATGCGACCGAAGGCACCGCCGCGCAGCGGTTCCATGATGACGCACTGAACGCCCGTCTTCATACACTTGTCGTACAGGTATTCGGCATCGGCATCCGAGCGCCGGCCGCCGCGCATCGAGGCGTGGCGCCAGTCGAGGAAGTTCATCTGTATCTGGCAGAAGTCCCAGTGGTAGTCGTCCTGGTGGTCGAGCAGCCAGTCGAAGTCGCGCACGTCGCCGTGGTACGAGAATCCGAGGTGCTTGATGCGTCCGGCCTCGCGTTCCTTCAGCAGGAATTCCAGCATGCCGTTGTCGAGGAACCGGCCCTTCAGCGAGTCCATGCCGCCGCCGATGCCGTGCAGCAGGTAGTAGTCGATGTGGTCGACCTTCAGCTTCTCCATCGACTGCTCGTACATGGCCTTCGACGCCTCGAACGTCCATGAGCGGCGGTTCTGGTTCGACATCTTCGTGGCCACGAAGTACTTGTCGCGCGGGTGGCGCGACAGGGCATTGCCCATCAGCACCTCCGACTGACCGCCCATATACATCGGGGCCGTGTCGTAGTAGTTCACGCCGTGCTCGATGGCGTAGTCCACCAGCTGGTTCACCTCGTCCTGATTGTTGGGCAGGCGCATCATGCCGAAGCCTAAGAGCGATATCTGCTCGCCTGAACCGTGCTGCACGCGGTAGGTCATGCGGTTGTCGGCACTCTTCTTGTCGCCCTTCTTCTTGTCCTGTGCCAAGACGTTCAGCGGCTCCATAGCCATCATGGCCATAGCCGAGCCGGCACCCAGTCCCAAGCGCCGCAGGAACTCGCGGCGGCTCATATCATTTTGTTTCTTTTCCATTCGCTAATCGTGCTTTTGGTTAGTTTTGGGGGCAAAGATACTAAATAAAATCGGAACGCGCAAGAGAATCGATGACAAATTGTTACATTTCCAAAAAACTATGAGACATCAGAGTATGGCACGTGTTCATTTAATTCGTAAATTTGCAGCGACTATTCGTTATGTAACTATGAAAAGATTTCTGACAGCCGTCGCTCTGCTGATTGCGACCGTAGAGATGTTGGCCTTGACGCCCTGGACCAAGGGTGCCTTCGAGACCCGCCAGTACCGTAACCTGTTTGTCGAGATGGGCTATAAGCCTGCCGATGTCGATGCCAAGTTGAAGGAAGTGTTCAACGACGTCTTCCGTGGCCCCAACAAGGTCTACTTCGAGGTAGGCGACACGATGGGCTACGTCAGCGACATCAAGAACCACGACGCCCGCACCGAGGGCATGTCTTACGGCC
>JAFPVW010000087.1 GCA_017395215.1 Prevotella sp. | reverse complement strand
TTCATAAATATTTCGTACCTTTGCACCCAAATTCCAACATATTACATTATTATTTTATATGATTAACTCACAAGACATCAAGAAAGGAACCGCCATTCGCATGGACGGCGGCATTTGGGTTTGCATCGATTTTCAGCACCGCAAGCCGGGTAAGGGTAACACCATCATGAACATCAAGGTGAAGAACGTCAGCGACGGCCGTGTGCTGGAGCGCCGCTACAACATCGGCGAGAAGCTGGAGGACGTCGTCATCGAGCACCGCGACTACCAGTACCTCTATGAGGACCCCTCGGGCCGCATCTTCATGAACAACGAGACCTTCGAGCAGATTCCCATTGCCAACGACCTCGTCATCGGCCATGAGTTCATGAAGGAGGGCGACACCGTATCAGTGGTGAGCGACACGACCGACGGCACCATCCTCTACGCCGAGATGCCGGTGAAGACCGTGCTGCGCGTCACTCACTCAGAGCCGGGCATCAAGGGAGACACCGCCACCAACACACTGAAGCCCGCCACACTGGAGACCGGCGTCGAGGTTCGCGTTCCCCTGTTCATCAACGAGGGCGACCTCATTCAGGTCGACACCCGTGACGGCAGCTATCTGGCTCGCGCCAAGGAATAAGACTCCCCTTCCACAAGGCATATCGAAGAGGAGCCACCCGGCAGGGTGGCTCCTCTTTTGCTTACAAAGACATCACTTTATTTGATGTACTCCGAGAAGTCGGTCAGCTTCATGTCGCCCTTCCTGGCCAGCGTGTCGTGCATGGCGAAGGCGGCGGTGAGGCAGTGGCGCGTGTGTCCGCCGGTGCCGAGCTTCAGGTAGTCCCAGAGCAACTGCTTGTAGTCGGGGTGGGCACAGTTCTCGATGATGGTCTGTGCGCGCTGCATGGGGCTCTTGCCGCGCAGGTCGGCCACACCCTGCTCCGTGACGATGATGTTCACGTCGTGCTCCGACGAGTCCTGGTGGGTAACGAAGGGCACCACGCTCGAGATGAGGCCGCCCTTGGCCACCGACGGGCACGTAAATATAGATAGGTAAGCGTTGCGGATGAAGTCGCCCGAACCGCCAATGCCGTTCATCATCTTCGTGCCGCTGATGTGCGTCGAGTTGGCGTTGCCGTAGATGTCTACCTCGATGGCAGTGTTGATGGCGATGACGCCGAGGCGGCGGATGACAGCCGGGTGGTTCGAGATCTCACTCTGGCGCAGCGTCAGGTGGTTCTTGAAGTAGTCCATGTTGTCGTACACCTGCTTCAGGCAGTCGTTCGAAACGGTCAGCGAGCAGGCCGAGGCATCCTTCACGCGGCCGCTCATCATCATGCCTACAACGGCATCCTGCAGCACCTCGGTGTAGATGTTGAAGTCGGGCACGTGCTTATCCTCGCCCAGTGCACCCAGAATGGCGTTGGCCGTCGAGCCTACGCCGCTCTGCAGGGGCAGGAACTCCTTGGGGATACGGCCCTTGTGCAGCTCGTCGACCAGGAACTCAGCCACGAGGTAACCAATCTTGTCGGTCACGGGGTCACTGTCCTTAAAGGCACGGGCCTCGTCGGGGATATTGCACTCCACGACGCCAACCACCTTCGACTTCGGTATCGAGACGTAGGGCACGCCGATGCGGTCGCTGACGTTGAAGATGGGGATGGGCTTGCGGTAAGGCGGGTCGAGTGGCTCGTAGACGTCGTGGATATACTTGGCGTCGGGGCTGTGGAACGAGTTGAGCTCGAGGATGACCTTCTTGGCCAGGCGAGCGGCCGTGGGCGAAATGCCGCCGGCAGCCGTCAGGTAGACGTGCCAGTCGTCGCCGCAGTCCTCAATGTCGCAAACCTCGAGGATGGCCCAGTCGAGCTCGCCGTAGAAGCCGTATCGCAGCTCTTGTGCCATGTGGCTCAGGTGCAGGTCGTTGTAGGGAATCTCGCCGGCATTGACATGCTTACGGAAGTCGGGGTTCGTCGTGTAGGGCGCACGGTACTTGATGGCCTGTGCGTTGGCCAGGTCGCCGTCGGTCGACTGTCCCGTCGAAGCGCCGGTGAAGATGGCCACTTTGAACTCGCGCCCGGCCTCGTGCTCGGCCAGTGCTAACTTTGCTAACTCCTTCGTGGTTGCCTTGGCCACACCGGCAGGCGTAAAACCACTCATGGCGATCTGGTCGCCGTTCTTAATCAGTGCTGCAGCCTCTGCAGCTGTAAGTTTCGTATAAGCCATATTTCTTTGTTGTTTACGAATTTCGGTGCAAAGTTACTAATTATTTTTCACTTACGCTCCACATATTACACTTTTTTACCTTTCAAAGGTATTCCATGAGCACGTCCCAGACGGCGATGATGTGGCAGACGCTACCCGCCAGCACAAAAAAGTGGAAGACGGAGTGCATGTACTTCCGCTTGTTGAGCGAGTAGAACAGGGCACCGGTGATATAGCAGACACCTTCGGCGATAATCCAGACGACGGCAGCAGTGGAGACGGAGTCTATCAGCGGCTTGAAGGCGACAAGGATGCTGAGGCCCATGCCGATGAAGCAGAGGGTCTCGAGGTTGGAGTGCTCCTTCAGGCGGATGAAGCTGACGATGGTGCCGGCAATGGCGCAGAGCCAGACGAAGATAAAGAGGCTCCAGCCCCAGTAGCCCTGCTGGCGCAGGGCGACGAGCGTCAGCGGCGAGTAAGAGCCGGCAATGTGCCAGTAGATGGCGGCGTGGTCCCAGCGCCGTAGCCGTTCCTTCCACTTCGAGTGGTGCTTCATCGAGTGGTAGAGCGTTGAAGCGACATAACTGCCGAGCATGCCGAAGAGATAGAGTATGACGCCTACGCGTGCCCAGTTGTTGTCGGCCTGGAAGCACCAGACGAGGAAGATGATGCCAAAGACGACACCAAGCAGGATGCCGCCGCCGTGGGATGCCGAGTTCCAGATTTCCTCTTTCTTAGTATAGCGTATCATTTCTTCCTGATTAAGGTGAGGCCATCCCGCATGGGCAGGATGACCTGCTCCGAGCGAAGGTCACCGGCGACGTAGTCGTTGAAGCGGCGTATGCCCTGCGTCTGCTGGTCGTGGTCGTAGGCGGGGTCGGTGACGTGACCGTCCCATAGCGTGTTGTCGGCCACGATGAAGCCGCCAGGCCGCAGCACGGAGAGCGCCATGTCGTAATAGTCGCAGTAGGCCCGCTTGTCGCCGTCGATGAACACCATGTCGAACTCAACGCCCAAACGGGGAGCACCATCCAGCGCATCGCCGATGATAAAGGTAATCTTGTCGGCCACCGCCGACTGCTCTATCCACGGCCGCGTGAAGTCCTCCATCTCGTCGTTCACCTCGAACGTGTAAAGCCGCCCGCCCTCATTCAGTCCCTCGGCCATGGAGATGGCCGAATAGCCGCTGAACGTTCCCACCTCGAGCACGTTCTGCGGGCGAATCATCTCGACGAGCATCTTCAGCAGCCGCCCCTGCAGGTGGCCGCTGGCCATCCGTCCGTGCAGAGTCTTCACGTTGGTGGCGCGCCAGAGGCGGTACAGGTAGTCAGGCTCTGGCGACGTGTGGTCAAGGATATAGTCGTCGAGCGTCATTTCAGTAATGCCTCAATGGCCAGTCGGTAGCTGTCGAGACCGAAGCCGCAGATGACGCCCTTGCAGGCGGCCGACAGGAACGAGTGGTGACGGAACGGCTCGCGCTGATGGACGTTCGAGATGTGTACCTCGATGACGGGACAGCGCAGCGAGCGGATGCAGTCGTGCAGGGCCACGCTGGTGTGGGTGTAGGCGCCGGCGTTGAGCACGATGCCGTCGCAGGGCTCGAAGAATCCTGCCTGCTGCATCTTGTCGATCAGCTCGCCCTCGACGTTGCTCTGATAGTAGTCAATCGTCACGTCGGGGTACTTGGCGCGGAGCTGCTCCAGATAGGCGTCGAACGACTCGCTGCCGTAGATGCCCGGTTCGCGCTGGCCCAGAAGGTTAAGGTTGGGGCCGTTGATAATCTGTATCTTCATAAGTTCTGTGTGATATTATGTGTCTGATTGTGACTTGTCGATGAACTCGCGGGGCGACTGTCCGAAGTGCTTGCGGAAGACCGATGAGAAGTAGGGCAGCGACGAGTAGCCCACGGTGTAGGCCACCTGCGTGATGTTCAGCTTCTGCTCCTTCAGCAGACGGGCGGCCTGCTCCATGCGGATGTTGCGTATGAACTCCGAGACGGGAATGCCCGTCATCTCCTTCATCTTGCGGTGCAGATGGGCACGGCTGATGCCAGCATCGCTGCAGATGTCGTCGACGCCGAACTCGCTGTCGCCGATGTGGTCGTTGATGCTCTTGATGATGCGCTCCATCAGCTGCTCGTCGTTGCCCTTCACCTCTATCTGCTGCACCTTCTCGACGGGCTGCTGCGAGCCCGAGAACTTGCCGCGCAGGCGCAGGCGGGTGCTGATGAGGTTGTCGATGGTGGCGTGCAGCTCGTCGACGTTGAAGGGCTTGGTCAGGTAGGCGTCGGCACCCTTCTCCAGTCCTTCAAGGCGGTTGCCGATGTCGGTCTTCGACGTCAGCATGATGACGGGCAGGTGCGAGATGTTGACGTTCGTGCGGATCATGCGGAGCATGGTGAAGCCGTCCATCTCGGGCATCATAACGTCGCTGATGACGAGGTCGTAGTGGTTTGTCAGCAGCTCCTTCAGTCCGTCCTTGCCATTGTGGCAGGCGGTGAAGTAGTAGTAGTCGGCCAGCTCCTGACCGATGAAGCGTGCTATCTCCTCGTCGTCGTCGACCACCAGCACGTGGAACGTCGAGCTGGGCTGGCGGCGCCCCGACAGGCGGACGCTCTGCGGCCGCTCGGCCGTGGTGTCGAGCTCTTCCTCGGTGAAGTGGCTGCTGCCTTGTGGCAGCCTGACGGTGAAGACGGAGCCCTTTACGCCGTCGGTGCGGTTGCGCCCGCTGATGGAGCCGTGGTGCATGTCGACAATCATCTTGCACAGGTTCAGGCCGATGCCCGTTCCCTGAATGTGGGCCGACTTGTCGGACTTGCCCTGGTAGAAACGGTCGAAGAGGTGCTGCATCGTGTCCTCGCGCATACCCGTTCCCGTGTCGGTGACGGTCAGCTCGACGTAGTCGCTGAGCGGTCCGCGCGCATTGTCGTCATGACCCTGCGAGAGCACCATACTGATGTCGCCACGGTCGTAGCTGTACTTGAAGGCGTTCGACAGCAGGTTCGACACCACCTTGTCGAACTGCGTGCGGTCAACCCATGCCGTGATGTCCTCGTCGCCGGTAAACGTGAAGTTGATGCCGCGCTCGCGGGCATTGTACTCATAGATTTTGTAGATGGTGGCTATGAAGTCGTGCATGTTGGTCTCGCGGCAGTGCAGGTGCATCTGCTGCTTGTCAATCTTGCGCACGTCGAGAATCTGGTTTACCAGCGAGAGGATGCGCTGGGCGTTGCGGTCGATGACGCTCAGGTCCTGCTTCGACTCGTCGTCGAGGCCCCGGCGGCGCAGCTTCTCGAGCGGTCCCAGAATTAGCGTCAGCGGCGAGCGTATGTCGTGGGTAGCGTTGATGAGGAACTTCATCTTGTCCTCGTCCAGGCGCTGGCGCATGCGGCGGCGGTAAGTCCAGCCCAGCAGTCCGGCAATACCCAGCAGACCTAAGATGTAGAGGGCGTAGGCCAGACGGGAGCGGTACCACGGGGCCTTGACCACGATGGTATAGGTGCATGGCTCCGAGGCTACGCCGTTGTCGACGGCGCGCACCTCGAGCAGGTAGGTGCCGCTGGGCAGGTGGTTCATCGTTATCATGTTGCGGCCAATCTCGCCCCCAATCCATTCGCCGCCGTTCAGGCGGTGCTCGAAGACGACGTTGGCAGCGCCGACGTAGTTGAGCAGCGAGAATTCCAGGGTGAAGGTGTTGTCAAGATAGCTCACGGTGAAGTGGTCGCTCTCAGCCACTGGCCGTTCTGTGACCTGCGTGCCGTTCGACTCGGTCAGCGTCGAGACGGCGCGCCCGCCGATGTAGAAGCCTGTCAGCTGGAGCTTTCCGGGCTGCACCTGCACGCTGCGCACCTGCTGGGGCGTGAAGGTGGTCAGTCCGTCGCCAGTGGCGAAGAAGATGCGGTCGTCAGAGGTATGCAGACCGGCACTCGCCACATACTCGCGCCCGGCCAGTCCCGAGCCGCTGATGTAGCTCACCCATTTCTGCTCGTCCATCAGGAAGTGCCAGATGCCCATCGTGGTTGAGCACCAGTAGTCGCCGGCATTGTCCTGCACGACATAGCACACCGACAGGTTCTTCAGCGGTTCCGACTCGGGCAGCTCCATCATCCGGTTGGTGTTGCGGAACCACATGTAGGGTCCCTGCTCCGTGCCGATGCTGATGTCGCCGTCGCGGGTCTCCATCAGCGTGTTGACCGACTTGTGCAGGAGGCTGGTCCAGCCGAAAGGCTTGAACGTGTCGCCCTGCGGGTCGTAGCAGGTCACGCCGTCGGCGGTGCCTACCCAGACGCGGCCGTCGCGGTCGGCTATCATCGACAGAATCCAGTCGTTGCAGAGTGTGCCCCGCTTCTCGTCTACCGTGCGCGTCATCGTGATGAGGCGGAACTGGCGGGTGGCGCGGTCATAGCGCAGCATACCCTTCGCGTAGGCGGAGATAAAGAGGTGGCCGTGGCCGTCGTCGACCATCGTGTTGAACTTGTCGCACTCGAAGTCGGAGAACAGCTGCGAGCGCCCTGTCAGCGGGTCGTAGGCATACAGTCCGTGGGTGGTGCCCAGCCAGTAGGCCTTTTCAGTATCGCGGTAGATGAACTCTACACTGGCAGGCGACTGCGGGTGGGCCACGATGCGGCCCTGGCGGTCGAAGCCGTAGACACCCTTGTTCTGCACCGTACACCAGGTCATGCCGTCGTCGCCCTCGCAGACCGACGACACGCACGAGCCGATGTCCTGCTTCTGGGCTGAGAAGCTCCACGACGTGAACTGTGCCTTGCGGTTGGGAATCAGGAAGAGGCCTTTCTGCTGACAGCCCACCCAGATGTTGCCCAGCCAGTCCTCATGCAGTGCCCATATCGTGGCGGTGTTCATGTCGAAGCCGGGGGCCGTGGTCGTGAAGCGCTGCAGCCGGCGCGTGCCGGCAGGAATCCAGAAGAGTCCGTTGCCGCGGGTGCCCACGTAGACGTTGCCGAGGTGGTCCTTGATGGCCGTGCGGAATCCGCCCAGAGCCTGCGCGTCGCCCAGGTCGATGGGACTGTCGACGGGCTGGCCGTGCTCGTAGGCGAGAAACCTGTCACGACAGACCACCATCGTGCGCCCTTCCCAGTCGAAGAAGGCCGTCGGCACGCCGAAGGGCGTCGACGACATCTGTACCTCCTTGCCCACAGGCTTGTAGCCGAAGCGGTTGGCACCGCCCTTCCAGAAGCCGCCGTTACCGTCTTCGAAGATGCAGTTGAAGAACACGTCGCCGGGGTCGCTCTGATAGTCGTTGCGACGCTTCAGTTGAGGCGACGAGGGGTTCAGCTCGTAGATGCCGTAGCCCGACGTTCCGACCAGCAGCTTGCCGTCGCGCAGCTGCAGAATGGCCGAGGCTCGCGGGCGCAGGCTGTCGGGGAAGTGGTAGTTGACGAAGCGGTCGGTGGCCGGGTCGTAACGCTGCAGGCCCTGCGTGGTGCCCACCCAGAGGCGGCCATCACTGTCGCAAAGCAGCGAAGCCACGGTGTTGAAACCCAGCGAGGTGGAGTCCTGCGGGTTGTTCAGGTAGGAGGTGAAGCGGTAGCCGTCGAAGCGGTTCAGTCCGAACTCGGTGCCTATCCAGATGTAGCCCATCTGGTCCTGGCAGATGCTTGTAATGTTGGTGCTCGACAGCTTGTCGCTGGCGAAGAGATGTCCGGTCTGTGCCGTGACCTTCAGGCCACAGATACCCAGTAGTAATATCAGTGTAAGTAGTCGTTTCATTTTCGTAAAAGTCGTCAGTTTTCAGTTTGTCTATTCAGAAGACGGTGCAAAGGTAGCGAATTTATCTGAAACGACCAAAAAAAAGTTTGCCGGCTGCCTATATTCGCATACGAGCAGCCGACAAAAGAAAACTAACTACTTTTTACCTATTAAAATTACTAACTTAATAACAACATTATTATTCTGTGACAACCTTCAGCGGCGACTCTTCGCCGAAAAGGTACTGCGGCTTGTAACCGCCGTAGTCAATAACCAATTTCTCAAACACAATGCCGGGATGGCGGGGGCGGAGCGTCAGCTCGTGCCAGTCGGCAGCCGTTACGGGCAGTTCAACCTCCGACTCCACCACGCGGCGGGCAATCGTCGGGTAGAACACCGAGTACTGATAAGGCTGGCGGTCGACCAGCGTCTTGTTGAAGTTCACCGTCTGGGGCTCCGAGTTGTCGAGGCTGACGGTATATTCGTGGCCGCCGAGGTCGAGGAAGTCGAGCGTCGACTTCACCACGACGAGTACCTTCACCTTCGCCGTCTGCCCGGGCAGCTGGAAGCGGTAGGTGAGTGCGGCGTCGCCGGTCGGGCGAGTATAGGGCGTCAGCGCCACGGCGCTGCGGGTGCGGCCGTAGTCGGGATAGACGGTCCACTGCGTGCCCTCGGGGGCTGTGGCGCGGTAGTAGTGCTCAGCCTCGATGGCAAGGTAGCCGGGGGCGGCGGGGAAGGTGTAGCCTGTCGGAGCGCTCGGCCCTTGGGACGCTTCGCTCTGCGAAGAACCGACGGGCACGGTGGCTGTTCGGGGCAGCATGTCCTTGGGGAAGTTGTCGTTCCACGAGCGGTAGCCGATGTGCTTCTGTATCATCATGCCGTTCCACTTGCCGCCGGCGATGTCGCGGTTATAGCCGAGACAGAGCAGCGAGTCGCGACGGAAACAGTCGGCCACGCGTGCGGCCCACTGGTTGGCGTCGGGGTTGTTCTGTGCAGCCAGATGCTGGTTCATCGCCTGGGCGTAGTACATATCGTAGAGGTTGGCCATCGCCTGCACGGGGAAGAGCACCAGCTGGCGGTAGAAGTCGCGGCGGCTCTCAGGGATGTCGAGGAAGAGGCGCAGGGCGCGGGTCTCGAGTCGCTGGTAGTCGTCGGCCACGCGGCGCCATTCGCCGGTTGCTACGTTGTAGGTCTTGGCATCGAGCATCTCAGGCGTGACGCGACCCATGTACTGGCAGTTCTGGTTGTAGATGGCGGCAGCCTCCTCGGCTGTAGGACCGTCAAGCACACTGGCGAAGAAGCGGCGGGTATGGTCGGTGACGGTCTGCTGGGTGTACTGCTTGGGAGCCCATGCCATGTCCATGAAGAGCTGGATGGGATATTCCATCGGCTTCAGGTCGCCGACGTTCAGGATCCAGAGCTTCTCGATACCGAAGTCGTAGGCCAGCGAGAGCTGCTCAAACATCTGCTGCGTCTGCGTGATGTTCAGCCACTTCGAGTTACGGGGCGCACCGACGTAGTCTACGTGGTAGTAGATGCCCCAGCCACCCTTGCGGCGGCGCTCCTCGTCGTTCTTCGGCACGCGGCGTATGTCGCCCCAGTTGTCGTCGCTGACGAGCATCGTCACGTCGTCGGGCACGCGGAAGCCGGCGTCGTAGTAGTCCTGCACCTCTTTATAGAGAGCCCACACCTGGGGCGTCTCCTTGGCGGGGCGGCCCGTCACCTGCTGTATGATCTTGCGCTGACCGGCGACGATGCTTTCCATCAGCTTCGTGTCGGTCTTGTCGCTCATGGCCTCGTCGCCGTCGCCGCGCATGCCGATGGTCACGATGTCGTCGGTACCGCGCATGCGCTCAATGCCCACGCGGAAGAACTGGTCGAGCTTCTCCTTGTTCGTCTGGTAGTTCCAGGCGCCCCACTCGCCGCGGCGGCGGGCGTACTCCTGGTGGTTGCGGGCCATCGGCTCGTGGTGCGACGTGCTCATGATGACGCCCATCTCGTCGGCCACGCGCGAGTTCTCGGGGTCGTCGGCATAGAAAGCCCAGCCCCACATGGCCGGCCAGAGCATGTTGCCCTTCAGGCGCAGTATCAGCTCGAAGACGCGCTCGTAGAAGCGGTGGTCGCCGTAGTCGGTGCCGAAGGTATTCTTCACCCACGTCGTCAGACAGGGAGCCTCGTCGTTGAGGAACAGACCGCGCCAGCGGACGGCGGGCTCGCCGTCCGTGCGCGTACCATTAACTATATAGATAGCTTCGTGTTGGTCGATGGGTGCGTCGGCCCAGTAGTACCACGGCGAGACACCTATCTGGCGGCTCAGCTCGTAGATGCCGAAGATGGCGCCGCGACGGTCGCTACCCACAATCGTGAGCTGCCCCTGCCGTGCGTCGAGAATGTACTGCTCGGTCTTGCCCTTCAGCTCCTTTTGGTGCTGTTTCAGGGTCGTTGCTGTTCCGGCCACGATGCGGGCATCGGCGGCACGGTCGACGAATGCGACCTCGGCCCCGCAGACTTTCTCAAGGTCGGTCTTCAGGTTTCGGGCGGCCAGCATGACGCCTCGCTCCTCAGTCGGACTGACGTAGATGGTTACGCGGCGACCGTCGTTCAGCTGCCAGTCGCCTTTCTGGAAGTCAACAAATACGTCGGCGGCCTTCGCTCCAAGAATAGCAAAAGCGCACAACAGCATGCTTAGGAAAAGTCTCATTGTTCTCATCGTCCAACATTCTTTTCCGCAAAATTACTAAATTCTTATTAAAGTCAACCGTCAAAAATGTTTCATAAATCTACAATGAGACATTTTTATAAACTATAAGTAACGTCATCTACTATCCTGGCTCTGAGCTAATCTGCTAACCGCTGAACATCTTCCATGCTTATGCCGAGCGTCGATGCAATTGCCTCTGGCGGCAAGTTAAACTTCAAAAGTGCCTTTATCGATTTACGTAAAGCATCTTCGGCTTCCTCCAGCGCTGCCGACTTCTCCTCCAAGACCACTTTAGTCTCCTCCAGCGCCGCCGACTTCTCCTCCAGCGCTGCCGACTTCTCCTCCAGCGCCGCCGACTTCTCCTCCAGCGCTGCCGACTTCTCCTCCAAAACCACTTTAGTCTCCTCCAGCGCTGCCGACTTCTCCTTCAAGACCACTTTAGTCTCTGCCAGCTGCTTGTCCATCATCATCAGCTCGGTCTCACGTCTTTCCAGAACAGAGAAGAATTCATCCTCAACATTCATCTTATGCCGCATTTCCGTGTCAGCAGCAGCACTAACTAATCGGTGAATAATGGGCTGCATATCGGCATCGCCGGCATATACCTCTTCATCGATGTTCAGCGTTTGCATATTGTTACGGTCCGCATGAGTCTGGTCGAAGATGCTCAGCACCTTGTCGAGTTTATTGTTAATACGCCCGTGGAGACGCGGAATCTGCACGATTATGCTGTTGTGGGTCAGACTGTCGACAAACGGATCAGGAATTCCCTTCTCAACAGGCTGCTCGTAGTAGTCGCAAACACTGTGGTTCACATAGATGACCGGCTCCTCGATGTCGCCGACCTTATGGCCTAACAGGTAGACAGCCACCATAGGCAGGGCATGCTCTTGCCGGCCGTGGCCCACGATGTTGCCCTTGCTGGCATATTGTGCCCCAAGATACTGGCGGAACCGTAGTGTCTCAGTCTCTACCCACGTCTTCTGCACCTCTATCAATATGAGCTGCTCTGTACCGTCAACATTACGGATGGTGGCGCCAAAGTCGATGCGGAATATCGAGAGGTTGTCGCGCTGCTGGTCGGTGTACTCATTGCGACGGGTATGAACCTCTATCACATCCTTCTTCAGCAGAGCCGACAGAATGGTACGGGCTATTCGCTCGTCCTCCATCAGGTATTTAAAGACAATGTCGTAAATCGGGTTGGCTACTATCATAATCTTGCTTCTTTTAGACTGCAAAAATAGTAATTATTCGTCAAACCTCCAAACTTTTTGCTGTTTTTTGCCCGAAAAGCTTGCGCCTTTCGATTTTTCTCCGTATCTTTGTCCCCGTCCTTTCTGCTGATGCCCTGAAAGGGCAGACTGCACACTTGCAAGGGACTGTAGCTGGGCAGGAGGACCTATATATAGGAAAAGGCGTTATCTCGATGCTTAGACCCCACGCCGCTTTTTATGTATAGCCGTAACATTTATGTTGAACTGTCGGGTTCCGGGTGTCTGCCTGACGCAGTTGATTTTTCGGTTATGAAGAGACTGTTTTTCTTTCTTACTCTAACACTCTTGCTGCACGGTCAGCATGCCCGCGGACAGGACGACGTACAGTTCCTGAACGTGACCTCTGATCATAGCCCCGTCAGCTATTCTTTGGCTGACGCACCAACAATCACGTTTGCTAACGATAAGATGGTTATCCAGACCACAAGCGGGACGGTGACCACCCCTCTGCAAAACGTGCAGAAGTGGACATTCTCGGTGACTGACGTCATGGTACACGATGTGAACACCGACGGCAAGATAGACATCAGCGACGCCTTCTCCATCAACAACTTTATTCTCGGCAAGCCAAACCCGCCGATTGAGAGTGAGGCTGCCGACGTAGACGGTGACGGGGCAGTGACCATTATCGACGTCGCGCGAATCATTGACCTCGTCACAGGAATTCAGTAAACAAGTCGAACAACAATAACCCTAACAACTATGAAGAAATTATTCCTTTTGCCGCTATTAGCGATGCTGACGCTGACTGCCAGCGCACAGACGAACACCTATTCAATGGTGATAGAAATGCAGAATGGTACCAAGTTGACCATCGGACCGAACGAAGTAAAGAACGTCTCCTTCAAGAACGGCGAACTGACCGTGAGTGGTGAAACCATCGAGACGCTTGTTAGCAATGCTGTGAAAGAAGCTAAAGCGTACACCAATCAGGTGAAAGCAGAAGTCAGTAGTCAAATTGTATCAAACCAATCTGCAATTACTTCTCTGGCTCAAGAAGTCCAGGAAAACAAGAACTCTCAGGACAAAATCAATAGCACTATTCAAAGTGATGTAGCACAGAATGCTGTAGTGATAGGTGAACATGATACAAAGATCCAAAGTCTCCAAAACCAGCTTCCAAACCTCGATAAAACACTAAAAGCTTACGCAGATACTAAAGCTAATGAAAAAGCTGAAGAAGCTCAATCAGCTGCTCAGCAGTATGCTGACAATCGGATTTTGGGGCAGTCCCAGCAGGATAAGGAGGCCTGGGAGGCTGCTATCTATGCGGCTATTGAGACCCTTGTTCAGTCCTATCAGCTGAATACTTTGGAAGAAAAGATTCAAAGTGCCCAAAATAAAGCAGTAGATACTAGTAAATCTTATGCTGACGCTCTGAGCGAAGCCCAGAGAATAACTATCATGCAGGCGATTAAAGATCAGGCTGCTCAGGACGCTCAAGCCTGGAATAGCGCCATCAACATCGCTGTTAAGGACCTCGTAACGACCTATAAGCTGAATGCTCTGTATGAAATCATTTCAAACCAAATAAATTCAGTCATTGCGAAGCTGATTGACGATTATCAGCTGCAGAAGCCTTAACAGGCATTACAAACTCACCCCAGCCCCGAAGTGACGGAAGCTTTGCTTTCGCGCGCGCGTCCGTTGATTGTAAATCACACTTTTTATCCTACACTTCCAACACTTCCTACACCTAAGGATGATGCTGCGGAATTATTCCACGCCGTGGAACAATCGTAAAGCGGGGGTTTATGGGCAAAAGGCGGCGGGTTTTGCCAAAAAGGCGGCGGGTTATGAATGAAAACCGCCACGTCTTGGAGAAGGCGTGGCGGTTTTCTGTGTTGACGGCTTCCGGTGTAGGGAGTGTCGGAAGTGTAGGATAAATAGTATGATTCGCTATCAACGGGCGCGCGGGCGCGCACGTGAGGCACTATTTCTTCAAGTACCAGTTGGCCTTGTCAGAGAGGCGGGCGAAGAGGGCCTCGTCGCGGGTGCCGTTGCGGCGGCTGACGGGGTCGGCCAGATAGGTGGCATCGCCACGGCGCAGGGCTACGCGCATGAGGTCGTAGTAGCGCTGGCCCTCGAAGGCAGTCTCAAGTGCCAGCTCACGCACGATATAGTCCTCGACAAGCGGCTGCTGGAAGGCCACGGTGTCCTGACGCGAGGCCAGTGGAGCCGTCGGCTGGGGCAGCACGTAGAGCGTGTCGGCATCGGCGTCGCCACAGCCGCGAGAGTGGATGCCCAGAGTGTTCTGCTGGGTGAAGGTGTTGGTCTCGAACGCGAGGAGTCCGGCAGCCTGCTGGCGCTCGATGCCGTCGATGCGCTCGCGGATGGTCTGGTCGTAGAGACCGTACTTCAGCACGGCGAAGGCCGACTGCGGATAACCGGCGCGGTTGAGGGCCTCGGCGAAGTGGAGGTAGACCACCTGGCGGCGGTAGAGCGTCAGTCCCTTCTGGTTGAGCTTCGAGAGCGTCTGGCGGTTGGCGGCGTAGCGCGAGTTCTGGTCCTGGTTGACCACCTGTGTGCGATAGGAGTCGTAGAGACGGAGGTCGCCTTCCTGATAGGTCTGCAGCAGGTTCTCCTTCGGCGCATAGACGGTGTCGGTCTGGGCGTCGCTGACGCGGTACTTCATGCAGTAGTTCTGGCTGGCCGACAGGCGGAAGTAGGCCGTCGAGGGCGAAGCCTGTGCGTAGTAGTTGTTGCGCAGCGTCGACGAGTAGATGTTCTGCAGGTCGCTGTAGACGCCCTCATACTCACTCGGCTCCATAGGCAGGAAGGTGATGACCTCGCTGCCGTTGGCATCAGCGAGCGAGTTGGCAAAGCCTGACTCCACGCGCTGGAAGTCGCGTGTCTCGCGGTTCCACGACACGCTGGTGACGCCCGTCGTGATGGGGTTGGTGCGCAGCGTGAGGTAGTCGTGGTAGTAGGTGGCAGCTTCCTGATAGCGGCCGGCCCAGAGACAGAGGTCGCCGAGCAGGGCGCGCACGGGGATGAAGAACTTCTGCGAGTTCATGCTGTTGATGGTGCCATACTGCGGCAGCTTGGTGTCGACATAGGGCGCGAGGTCGGTGACGAAGTAGTTGCAGATGTCGGTAATCGACGAGAACTGCTTGTTCATGGCCTCCTCGGCCTCCTTCTCGGTGAGCACGGGCTGCAGCACGAGGGGCACGTCGCCGTAGACAAGCGCCAGCTGGAGGTAGGTCCAGGCGCGGAAGGCCTTGACGGCGGCATACTCCGACTCGAAGATGCGTCGGCCATGCTTGGTGAGCGTGGTGTCGACCTTGGCCAGGAAGTAGTTGCAGTTGTTGATGACGGCGTAGTAGTCGCTGATCTTGTTGTAGCGGTTGCCGTCGGCAATGTCGAAGGCGGCGATGGCCTTCAGGTCGGAGCTGGCCTCGCTGGTGGGGCTGACGAGGTCGGCGCGCATTTCGCCGAGCAGGGCGGTGCGGTCGGCCAGCGTCTGCAGCTTGTAGATGATGCCCATGACGCTGTAGACGGAGTCGGTGGGCTGGTTGAGGCGGTTATCCTCCTGGAACTCGACGAGCTCGGAGTCGGTGTCGAGCATGTCGTTGCAGGCGGTGAGGCCGGTGAGGGCTGCGGCACCGCCGCAGCACAGCAGACAGGCGATGAAGAGGGACTTTATGCTTTTGGTAATCATGATTGCGAATATATTAGAGGTTGATCTTGATGCCTAAGGAGAACGAGCGGCCACGGGCCAGGACGCCACGGTCGATGCCCTGCGCCAGGACGCTGCCTGAGAGTGAGCAGTCGGGGTCGCCGCCGAGGTAGCGGGTCAGGGTGAACAGGTTCTGAGCCGAGCCCCAGAGTGTGATGCCCTGCAGGTAGGTGCTCTGGATGGGCAGCTCGTAGGCCAGCGTGACGTTAGCCAGGCGTAGGTATGAGCCGTCCTCGATCCAGCGGTCGCTGAAGCGTGAGTTGCCCATGGGGTCGCCGTAGTTGATGCGTGGCACGTCGGTCTGCTGTCCCTCGGTGGTCCAGCGGCTGTTCATGGCCGTCGTCTGGTTGTAGAACTGCGAGCCGCCTTCGAGGAGTGCGCGCTGGTAGTTGTAGATGTCGTTGCCGAGCGAGTAGTTCATCGTGGCGTTGAGCGTCCACTGCTTCCAGGCCAGGCGCGTGTAGATGTTGCCGTAGATGTCGGGGTTGGGGTCGCCGATGACGGTGCGGTCGGCCTCGTCGATGACGTGGTTGCCGTCGAGGTCGGCAAAGGCCATGTCGCCTGCTGCGAAGTACTCGCGCTGTCCGCGCTCGTTGACCTGATAGAGGGCGGCCTGGTCGGCCTGGGCCTGCGTGGTGAGCACGCCCTCGGTTTTATAGCCGTAGAAGACGCCGACGGGCTGGCCCACCTTGGTGAGCACGGTGGCACCGTAGAGGCTGGTCTCAATCGGCTTGTCGTCGGGCAGGGCCGTCATCTTGCTCTTATAGTGTCCGGCACTGGCACCGACCTCCCACGTAAAGTCCTTCAGGGCGAGCACCTTCACGCCGAAGCCGGCGTCGAAGCCCTCGTTCTCGAGCTTGCCGTCGTTGCTCCAGTTCTGCTCCAGACCGCTGGTCCAGGCCAGGCGGTGGAGTGTGAGCAGGTCGCGCGTCCAGCTGCGGAAGTAGCCCACGTGCAGGTTCAGGCGGTTGTCGATGAAGTTACCCTCGAGGGCAGCGGTCAGGCGGCTGGTGGTCTCCCACTTCAGCTTGGTGTTGCCGATGTTGCCGATGGACTTGCCGTCGACGCCGTCGGAGGCACCGCCGCCGGAGCCCATCATGCGGTTGGCCACGAAGTAGGTGCGCGAGGCGGTATAGTCGATGTTGTCGTTGCCGCTGATGTCGAAGCCTACGTTCAGGCGCAGGTAGTCGATGCCCTTGACGCGGGCGAGCCACGACTCGTTGCTGAGCACCCAGGCAGCCTGCACGCTGGGGAAGAGCCCCCAGACGGTGTCGAAGAGCTTCAGGCCGTCGGCATCGTCGCCGAAGCGCGAAGAGGTCTCGGCCGACAGTCCGGCGGTGAGGTAGTACTTCTCGGCCATGTTGTAGTCGGCCTGTGCGTACCAGGTGATGGAGCGCGACTTGTCGTCGGCACCGTCGGTCGACTTGTACTGCAGCGACGTCGACATGTTGGGCGTCTTGTCGTTGCCGGTGTTGTAGCCGCGCTGCGAGGTGAGCTTGTAGTTCATGCTCTGGAAGCGCATGCCGCCGATGACGGAGACGTTGTGGGCATTGAAGCGATGGTTCCAGCTGAGGCGCGTGTCGCTCTGGATGGCGGTCTGGCGGGCTGCCATACTCTGCGCGAGGTTGCTCATGTAGTTCTCGCCGAGACCAGCCACCTTGAACTGCGGTACGCCGCCCATGGGCAGGTAGTAGTTCTCGTTGGTGTTGACGAGCGAGAAGTTGAAGTGCTCGGACAGAGCGAGGCTCTTGCTGAACTCATAGCGCGGGGTGATTGAGAACGAGATCATGCGGTTGCCGAACTGGTTGCGGTTCTCGCCGTCGCCATACTCCAGGATGGCCGTGGGGTTGGCCAGCGAGGCGTCGGTGCCGTAGACCTGCTCCAAGTAGTCGTCGGCCTCGGCCAGATAGTTTGACAGGTGGCCGTTCAGGTCGTAGGCATAGGGCGAGAGGAACGGCGACTTGACCAACGAGAGGAAGTTGGGCGAAGTAACCACGGGCGCTCCCGGAGCCGGTGCGCCGTCGTCGCGCAGGTTGCGGTTGACGTCGCTGTAGGCAGCGTCGAAGCGCGTCTTGAGGCTGCGGAAGATCTCGATGTCGGTGTTCAGTCGCATGTTGAAGCGCGAGTAGCTGTTGTCGCGCAGCGTACTGTTGGCCAGCGAGTAGCCCACGGAGAGGTTGTAGGAGGCCACGTCGTCGCCGCCCTGCACGTTGATGCCGTAGTTCTGGGTGAAGGCGTTGTGGTAGACCTCGTCCTTCCAGTCAGTGTCGTTGTGGTACTGGTTATAATAATAGTACGCGGGATCGCTGTTGACGAAGCCGAGCTTGCCGACGTTGGCCGTCTGGTTGGCCAGCAGCTCGGTGGCATAGAGGCGGTAGTCGTCGCTGCCCAGCATCTTGGGCGTGCGGGGCATGAGCTGGTAGCTGCCGTTGATGGTGACGTCGATCTTGGTGGCCATCGACTTGTTGCGCTTGGTGTCGATGAGCAGCACGCCGGCGGCACCCTTGGCGCCGTAGAGGGCGGTACCGTTCTTGAGCACGGTGACGCGCTCAATGTCGTTGACGTTCAGGTTGGCCAGCAGGTTGTTGTAGTAGCCGTCGTGAAGCATGGTTCGGTCGTACTGCATGTCGGTGATGACGCCGTCGATGACGACCAGCGGCTGTGCGTTGGTCTGCAGGCTGTTGAGTCCGGCCAGCAGCATGACGTTACCCTCGGCGGGGTTGGCGCTGCGGCCTATGCTGCGCACGTCGGCACCGAGGCGCTGGCTGATGAGCGGGTCGATGCTCTGCTCGGCGGTGTTGTCGAAGCCCTCGGCACGGCGGCTCAGCGTGGCCGTGGTGGCCTGCTGGTAGACGGGGCTGAAGGCGGCAGAGTACATACGGGCGTCGGTGGTCTCGCCGGCGATGGCCTTCTGCAGCAGCTGGTAGCCGTCGATGCGCATGGAGAGACTCGTGGTGTAGTCAGGCACCTTGATCTGGTATTGTCCGTTCTCGTCGGTCATGGCCGAGAAGCGGCCGTTGCCGTAGGCCTGCACGTAGACACCGGCCAGCGGCTGTCCCGTGGCGGCGTCGGTGACGGTACCGGTGACGGTCTTGTCGGCGGTCTGTGCCATCGCTACCGTTGGAGCGATGAACAGTGATATGATTAACAGTTTCTTCATCATGGTCTTATTCCTCCTTCTTTGATGGTCTGAGATAGATGCAGTCGAGATACATCTCGCGGGCAAACCTGCTGGTCTCGCGAGCCAGGATATTACAGGTCAGCTTGAGCGAAATCTTCGTGTTCACCTGACCGTAGTTGCTGGCGGGGAAATGGAACTTGCTGGCCAGCAGGACGGTGTCGACGCGGAGGGGATCAGTCTGGAAGACCGTGTTCTCGCAGTCGTAGGTCTTTTCCTTGCCTTGCTCGTCGACATAGTTGACGGCAGCCTTGAACTTGCAGGGCCTCAGGTCGGGCTCCAGGGGGTTGTAAACTGACTTGGGCAACACGATGGCATAGATGTCGTAAGTGCCTGAGAGCGTGTTCTCAAGCTTGAATATCATGTTCCAGTTCGACGTTCCCGTGGCGGGCACGATGTCGAGATAGCCGCTCTCGGAGACGGAGTCGGCCGAGAAGACGCGCTTGTTGTAGTTGCAATAGCCGTAGTCGAGAATGAGCGTCGTCTCCTCACCCTCGGTCTTCAGCTCGCGGAAGTAGGTCTGCTCGGGCGTGAAAGGCCATGCGGCCGTCTCGTAGAGCGTACCGTTGCTGCAGTTGATGGTGCGCACGGGACGGCTCATGATGCCCTCGCTGAAGGGCTTGTAGAACACGTGGTACTCCGGGTGCTTGCGGTCGTACTGCGGCGAGATGAGCGAGTCCTGGGGCGAGGGCTGCACGGTGAGGCTGAAGACGGCATCGTCCATCAGTCCGCGGTGGGTCCAGTACTGCTGGATGGAGTCGCGCTTGCTGACGCTCTCGTCGTAGATGAAGTACTGCTTGGCCTCCTCGTAGGCTTTCTGCCAGCCTTCGAGACTGGGAACCACGGCCACGTAGGAAGAGTCCTCGGCACCGAGCAGGGCCACCTTCTCGAGGAAGCGGTTGCGCTCGATGACGACCGAGTCGACATAGACGGGCACACCGTCGACCATGCCGCTCGAGAGCGAGGCGTTCTCGTCGAAGTCGTCCTCATCGTAGCTGCGGATGAACTGTCCGAGAGTCGCAAACTGCGGCTGGCTGGTAATCACCTCATAGAGGTTGCGGTTGTAGGGCAGGCTGCCCTTCATGACGTGCAGCGTGCCGTTGTGGGTGCGGCAGTTGGCCTCGGCCACTGCCACGCCGCCAATCTGGTTCTGGCCGATGGCCACATACTTGGTGTTGGCCAGCCTGAAGCCGGGCGACGGTGCCAGCGACGACTCAGCGCCGAAAACCGACACATTGGAGCGCGACAGGTGGTTGAGCACGAACATCTGCTCGACGATGGAGTCGCCGACAGCCGTCTGCACCAACCGTAAAAGAGAGTCCTTGTTAAACGTGCCGTTGACGGGTGCGAGCACCGTGAACGACTGTCCGCCGTCGAGCAGCTGGGCATAGCTCGTGGCGGTCTTCTTGTGCTGGCGGAACACTTTGGTCTGCTCCAGCACCTGGCAGAAGTCGCTCAGCTGCGACTGCTGCTTCATCGTCTGCCAGAGCGTCAGCTCGCTGCCGGGGCCGGCCGTTGCGTCGTAGTGGTCGTCCCAGTCGGCGCAGGCGGTGAGGGCTGCGGCGGCTGCGAGGACTGCGGCACCGCCGCAGCACAGCCGACATGCGGCGTTGAGGGTATGTTTTATGCTTTTGGTAATCATATTATTATCTTTTTCTCTTTTCTCACTTTTCACTTCTTTACTTTTCACTTCATTTAGTGGCGGTCCTCACCCTCGGGGCTGGCGTAGACGCTCTTGGGACACAGCTCTAAGTAGTCGAGCGAGATGTAGCAGTCGGGGTCGTCGAGCACCTGGCGGAAGCGGAGCCAGTACTCCTGGTTCTCGTCGAGATACTCGGTGGCCAGGATGCGGCGGATGATGCCGTTCTCGCGCATGGTGTTGCCGCCGCCGGGACGGTAGCTGTCGGGGGCCTTCATGAAGCCGAGGTTGCGCATGGCCTTGTCGATGGCCAGGTTCTCGTCATCGTCCTCGGTGTCGGCCTCATAGCCTTCGCAGCCTACGCGCAGGTCGACGGGTATGCCGCAGGGCACATTGTTCAGGTAGACCTGAGCCACGCCACGCTCCGGACCGACGGTGTAGCCCAGTCGGATCTCGTAGGTGCTGGACGGTACGGGCGGCAGTTTCACCGACACGTCGAACAGTCCGAGCACAGCCACACCCTGGCCCTGATAGTGCCACCAGGACGTCTGCTCGTTGGAGACGCCGATGAAGGTCTCGGGCGAGAACTTCCAGTCGGTGACGTAGCCGCGCTTGAAGGCGGTCAGGAACTCCGTCTCGTCGATGTGGTGGCCACGGGTGCCGCCCTCGACGTTCATGAAGTCGGGACTGAGCGTGGTGAAGTCGACGCGGATGCGGCGGTTGAAGACGACGTCGCGCACCTGCTTGGAGTAGGTCAGGATGCCGTCGATGTAGTGGTAGATACCGTTGCGGGCCTGCTGGTTGCGCGAGCCGCTCTCCTCACGGGTGAGCACGCGGACGCCACGCACCTGAACGTTGCGCGCCAGTCCCTTGCGGTTGATCCACAGACCAGTGGTGGGACAGCAGAAGCGCATTGTCGTGCCAGGACACATCGTCTCGTAGTAGTCCTCGGGGTCGGCCATCGTGCGGTCGAAGCAGCGCTCCATGATGGGACCCTGGATGATCCAGTCCTCATAGAGACCGATGCGGTTGATGAGGTGGTAGCTGACGAAACGGTTCAGCGGGTTCTTGCGGTTGGTGGGGTCGTCGTCGTAGAGGCCGGCGTCCTGGGGATAGGACTCATCGTAGACCTGCTTGGCGTAGGCCGTCAGGTCGGCGATGTTGTTGATGCCGTTGGCACGGTAGATGGAGTCGGTCTCGACGAAGGCCGTGTACTTGAAGTAGCGCCTCTCGGGGAAGTAGGCCGGCGGGGTCTTGGAGCCGCCGCCGTTGGCCGTACCGTAGGAGACGCGGATACCCTTGCTCACGGAGTCGTCGGAGCATGAGTAGGTCATGTCGATATAACGGTTCAGCGAGTCGGCCATACCGGTCAGCTTGAGGGCCTGGTAGAAGATGGTCAGGTTGGGGTCTTCCTCTATCAGTCCGGGCAGGAACTGGTTGGTGGCCGAGAGCAGGTGGTCAACCACGTGGACGACGCCGTTGGTCACCGAGTCGTCCTTCTCGATAATCTTCGAGTGCTTGTTGACGTAGACGATGAGCGCGTTGTTGTTGGTGGCGTCCGAGTCGACCGACAGCTCAATATAGGTGTCGTTCATGTTCATCGGGGCCGACGAGATGCTGAAGTCGGTGGTGAACAGCGCCTTGGTGCGGACGATGTGGTTGCGGGCGATGGTGTCGCACTGGGCCATCGGCAGTTCCTCGACCGATGCGTAGCCGTTAGCCTGTAGCCAGGAGCGTACGGCGTCGTTGGTCGGTGCGAAGAGGGTGTAGGTGCCGTAGGTCTTGAGCATACCGATGTAGTTGCCACGCGTCAGGATGCGCTGGAACTCGCTGAACTGGTCGGCATCGGCCTCGATGAAGGCACCGGCGGTCAGCTTCGTCGACGAGTAGTAGTTGTCGGGTATGTCCTCGTCGTTGCAGGCGGTGAGGACTGCGGCGGCGCCGCAGCACAGCGAACAGGCAATGAGGAGGTTCTTTATGCTTTTGGTAATCATAATTCTCTTTTTTCTATTCTCATTTCTCAATTCTTAGTTCTTCTCCAGGTCTGCGTCGTCGCCGGTGTTGTAGGCCGGGTTCTGGTGCAGGTTGGGGTTCACCTTCAGTTCGTCGCGATAGTAGGGGAAGTAGAGGGCGTTGGCGTCGGCCAGCTTAATCTTGATGGCGTCCTTGTTCACCTTCTGCTTCTTCACCACGGTGTTGGCCAGCGAGCGGGTGTTGCCCTCGCGGCGGGCCATGCGGACGAGGTCGTACCAGCGCTTGCCCTCGAAGAGCAGTTCACGCTGGCGCTCCGTCATCACGAGGTCGCGCATGTCGCTCTGGGCGGGGTAGTTGGTCTGCTTCAGGAGCGAGCTGCTCTCGAGCGAGATGCAGTTGGCGCGCATGTTGACGACATTGATCAGCTGGAATGCCTGGTCAAGCTCGCCCTTCTCAATCAGTGCCTCGGCCTGCATCAGCATCACGTCGGTCAGACGGTAGACGATCCAGTTGGCAAAGTTGGTGGAGCGCATCGTCGGTTCGAGGCGCAGGGAGGTGGCGGTCACCGAGCCCTGTGTGTTGAACGACACGCGCTGGCGGGCATATTTTGCAATACCCTTGGTCGATGTCGAGATGTTTTCGAGACTCTCGTAGGCACGGCAGTCGCTCTTGGCAAAGAGCAGCGAAGCCGTCGTGGGCATGTCGCCGTAGAAGAAGCCTTCCTCGTCGTTGACGGCCAGGTTGCCCATCTGCACGGCACCTGAGTTGTTGCGCATGTAGAAGTTGGGGACGTAGCTGTTGGCCACGCTCTGGTTCTCGCGGAAGTACAGCTCGAAGAGGCTCTCGAAGGAGTTGCCCGTGCCGAACACCTCGTTGTAGACGTTGCCCGACGTGGTGGTGCCCACGGGGCGCTCCAGGATGAGCGGGTAGCCGCCGATGAGGTCGATGTTGCTGAGGTTGCCCTCGCGCTCCAGCATCTCTTCATACTGTGCCTTCTTGAAGTCGATGACGTACTGGCAGCTGCTGATGCACTTGTCCCAGTCGCCCTTCCACAGGTAGAGGTCGGCCAGCAAGGCATAGATGGCCGGACGTGTGATGCGGCTGGAGTTGGTGTAGGCCAGGGCGTTGTCGTCGGTATAGTAGCGGCGCACGGCCTCGTCCTTCACTGCCTCGAGGTCGAGGATGAGCGAGTCGAGCACGTCGTCGAACTTCGTTGCCGGCAGACGGAAGTTGCCGGTGTCGTCGATGGTCGGCTCGCGGGTGAAAGGTACGTCTCGGAATGTACGGATGAGGTGGAAGTAGCAGAGGGTGCGGATGGCGGTAGCCTCAGCCACGTTGGCCCGCATCTCGGTGTATGTGTAGTTGGGGTCGAGCTGGTTCACGATCGGCGCATAGTAGCAGACGGCGTTACAGCGGTTGATGGTCTGGTAGAAGGCCTCCCACTTGCAGTAAGAATTTGAGGGCAGGATATTCTCCTTGACGACCTGCTCGAGCTCCCAGGGCACGGCCGAGCCGAGGTAGAGGTTGTCGGAGCGCACCTCGCCCCAGAGGGCCATGCGCGTCAGACAGTCGGACGACTCCAAGCTCTCGTAGCAGCCGTTGAGCACTGAGGCCACGTCGCTCTTCTCCGTGTAGTAGTTCTCGAGCACCACGTCGTTCATAGGCAGGATGTCGAGAAAGTCGGAGCAGGCGGTGAGGGCTGCAGCGGCACCGCAGCACAGCGAACAGGCGATGATTTGATGTTTTATCTTGGTAATCATAATTGTCAATTCTTTATTCTCAATTTAGAACGAAATGGTGATGCCACCGGTGAACGAGCGGGCGCGCGGGGTCTGGGCTGCGTCGGAGACGATGCCGTAGCCGCCGTAGCCCACCTCGGGGTCGGCACCCGAGTACTTGGTCAGGCAGAAGAGGTTGTTGGCCGAAACGTAGAAGCTGAGCTGCGACAGGCCGATGCTCTTGAGCTGCTTCGGCGTCATGGCGTACGACAGCTGCATGTAGTTCAGGCGCATGAACGAGCCGTCCTCAACGAAGCGGTCGCTGCCGAGCCAGTTGTAGCCGCTCTGGTAGAGGGCGCGTGGAATCTGGGTGATGTCACCCTCGACGCGCCAGCGCCACATCACGGCGCGGCTCTGGTTGTTGTTCGAGTACATATTCTCGGCCAGCATGCGGGCGCGGTTGATAATCTTGTTGCCCCAGCGGAAGTTGAACTGGCTGTTCAGGGTCCACTGGCCGTAGCGCAGCTTGAAGCCCCAACCGCCGGTAATCTTCGGGAGCGACGAGCCGAGGTAGACGATGTCGAGCTCGTTGATCTGTCCGTCGTGGTTGATGTCCTCGTACATGGCGTCGCCGCCCTTGAACTCATATTCCGTCGACGAGCCGTAGCAGAACATCATGGGCGACGTGCGGCCCTTGTTGTCGAGAATGACGTCGCCGTTCTCGTCGCGGGCAACGGGGGCATTGGGACCGCTGACGCCGGCAATCTCCTCAGGCGTGTATTTGCTGTACTGGTAGACGCCCTTGTAGCGGAAGCCGTAGATGCTGCCGAAGGGGCGGTCCAGCTCGATGCGCGTCAGGTAGGAACCGTTGTCGCGGTTGAAGTCGCTGTTGAGCGAGGCCAGGCAGGTCTCGTCCATCTCGGTAATCTTGTTGCGGTTGTTGGCGAAGGTGACGTTGAAGTCAGCCGAGAACTTACCGGCTGTGATGATGCGGTTTCCGTTGATGTTGAACTCCCAGCCGATGTTCTCCATGCGGCCCACGTTCTGGTAGGCCAGGGTCGAAAAGCCCGACGAAGAGGGGATACCGCGGTTCATCATCAGCAGGTCCTTGGTGTTCTGCTTGTAGATGTCGAGGTTGGCCTCGATGCGGTCGTCGAAGAGTCCCAGGTCGAAACCGAGGTTCCAGGTCTCCTTCTCCTCCCACTTCAGCGTCTTGAGCTGAATGTTGCTCTGGTTGACGGTACCGTTGCCTAAGTAGCCGCTGCCACTGCGATACTTGCTGAAGTAGAGGTACTCGGCTCCGGGCTGGTTACCCACGATACCCCAACCGGGGCGGACGGCCAGCATCGAGATGAAGGGCAGGCGCTCTCTGAACCAGGGCTCGTCGCTGACAATCCACTTACCTGAGACGGCGGGGAAGTTACCCCAGCGCTCGTCGGGACCGAACTTGGTCGAACCGTCACGGCGTACCGAGAAGTCGAGCACGTAACGCTCCTTGAAGGCGTAGTGGGCCGAATAGGTCAGGTAGATGCTGCGCCACTGGCCGTTCGAGGTGCTCAGGCCTGAGATGACACCCGGCACGCCGGTGCCCTGGATGGTTCCCGTGGGCAGTCCGTACTCCGAGGTGTTCTGCGTGGTCGAGCTGCCGTCGGTCAGCTGTCCGCGGAGCATCATCATCAGCGAGTGGTCGTGGTTGCGGAAGTAGGGGACGAAGGTCAGCGTGTGGGTGGTTGTGATACCCAGACTCTTGTACGAGTCGCTTGTAGCCTTGTTGGCATCGTTGCCCTGATAGCCCTTCGTGCTCAGTTCGAGCGGCAGGAACTGGTCGTTGTAGCGGTTGAAGATGTTGAACACAATCTTGCCCTCGTAGCTCAGTCGCGACTTCTCCTCCTCGATGCCTAAGAGTTCGTAGTTCAGCTTGAACTCCGGCTCGATGTTGTAGCTCGACTCATGGCTCTTGGCCAGATTGGCCAGCGCCACGGGGTTGTAGTCGTTGAGCTGGCTCTGCAGCTGCGAGCTCACCGTAGGCAGCATATTATAATAGGTGTCGAGGTCGCGGCCCTGGTCGTCCTGCTCGTAGATGCTCAGGTTAGGCATGCGGCGGTAGCTGACGCCTAACAGGTCGCCGTAGTTCTTCTTGTTGTTGGTGTAGGTCAGTGCGACGTTGGTCACAATCTTGATGCGGTCGCTGACGAAGTAGTCAAGGGCCACACGCGAGGTCAGACGGTCGAGCTGCTGCTTGATGATGGAGCCGGTCTCGTGGTCGTAGCCGGCAGCCACGCGGAAGTTGGCCTTCTCGCCACCGCCGCTCAGCGCCACGTAGTGGTTCTGGCGCCAGCCGGTCTGCTTGACGGCGTCAACCCAGTCGGTGTTGTTGTTGTACATCTCGTACTCCGAGAACGAGCCGCCCGAGATGTAGTTGATTTCGGGGAACTCGCTGGCCTGGCTGCGCAGCTCGGGGTTGAAGTACTCTTCCTTCAGCAGCATGGTGTACTGGTCGCCGTTGAGCAGCTTCATGCCCTCGGGCTGGTAGGTGCCGGTCAGTCGGAAGCTGTAGGTCACCTTCGTCTTACCGCGCGCACCGCGCTTGGTCTTGATCTCGATGACACCGTTGGCACCCTGCGAACCCCAGATGGCGGTAGCGGCAGCATCCTTCAGCACGGAGATGCTCTCGATGTCCTCGGGGTTGATGTTCAGCAGCTCGGCAAACTTCTCGTCGTTGGCCGACGAGACGTCGAAGTTGCTCTGGTCGGTCTCCCAGACGTTGCCGTCGACGACGATGAGCGGCTCGCTGTTGCCGTTGATACTCGACACACCACGCAGGCGCATCGACGTGCCCGAACCCAGGTTACCTGAGTTGGCCACGATGTCAAGTCCGGCGATACGGCCCTGCAGGGCTTCGTCGACGGTGGTGAACGACAGGCCTTCGAACTCCTTCATGTCAATGCTCTGGCGGGCGGTCGACACCTCCTTCTGCGGAATGGCCAGACCGGAGCCCTGCGCCTTGCGCTTGGCCGTGACGGTCACCTCCTTGATGGTGGTCTCGTCGGACATCGTAATCTTGAAGTGGGTCTTGTTGATGGGCAGAATCACTGTCTTCAATCCCACGTACGAAATCTTCAGGCGGTCCTTCGGGTTCTTGATCTTGAACGAGAAGTTACCGTTCATATCGGTCGTTCCTGCGGCAACAATACGGTTTGCCGCGTCAATCTCTGTCACGTTGGCCATCATCACCGGACCGAAGGCGTCGCTCACGGTTCCGCTGATAATGTCGCCGGCGCTCTGCGCAAACGAATTGATAATTGACAATTGACAACCGATAACTATCAATCCGATAATATTCTTAAATCTCTTAGTAATCATAATTCTCAATTCTCAATTCTTAATCCTCAATTAACAACGCACCGTCTATCAGATGGACTACAGCCGATGACGACGTCTCGATTTGCGTGGCTCTCGGGCCGTCGCTCGCATTGTACTGGAACTCGCGGGCCATCTTGTTGAAGAGGCGCTCGTCGGAGGTCACGACGTGGCGGGTGTTGCCCTTGTTGTCGGTAATGTTGACGGCATTGCCCGTCGAGACGACGTGCAGCTTGTAGAATCGCTCGGTCTTCGGGTCGATGACCGAGGTCTCGTAGTCGGCCTCGACGGGATTGGCCCCGACGAAGACGGCATTATCCTGTATGTGGTACTTCACGAAGTTCATGATCTTCAGCGAGTCGGCGGTCTTCTGGGCGAGGTTGCCCGTCTGCTCGGCCCTGTCGACATCCTCCCACGTGGGCAGCTTGCCGCTGTCGTGCAGAGCCTGGATGGCCTCGTTGGTGGGCACGTAGACGGAGTAGTGGTAGCTGCTGAACAGTCCGATGTTCGTGCCGCCGCAGGCGCTGCTGCGGCTGCCGGTGGTGTGCAGGGTCTCGAAGAGTCCGCTGCCCTCCATCAGTTCCAGGAACTTGGCATACTCCTCGTTGCCGGCCAGGATGTCGCGAACGGTCATCCGGGTGCCCATGATGGGCTCGCCTTCGAGGATGTAGACCTTGCCGTTGCCGTCCTTGCTCTGGTCGTAGACGAAGCTCACGGGCAGCGGCTTGCCCTCGTTCACCTGATAGGAGCCCTCGACGGTCATGCCGTTGGCACCGGCGGCGACGTTGCGCACGCGGATTTCGGTGCCGCCCTTGGTGCGGTAGTACTCGTGGCCGTCCTCAACATTGCCGATGACGATGTGGCTGTCGAGTATGTCCTCCAGGCGGTCGCGCACTTCCTGATAGCCGGCGCGGCCGATGGAGTCGCCCACCTCGCCCGTAGCCTTGTCGTAGCGGTAGATGGTGGCCCACACCTTGTCCTGCTCGTTGCGCTGCTCGCCGTCGTAGTGGAAACGCAGCAGCTGGGTCTGCGACTTGCCGTAGCTGACGGGGTCGATGTACTCAAGCAGGGCGTTGTTCGTCGGCAGGAAGAAGCTGTAGTAGGAGTTCAGCGAGTTCAGGTAGACGTAGTACTGCAGCTGCTGGATGGCCCAGTACATGATGTTCATCGTCTCGTTGATAAGTGAGGGGAACATCACGCTGACGTAGGTCGTCGGCGAATATACCTTGTTGGTCAGGTAGATGGCACCGTTGCAGGCCTGCCAGACGGAGTCGATGCTCTCGGCGGTGACGCCCATCGGGTCGTTGGCGTCGTTCAGGATGCCGTTGAACTTCGAGGGCACGCTGCCTACGAACGAGGCCAGCATGTTGTTGTTTATAAGCGGCGTCAGCACGCGGTTGGGAACGTTGTCCCACGTGCCGTAATAGTCCTTCAGGATGCGGCCCGTACCGTTCTCCCAGTAGTCGCGCAGGGCCTCGTCGGTGGGCACCATGATGACACCCATGTCGCGCTGAAGGGCAATCTCGGGCGTCAGCACGCGGCTGGAATAATAGCTGTTCCACTCGGGGTCGAACTTCAGCAGGCTGAACTCGGGCGTGGAACCGCCGTCGGGCAGCACGCTCAGCTCGCGGCCGTCCTGCGACTTCTCCGAGAAGAAGCGCTTCTGGTAGACGGTGTCGACGTTCGTGCCGTAGACGTTGTTATACGCCCTGGTCACCTCGTCGCCGCAAGGGTAGGGGGCGCAGTAGCGCTCCATCAGGTGGTTGAACAGCGTCGTGTTGGGCTTCGAGGCAATAATCTCGGCCATGTTGGGCAGCGGTGTCACCACCTCGCCCATGCGGTGAATGAAGCCGTTGAAGCAGCGGATGTTGGGCTCCACCATCTGCACACCGTTCACCGAGGCGTCGCCGGCCTTGCGCTGTGTGGTGTGGTTGGTCAGGAAGTCGTAGTCCTCGTTCGTAATCTTGTTGTTCTGCAGGAACTGCTCGATGAAGTGGATCATCGGCACCACGCTGTTGTCCCTCATACAGACTATCTGGCCCTTCTCGCGGTGGCGCTGCCAGTAGATGCTCTGCGGCATGTCCTGGGCACGCATCACCGACACCGTGTCGTAGACCTCCTGGGCCGACGTGCGGCGCATGCACTGGCCCTCAAGCGGACCCTCGACGCTCGACAGCGTCTGCGCCTGATAGCTGTTGTTGATCATGGCGCCGTTGAGCAGCATCTTCTTCTGCGCCAACGACAGCCCCTCGTAACTCCTGACACCCCAGTCGTTGCGCTTGAAGAACCGGCCGAAGGCCTCGTCATCAGCGGCGAAGAGCGTCTTTGAACCCGTCTTGTCCAGCACCTCCCTGTAGTTCAGGTCGTCAATCAGCCGCACCATGTTGGTGAAGCCCGGCTGCGAGCTCAGGTAGCCGTAGATGGACTGCGAGCCGCCCATCGTGTCGGGCTCCCGCTCGTCCAGGTCGTACCCGCTACAGGCAGCACCTGCCAGTCCAAAGGCGAGTAGGGCACCGGCGACGAAACTGTCGCGGCACCTCTTGCACATTGTCTTTCGTTTTACCATATTCGCTTTGTTTAATTCTATAATTTTTTTGCTTTCAATCTGGGTGCAAAGGTAACAAAAAAAATTATAATATAATATTAAGATACTCCGTATCATACTACAATTTCGTATCATATCCGCCCAAGACATTTCAGAAACTTATAATTTTGTCTCATACACTCTGTATCAGTATAATCAGTGACTTCCGAGGACAATATCAGTGACCGAGGCCGACCATGACGAGAATATCGGTCAGCTTGGAAATATCGAGGATGTTGAACAGCTGGTCGCCGTTCACGTCGTAGGCATCTGTCGCCTCAGCCCCAAGGGGTGTCAGGCGCATGCATAATGAAATCTGCTAAGGGCGGTGTGCTAATCCAACCCCAAAGGTCTAAGGATTCAAAGGAGTTGGAGGATAGCGGCGCACAGCGCACGTACTGCGATTTTTTTTGAAATACTGCCACCACTTCCACCACTTTAGTTATATCTTTCTGATTATCTGTATGTTATACAGTGGTAATAATGGTGGTAGAAGTGGCGGATATCTACCACCGCAGTAAATTTAGCGACAAAAATAGACGATTATATCTCAAAAATGTGGCCATTTTCCTGACTCGTTTGGACGGAAAGAAGCCAATCATAGCCACCTTCTGTGCTCCGATGGTGCCAGAAAATCGTTCCAAGGCCGCTGGAACAACGTTCCGGCAGCCCAGGAACGGTCGTAAAGCGCATCCAAAGGAGCAAGAAGTGCGCCGTTCTGGCCAGCCGGCCTTGCAGATACCACATAAATGGTGGTGGAAGTGGTAATATGCCACCACTTCTACCACCATTATTACCACCATCCAACACGCTCATTCACAACGAGATAGCACAAAAGTGGTGGAAGTGGTAATATAAACCACAAAAAAATCGTGGAACGATTGCTTATGGGCGTCTGTTTCAGATGTCGAAGGAAAGATAAAAGAAAAGCATTCAGATATAAAAGACGTGAAGACACGAAATCTCAGTCAGAAATTTGGTGTTTCACTCGCTTATTCGTACCTTTGCAGCCGAATTACGCAGTATGGCGGAACAGAGTACAGACATCACCAAGCGCTACGTGCGCTACCTGAAGCTGGAGCGCAATATGTCGCCCAACACGCTGGAGGCCTACCAGCGCGACTTGGAGAAACTGCTCGTCTTCCTCGGGCGGGAAGATAAGCACGTGCTCGACGTCACACTGGAGGACCTCCAGACCTTCGCCGCCGGCCTCCACGACATCGGCATCGGCCCGCGCTCGCAGTGCCGCATACTCAGCGGCGTGCGCTCGTTCTTCCACTTCCTCATGGTCGACGGCTACCGCGACGACGACCCCACCGAGCTGCTCGAGTCGCCCGTCCTGGGCGAGCACTTGCCCGAAGTGCTCTCTACCGCCGAGGTCGACCAGCTCGAAGAGTCCATCGACCTGTCGAAGTGGGAGGGCCACCGCAACCGCGCCATCATCGAGGTGCTCTTCTCCTGCGGCCTGCGCGTCACCGAGCTGGTCACGCTGCGCCTCTCGAACCTCTACCTCGACGAGGGCTACGTCCGCATCATGGGCAAGGGCTCGAAGGAGCGGCTCGTCCCCATCTCGCCCCGCGCCGTCAAGGAGCTCGGCCTATGGTTCGACGACCGCTGCCACATGACCATCCGTCCCGGCGAGGAGGACTACGTCTTCCTGAACCGCCGAGGCGCCCACCTGACGCGCACCATGATACTCATCATGATCAAGCGCCAGGCCGCTGAGGCCGGCATCAAGAAGACCATCTCGCCCCACACCCTGCGCCACTCCTTTGCCACCGCCCTGCTCGAAGGCGGCGCCGACCTCCGCGCCATCCAGGCCATGCTCGGCCACGAGTCTATCGGCACCACCGAAATCTACACCCACATCGACACCACAACCCTGCGCCAGGAAATACTGGAGCACCATCCGCGCAACATCAAGTATAAGGCTTAACCTCACTCCGCTCTTGTGATTATTAAAACGTCACATCCTTCACCACCCAGGGTGGCGGTATGACGAAGCCCGCCTGGAATGTCTGTTCAAGCTTAGCCCCTCAAACATTACAAGAGATTGACAACTACATAAAAGAAATACAACATGGGAGAGAAGATTTTTCTAGATTCAATCTATCAGAGCATGCAGGACTCTGCAAGGGAGGTGCGCCTCTCATTGGGGCGTCCATCATCGCATGCTACGCGACAGCAAGCATTACAGCAGGTAGCAATGTTGAAAGCTGCCAAAGAAGCCCAGCAAACTGGGAAATAGACGAACTACAAGAAAAGCTTATAGAACAGTGGGCTTTCCGCGAATTCGAGTGAGGTTAACCCCAAATCCGAGTTTGCTCGTAGCAAACCGGCACCTTGAGCCGACCAACCCGCCCACTTAGTCCGACTAATCCGCCGTGTTCGAACGTACTTTCTGTAAAGTTGACAGAACGCTATGGTAGTGGATGGAGTGAAAAGACCCTGCGACATTGTCTCTGCGCTGCGGAGACTTTTTCCGAAGGTGAAATTGTGTACGCATGCGTACCCAATTGAACTGGACCCATCTGAAAAGGTTAAAATTGATTTAAATCACACCTTATTATATATTTGTAAGAGATAAATTTTGTATCTTTGCAAATGCAATCTGCCTGTTGCGGCTGCGATGCTCTCCGAGGAGGGCGGAGCCGATGGGCGGAGCACTACATATTAGAAGGCGTTACTGACGCTTTGTTTTTGGACTTTCGAAACTACCACAATCGAATAACGGTCAAGAACATTGCAGGGGTGACTGCCACGGGGTGTAGTATATACTCTCCGTAGTGTGCTGCGAGGATCGAGTATCCTCAACGCACACTTTACGGGTGTCTATATACTCCAGCGTGGATGTTTCTCTGCCTGTTTACCGTTATGGCTGTGGTAGGCCACGAAAGTCGAACAGGCAGATGTTAAGCACCCACGTTTTTCTTTTTTGTAGTCATCACGATATGTTTAACCCGTTCGCTTTGGGTGTTTGCGAACAGCTCTTAATTTTGATGGCTAAGTACTCACAAGAATCTCATATCACGACGGTAGAAGAGGTTAAAGACTTCTTCAACCACATCGTCTATGACCTTGATATCAACTTCCATCCGGATGATGATTTCAAAAACTACGTCAGCTATGAAACTGGCAGTAGAACAATGGATGATGAACAGGCCGAGCTATACAACCGTTTGATGGATGAGTCTTTTGAGGTCTGTGGTGAAGATGTGTATGAGATTGGAAGTGACTTGCTGTTCAAGAGGTTACAATTAGAAACGAAATGAAATAAAGGAAAATATAGCGTCTTTGGCATCCTTGATTGACTGATTAAGCAGAACTACCACTTCGCAGAGACATCAGTCGGACAAGCAATTGGATGTTTGCGCTCATACGGGCGTGGACAGTTAGATTGTTGTCTGATGTGGGCTGTGGTAGGCCTTGCTTAAACACATCTTCTTCCGCGCCCCCTTTTCGAAACGAAGAGAGGGCTTTTTCATGTCAAAGAAGAAATATACATTCATAGATTTGTTTGCGGGGTGCGGTGGGCTCTCTGAAGGATTTCTACAGACTGGACGTTTCAACGCCCTTGCCCATGTTGAATGGGAAAAGCCTATGGTGGATACATTGAGGCATCGCTTAGTTGATAAATGGGGTGAATCTGAAAAGGAAGCAAAAAGGAAGGTCGTTCTCTTCGATATTCAAAAAACTGACGAACTCATAAATGGCTTTTGGTCTGATGAATCGATTCGGCAATACGGTTCCTATAACTCAGACGATGTTAAAGCTGTTGGACTAAAGGGATTAATAGGAAAACAGCATGTGGATTTGATAATTGGCGGGCCACCTTGTCAGGCTTATTCTATACATGGTAGAGCTACAGACAAAGACTCTATGCAAAGCGATTACCGTAACTACCTATTTGAGAGTTTCTGTAAGGTTGTTGAGGCTTTCCGTCCTGATTTGTTTGTCTTTGAGAATGTCGGTGGCCTGTTAAGTGCCAAACCAGGAGGTGTACCTGTGCGAAAAAGGATATATGATGCCTTCACTCAGATAGGGTATCAGATACGCACTCCAGATGAAATGCAAACTGCATTGTATGATGCAGCAAACTTTGAAGTACCACAGCATCGACCAAGAGTTATCATTCTAGGAGTTCGAAATGGTACAAAGTTGGACTTAGATGACCTATATGCGGCAATCGATAAAGAAAAGAATACAAAAGTGAAGCTGACAGTAAGGGATGCAATAGGCAAACTCCCTCCATTATACCCTTTAGAGAAACCTGTAAAAGAAGGTCGATTAACAAGGTCACACCAGAAGAATCAAGACTCCACGATAACCCAACACGAAGCAAGGAATCATGGCCAGCGCGAAAGAACGATTTTTAAGGAATGGGTTGACAATAACATGAATCATATCAGCCATCAGGCCATGATTGATTACTACTTTGAGAAAACAGGCCATAAAACACTCTACCAGAAGTACAAAAGCCTTGAATGGGATAAGCCATCTCATACAGTTGTGGCTCATCTGAGCAAAGACGGATATATGTTTATTCATCCTGATTCTGAACAGCAGCGTAGCATCACCATTCGCGAAGCAGCCTGCCTAATGACCTTCCCCTTGGATTATCAATTTCTTGGAAGCACACCATATAACTACAAAATGATAGGAAATGCCGTCCCTGTGAATTTTGCAAAAGCGATTGCAACAGGATTATACAAATCTTTAGACAAAGTAAAATGAACGTATTGGTAGCATGTGAAGAAAGTCAAGCTGTTTGCAAAGCCTTCCGAGCAAGAGGACATAATGCATTTAGCTGTGATATTTTGGAATGCAGCGGAGGGCATCCTGAGTGGCATTTCAAACAGGATGTATTGCAGGTCATCCCCAATCATGGCGGAATGTTAGAAAGTGGAACAGAATATTACCTGCCAGAGGGAGAGTGTTGGGATTTGATGATTGCCCACCCACCTTGCACATATCTATCGGTTAGTGGGGCAAGATGGCTTTATCATCCTGACGATGCAGATTTACCCATTGAACAGAGGCGGGAGCATCCACACCATCTTGGCAGGAGAAAGATGAAGCAGGAAGCAATAGAATTCTTTATGGAATTCACTAAAACCGATATCAAACATTGGGCTATAGAGAATCCTGTTGGATGCATGAATACAGAATATCGAAAGCCAGACCAAATCGTCCAGCCATTCTGGTTTGGCGACCATGCTTCGAAGAAGACATGCTTATGGCTTCATAATCTACCATTGCTGAAACCAACAAATATGGTAGAAGAAGGCCCACGAGTAGTCTTATCAAGTGGACGCTCATTGCCTAAATGGTATTCGGATTCTTTCAACACAAGAATATCCACAGAAGAGAGAAGAAAACTTAGAAGTAAAACCTTCCCAGGATTTGCGGAAGCACTCGCAGAGCAGTGGGGTAACATAGAATAGCTTATGTCATCTAACAAATTAAAACTTCAGGCATTTAGAGCAAATGATTTATCGGATGATACCGGTAAGCAATTTGAACTTGGTAGGTCTTGGTGTGACTTTTTCGGAATTGATAAAAATGTTGGTGAAATAACATTCAATTTGCTTTTCAAACCTCTTAGCAAAGAACATGAGAATCTGGCAAATAGTCAGATTGATTTGCAATTATCTGCGTTGACTAATAGAAATGACAGAAAGGCATATGCAAATGGCGCAAGGTCAGGACACTCAGCTATAAAAGAGTTCTTTATAGACGATTTGCATCTTACAGTTAACAATAATCTTGGCGACTACTTTGCAATATACAAGTCATCTGAGTTCGACTATTATCTCTATTATGTGCCTAAACTTTTGTATGACAACTTTCTCAGGTTGTTTGAATCCATTAGTCCGACGGTCACGATAAATCGCGCAGAAGACATAGACAATAACAAGAGCCAATGTCTCCAACAAATCTTCTACGGTGCACCAGGTACAGGCAAGAGCCATAGGATAAAGAATGACGAAAAAGTAAAGGCGGCAGACGAGAAGAACTTGGTGTTCAGAACTACGTTCCATCCTGATAGCGACTACTCAACATTCGTGGGAGCATATAAGCCAACGATGAGACAAGTGGCAGACAAGTATAAGGCGGTGGCAGGAAAAGACGAGGAAATTACCTACTCGTTTGTTCCGCAGGCTTTCCTGCAGGCATACGTTGCCGCTTGGAACCATCAAGATGAGAATGTGTTCCTGGTTATTGAAGAGATAAATCGCGGCAACTGTGCCCAGATATTCGGCGATCTGTTCCAGCTGCTCGACAGAGACGACGAGGGGTACTCGGAGTATCCTATAAAGGCAGATATTGATTTGGTGCGTTACCTCGAAGAAGGGAAAGACGAGGACGGTCAGGAGATACTGGTGAATAAAGACGGTATCAAAGACAGGAAGTTAAGGCTGCCCAAGAACCTCTACATCTGGGCCACGATGAATACATCAGACCAGAGCCTGTTCCCAATCGACTCAGCCTTCAAACGTCGTTGGGAGTGGGTGTATCAGCCTATCGATACAGCAAAGGAAACGTGGTACGTCAAAGTGGGAGAGAACCACTACAGCTGGACTGCCTTCCTCAACAAGGTAAACGACGAACTGCTGACCGACGAGACCGCTGAGGACAAACACCTGGGCTTCTACTTCTGCAAGGCGACAGAGAAGAAAGCGGGAACAGAGACAAAACCAAACGTCATTACGGCAGAGACTTTTGTAGGTAAAGTGCTGTTCTATCTGTGGAACGACGTATTCAAGGTGTATGGCATCCCATCAAGCATAGGCAGCAGCAAGGACTGGCCTTACAGGAAGTTCTACCAGACAAACGGAGAGGTGGACAAGGAGAAAGTGGCCAAACTGATGACGCAACTGAAGATAGACACAGACGCTGCTGAGGAACTACAGCCGGAAGAGGAATAAGCGGAGAGTCATGCGCATACTGATAGAAGAACACCAGTACAGAGCCGAGGCGGTGGAGAACATCATCACGGGGCTGACCAACCTGCGGAATATCAAAGGCAAGGTGTCGGTGAACCATGTGGGATACTACTTCAACCCTGCGCTGAACGACGGGCGCGGCGACACGGTGTTCATTCTGCCAAAGGTGCTTTTGCAGGATGTTGAGGGCGAAGAACTGCTGTTTGGCAAATACCCGCCAGAGCAAGTCATCGATCTGGCCGAGCAACAACTGCTGACACCTCAGGAATACGACTTCGTCTATCGGCTGTCTGTGTGGGTGTATCGGGCCATCGTGGTGTTTCGCGACGCTCATCCGGAGAGCGACGTGGTGCAGCAGCAATTGGTGCAGCACATGTCGAACGGCCGATTGCAGGAGTGCAACACCTTTCTTGATATTCTGCTGGCATTGCAGAAGTTCAATCGCGACAATCAGAATTTCTTTTTCTTCGTTTTGCGCAACCTGCATTCAGGCTTCAACAAAATCAACTGGACTCGCACCATCAGCAAGAGTCAGGCGGTGGTGCAAGATGATGTCCCCATTTATCTGAATCCTGTCAACAAGCGGAGACAGGTGAACTTTGATGAGGAGCTGCTCGTCATCTTCTTCTCTATCTTGAAATACATGCACACGCATTATGGCTTCCCAGTCAGCATACCTGTAAACTACGAACTGATAACGGGAACAAGGTTCGAGACTTATCTGAACGGACGGGGACGCATGAGACTGCTGAGCATCAAGAACAAGTATTTCTCTGACAAGGCCGTCTATCTGTGGGAACTATGCTATGCCTTCTTTGACCTGAGCCGGAGGGTGAAGGTGGAGGTGAGCGCTCAGGAGTATATCCTGGTAAAGAACTTCAATATTGTTTTTGAAGCTATTATAGACGAACTGATAGGAACCGACCGCAACCTGTTGCCAAAGCGGCTGGCCGACCAAAGCGACGGGAAGATTGTGGACCATCTCTGGATAGACGACATTCTGTTGCCAACGAGTGAAGAGACAGCCGTCTATTACATTGGCGACTCGAAATACTACAAGTATAGTACACCTGTGGGAGAGAACTCCATCAGCAAGCAGTTTACCTACGCCCAGAATGTGATCCAGTGGAGTTTCGACGCCCTGAAAGGAACAACAGAATGTAAGGACGAGCGGTACAAGATACGCCTGCGCGATGACAGGACTGAGGGGTACAACGTACTACCGAACTTCTTCATCAGTGCGAAGGTGGACTTTGAGAAGCTGGACTATAGCGTAGAGAACCTCCGCCTGCATGAAGGGCAGAACCAGCACGAATCATCGCAGTTCACCGACCGGCTGTTCGACCGGGACACGCTGTTGCTGAGTCATTATGATGTGAACTTCCTCTTTGTGCTGGCCATGTATGCCCGCAACAATGCTGCCAGCAAGCAGGCATGGAAGACAACCGTGAGAAAGCGATTCCGTGAGAGAGTGCAGGAGATACTGAGCGCGAAGTACACCTTTTATGCCATGAAGGGATACGACGCAGCCGACTCAGAACAATACATCACCACGCATTTCCAGGAACTGCTTGGAAAACTGTATCGGACACCCAACGAAAAGAGTGTCTATACCCTTGCCATAGAGCGGAAAGGCGATGGCGAAGGAACTTTAGTTGAAGAGCTGCGCAGGCATTTCTATGTGACGGAATGTAAACTGGAGGATAATCCGCAGGACAAGATAGATGAGCTGATAGAGAAGCAAGGGCAGATGCCCGTAGGTAAGTGCGTGGTCGTAGATGACAACTATTGTGAACAGACGGCAGAGCAGATACGCAAGGTCGGCCGCTATGCCATAGGTTTGGGCGATACTTCCGGTTCGCTTGCATTGGCCGAGGGCTTTATGAGTGCACGGTATCTTGTTCTGCACAAACTGACGGCTCCTATTGTGTTCGCTCTAAAAAGCGGACCGCAGCTCATCACCAAGGAACAGCTGAAGGATGCTCCGTACAAAATGAAAGACAGTCAGGTCTACATATTATTTCATATAGAGAACGAAGAGCCTTTTATAGCCAAGAAAGTAAGTCAGTATGCTTTGAACCATCCGCCTACGGGCTTATCGAGACGCCAATCGTATGTGACTGACATCAACTTATTGCTTCAGGTATAGAGCAGGCTCTAAGAGAAAAATTTGTAGATTCCGCAGATTTTTAACTGCAAATCATATGCTAGTTTCAGCTTTTATTCGTATATTTGCAACCACAAATGCAAAGTGGGAATAGTTGTTGATGTCTCAATATGAACGAAGGATATTTGGATTTTGACGAGTATATCCGTCAAGGAGAACCCTCCCAGAGGGAAAAGGCAGGCTATTGGCAGACGGCTATAGGTCTTCAGGCTGTAGACGGCTTGAAGGTTTCAGGCTATCTGCAAAACACGGCGTGTCGGCATATTGAAGGAGATATAACGATAGATGAGGCGCGTGAACTCGTCAATCAATACTATATTACAAAGACTGCCCACGATGCTCATGATGAAGACAAGGAAGAGGCAGACCGCGTTTCATTGAATATCGTAAAAGTTTTGTCAAGTCCTACTTTTGATTTCAGCACAGGTGGCTATCAGTCTGTTCATCGTCGCGTTTTCGAGGGCGTGATGAAGCATGCCGGAGAGTTCCGCAAATACGACATTACAAAAAAGGAGTGGGTATTGGAAGATGATACCGTACTCTATCTGAATTGGGAAGACCTGCGTCGTGCTATTGACTATGATTTAGAGCAGGAACGTGTTTATAGCTATAAGGGAAAGAGCCAAGATGAAATGATAAGTCATCTGACAAAGTTTGTCTCAGGATTGTGGCAGATACATGCCTTTGGCGAGGGAAATACCCGTGCCACAGCTGTTTTCACTATTCAATATCTGCGCTCGTTGGGATTTGGTGTGAACAACGACTTGTTTGCAAAGCATTCTTGGTATTTTCGTAATGCATTGGTTCGTGCTAACTATCACAATATAGCAAAGGGAATAGACTATACCCCAATATATCTTGAACGCTTCTTCCGCAATCTGCTTTTGGGTGAGCAATGGGATCTGCGCAACCGCTATCTGCATATTCATCCGACAGAAGAGTGGCGTGTTCAGCCGAACTTGGCAACCCCCTCAAGTACCCCCTCAAGTACCCATCAAGCACCCCATCAAGTTCAGGACAAGCTGCATACGGACAATGTGCTCATTATTCGTCTGATAAAGGTAATAGGCCAAGAACAGTTGTCAATTAAGCAGATGCTTGAAGGGGTTGGATTGAAAGACAGGATGAATTTCTTAGAATATCACCTCAACCCTGCTATTCAGGAAGGATTTGTCCGCATGCTCTATCCACAATCCCCTCGCCACCCACGGCAGAAATATCTGCTGACGGTGAAGGGAATGGCCCTATTTAACGAATTAACGAAAGAAAAATAAACTATTGCCCTATGAAGAAATGTCTCCTAAAGAAATACCTGCCTAAACTCATCGCCATCGGCATCATCGTATTCTTCAGCCTGATGGAAGGGGCCGCCGGAGCCGACGCCATCGCTGGAACACGACTCAGCATCGTAGGCAACAATGCCCTCGTCTCCTACGTCAGCGCATCATTAGAGGGAATGAAGGGATAGAGGTCTCGGAGAGGATGAAAAGAAAGGGGTCAAAGTGTTAAAGTTATGTTAAAACCTCAGAATGCCTGCTGGCTTCCTGAGGTTTTTGCTTACCTTTGCACCGAATATGCACTTAAAAAAATCTATCACATTAAAACGTATGGAAAAAAGAATCGACAAAAGCGTAATTGGTCGCTGGGCGACGCAAATGAGGATATAGCCCCGAGGCTGTATTTCTTTTTGCTGATTACCCCACGCTGACGCTGCGTCGATCGTTCTTTGACTTAATGCTACAAATGCGGTTTATGTGATAGAGACAACAAAATCTCTATGTTGACTTACTGGGCAGGTCGTCACCGACTTCTGCCCCAATGACTCTTGCGCCCTTTTTCAGGGCTTCGTTTTAGGATATTTTTTCGATTTTACACACATTGACACCTATGGAAAATATCAATGACATCAAAGTCTCTCTGGCTACCAGCAGCAAGACTCGCTATGCCAACGGTAACATTATCGTGAAACTCTCTCTACATGACCCGGCCTTCGCCGAAGGCTACGAAAACTCCTACAGTTGCTACATCTTTGCCGAAGACTTCTACCCGATGTGCAATTCGCTCGAATCCTGCGCCCAGTTCGACTTTGAATGGCCGGCACTGACTTACGTCCTCTCAAGTTCCCATATCTGGATGCCGGGTAAATATGCTTTGTATATACGCGACAAGGATGATGTGCTGATACGCGCTGACCTTACTATCGACAAGCGGAACCGCACCAAGGTAAGAAACATCTGTGAATGTGCGATGCTCGGTTCGGAGGATGTGATGACGACCTGTCTGGCCACTGACGAAACCTGGTGCCGCAAAATGGCCGACAAGCCGGGCGTGAGCATACTCAGGCAGAGGGCCATAGAATCGATGAGGCTCTGCGTGCTCAACAACCTGCGCAAGGAGAAGGGCTACGGCCAGCTCGACGAGTGCAAGAACCTGCTCATCTGCACCGTCAACAACGACATCGACGCGATGACACTCAAATGCCTGCACATGCTGATGCGTGTCAGGGGAACGATGAAGATACTCGACTGCTCGACGCTTTTCGACGTCACCAACAACAACCCTTATGAGCCGCTTACCGAGGAACTGCGACAGGAGGATGGGACCTCCTACTGCCTGACGTGCCCGAGCGCGCTGCTGGGCACCGGCGGAAAGATCATCGTCAAGCGCATTACCGACAAGATACGGCAGGCGGGCGGAAAGGGAGCGCTCTGGATCTGTGGTACCCGCTACGAGATTGACAGCGTGCTCGACATGTTCCCCTCGCTGAAGGACTACTTCCCCTCAGCCAACCGTCTGCAACTCAAGCCCTACACGGCCTTCGAAATGGTGCAGGCCTTCAACGATGCCATCGCCGGCAGCGGAATGTGGATCCACGACGAGGCCCGGCGTGCGCTCGTCAGCGCCGTCGTGAAAGGCTTTGAGGCTGGGAACCTGGCTTCATGGACTCAGGCTGACATACGCCACTTCGTCGACGAGGAAGTAAGACCGCAATTCCTCAAGCGCGTGCTCAGCGACATCGACGTCGACGACCCCGGCATACTCATTGCCGACGACCTCTGCCTCGAGAAGCTGGCCGCCAGCCGCTCGACATTCGAGGAGAGCATGCGCCAGCTTGACAAGATGGTGGGCCTCGACGACATCAAGCAGAGCATTACCACCATGGCCAACCGCACCTACTTCTACACCCAGCGCCGCCGCCTGGGACTGAAGACCAGCGACAAGTCGGTGTTCCACGCCATCTTCACCGGCAATCCCGGCACAGGCAAGACCACCGTGGCCCGTATGCTGGGTAAGATCTACCGCTCATTAGGACTGCTCTCACGGGGCGACGTCATCGCCGTAGACCGTACGCGGCTCGTGGGGCGATACATCGGCGAGACCGAGGAGAACATGAAGACAATACTCGAGGAGGCACGCGGCAACGTCCTCTTCATCGACGAGGCTTACACGCTCTACGACGGCTCCGGCGACCGCAAGGACTACGGCGCAAGGGTCATCGACTCGCTGCTTACCGTGCTGACCCAGCCCGACCCAGACATGCTCATCGTCTTCGCCGGCTACGAGAAGGAGATGGACGCGATGCTGCAGACCAACCCCGGACTCTTCGGACGGTTCCCCTACAAGTTCCGCTTCGGCGACTACTCGGCCGACCAGCTCATGGAGATTGCCTGCCACCTCTTCGCCGAGGACGAATATGTGCTCACCGCCGCCGCACACTCAGAGCTGCTCAAGTCTATTCAGCAGACACTACAGCAGCGTACCAAGAACTTCGGCAATGCTCGCTGGGTGGAGCAGTTGGTCAGAAACGGTATCATCCCGGCTCTCGCCGACCGTGTATCGGCCCTCGGCGCACCGGCCACCACTAAGCTCTACCAGACCGTCGAGGCCGCCGACGTGAAGGCTGCCTACGTGAAGTTCAACCCGAAGACCATCGAACTGCACCCCCGCCACCAGATCGGCTTCAGTGCTTAACACCAGTATGCTGCTATGATCAACGATTTCAAGAACCAGACTTCACAGACCATCTTCCGCTTCCTGTCGCTGTTAGGGCAGGAGGCGGACGTCTACTCACGCCGGGTGGATAACATCTGCTCAACGCTGGAGAAAAGCAACGCCTATATATACGTCAAAGGCAGCGAACTCGTACTCGTGCTCATTGACTACATGATGAAAAAAACGCGCGAAATAGCCGAACTCGACTTCTGCGAACGCGACAAGGAGGCTAAGTTTCAGGATGTCAGCACACCGGAACTGGCACACGGAAACGTCTGCCGCACCAGTCCTGTCTGGAAAGTCTGTCAGGGTGCCCTGTCCATGCGCGAACTCATCGCCCCAACCATAGCTGAGCCACTCGAGGTGCATGCCGTGCTCATCACGACAAGCAACATCATCAACTACGAGGAACTCAAGATTGCCGCACAGTGGCGATGCGATGACATCAGCATGACCATCCTGCAATGCTGCTACGACTTCTACGAGCAATGGCAGAATTACAAGCTGCCAATCAACGACAACCACCTGCTGCCAGGGTATGAGTACCTGGAGACCTACCAGAACGAACTCTCTTCGGAGGAAATGCGGGAGTTTAAGAGCCAGCTTGACCGGATATTTGGAAAGGAGGCCGACGGTGAGGACCAACAGAACTTGGACTTAGGCCTCGACGATGACTTCGACTTCGACACCTACGGCTTCGGCGATGAGGAACAGGAAGAGGATGAGTGCGCAACAACTGAAACGGAACGCTGCAACGCTGAGATAGAGGCCTGCATTGCTGCCTGCACATCGGCTGAAGAGCTCCGCCGCCTTATAGTCCTGCGCGCCAAGTTAGCAGTGAAAAGAGACAAAATATGTTGAAAGGGTGTAGTTTTTCGGTGTTTTCTGCGTCTAATCCATAAAAAAGCAGTACTTTTGCACCGCAATAATAAACAAGAATCATTATGAAGACAAGGAAAATCTTTGCAACACTTGTGCTGGCCGTGGCCAGCTTCACAACGGCAGCTGCACAGCAGCAACAGATGCAGATGCCGCCCATCCCCGTTGACCCCGACGTGCGCATTGGCAAGCTCGACAACGGACTGACCTACTACATCCGCCACAACGAGTGGCCGGAGAAGCGGGCTGAATTCTACATCGCACAGAAGGTGGGCTCCATTCAGGAGGACGACACGCAGCGCGGTCTGGCACACTTCCTCGAGCACATGGCCTTCAACGGCTCGAAGCACTTCAAGGGCAACGAGCTGCTGCGCTGGTGTGAAAGTATCGGCGTGAAGTTCGGCACCGACCTGAACGCCTACACCTCAATCGACCAGACGGTCTATAATATAAGTAATGTACCCACCACGCGCGAGGGCATCGTCGACTCATGCCTGATGATTCTCTGGGACTGGGCCGACGGCCTGCTCCTGGAACAGGAGGAGATTGAGAAGGAGCGCGGCGTCATACACGAGGAGTGGCGACTGCGCACGTCGGCCCAGATGCGTATGCTGGAGCGCGACCTGCCCAAGCTCTATCCCGGCTCGAAGTACGGCCACCGTATGCCTATCGGTCTGATGGAGATTATCGACAATTTTGAGCGCCCATTCCTGCAGCAGTACTACGAGAAGTGGTACCGCCCCGACAACCAGGGCATCATCGTGGTCGGTGACGTCGACGTCGACAAGGTGGAGCAGAAAATCAAGACGATGTTCTCGCAGATTGCCAAGCCTGGTGCCGATGCTGCCAAACTGGAACTGGTGGACGTGCCCGACAATGCCGAGCCAATCGTCATCATCGACAAGGACAAGGAGCAGCGCATAGACATGGCCGAGGTGATGTTCAAGCACGAGGCCATCCCCGACTCAGTGAAGGGCTCGCTGGAATATCTCGTGGCCAACTACATGAAGAACGTGGCCGTCGGCATGCTGAACAGCCGACTCGGCGAACTGGCCGAGAAACCCGACTGCCCCTTCCTGCAGGCGTCGGCCAGCGACGGCACCTACGTGCTGTCGAAGCCCAAGGACGCCTTCGATCTGGGCATCGTGCCTAAGGATGGCAAGATGAACGAGGCCGTGAAGACCGTCGTTGCCGAAGCCCGCCGCGCCGCAGAGTTCGGCTTCACGCAGACGGAGTACGGCCGCTCGAAGGCCAACACGCTGAGCGCGCTCGACAAGCAGTACTCGAACAAGGACAAGCGCTACAACTCACAGTTCGTCAATGAGTACGTTCAGCACTTCCTTAACAACGAGCCGATTCCATCTATCGACGACTACTATCAGCTGATGAAGCAGCTGGTGCCTGCCATTCCCATCGATGCCATCAACGCCGTGATGGCCCAGCTCATGCCGAAGAGCGACTCGAACCTCGTGGTGCTGAACTTCAACCAGGAGAAGGACGGGGCCACTTACCCCACTGAGGCTGGACTGCTTGGCGCCATCCGCGACGCCCGCGCCCAGCAGCTGACGGCCTGGGTCGACAACGTGAAGGACGAGCCTCTGATGACCACCCTGCCCAAGCCGGGCAAGATTACCAAGGAGGTGAAGAACGATAAGTTCGGCTATACGGAACTGACGCTGCAGAACGGCGTGAAAGTCATCCTGAAGCAGACTGACCTGAAGAAGGACCAGGTGCTGCTGACGGGTGAGGGCTGGGGCGGCTCGGCACTCTACGATGTCAAGGAGCGCGCCAACATCGCCCTGTTCAACGATGCTGTCGAGGCCAGCGGACTGGGCGCCTTCTCGCACACCGAGCTGACCAAGGCCCTGGCCGGAAAGATTGCCGGTGCCACGCTCTCGATGAGTACCCAGCGCACCAACGTCAACGGCTCGTCGACTCCCACCGATGTTGAGACGATGATGCAGCTCGTCTACCTCTACATGACCAGCAACATCAAGAAAGACGAGCAGTCGTACGACCAGATGATGAAGACTACCGAACTGCAGCTCAAGAACCGTCTGCTGCAGCCCGAGGCCGTGTTCAGCGACTCGCTGAGCCTGACGCTGACCAAGCACAACCCCCGCTTCAAGAACCTTGACGTTGAAGACCTGAAGGACGTCAGCTACGACCGCATCCTCCAAATGGCCAAGGAGCGCACGGCAAACGCCGCTGCCTTCACCTTCACCATCATCGGTAACTACGACGAGGCAAAGATCCGCCCGCTCGTTGAGCAGTACCTCGGCTCGCTGCCCTCACAGAAGAACATTGTGAAGGGCAAGGACGTTTCGACTGACTACACAGGCAAGGTGGTGAACAACTTCAAGCACAAGGCCGAGACGCCGAAGGCCATGGCTGTCATGCACTGGTATTCCGAGAAGATACCTTACACACTGGAGAACATCGTACGCTCGCAGGCTGCTGGACAGGTGCTGCAGATGGTTTATCTGAAGGAAATCCGCGAGGAGGCCAGCGCCGCCTACACCGTACAGGCTCAGGCTGATATCAGCCGCGACGACTTTGGCGACGAGGCCAGCATCTTCGCCGTCTGCCCGATGAAGCCCGAGAAGGCCGACGTTGCCCTGAGCATCATGCGCCGCGCCGTCATGGACATGGCAGCAGGCAAGTGCGATGCCGACATGGTGACGAAGGTGAAGGAGTATATGCTGAAGAATCTCGGCGACGCGCAGAAGAACAACGGCTACTGGGCCGGCCGTATCGATGCATGGCGCAAGTGGAACCTCGACCTGCATACTGACTGCGAGAAGACCATCCAGGCCCTCACGCCTCAGAGCATCTGTGCCTTCGTGGCCGAGGTGCTGAAGTCGGGCAACGAGGCCGAAGTGGTGATGCTACCGGCGGAGTAGGGATAGTAAAAATAAATTGCTAAAGAGGGATGTACTGTATTCGTATATCCCTCTTTTTCGTGAAAAAATTTTGGTAGTTCAAATATTTTCGCTACCTTTGCCAACAAATTGTGGTAACATAGCGTTCAGCTATCTGTTCTGAAGGCCCTAAACGTAGGAAATTTAACGGTCTTGACACACAAAAGGATAGATAGGTAGAATGCTCACGTTATGCGTGGGCTTTTCTTATCTATGTGTGTGGGCATTTCCTACGGCCTTGGGACTTGGATAACGATGCTTCACGCATTTTTTGTATCCAAAACGTAGGGAATGATACACATCGGACAGTGCATACGCAGGCAAGTGGAAGAGCAAGGCAAGACATCAGTCTGGCTTGCCCGCGAACTGGGCTGTCACCGCACCAACCTCTACAAAATCTACGAAAAGAGCAGCATCGACACCAGCGTACTCCTGCGCATAAGTCGCATCCTGCACTTCGACTTCTTCCAATTGTATTCCAATGAGGTGTGTAGCCAATAAGGGTACATGTCGCCGTATTGGCTACATCGTCCTTGGTGCCATAACGTTAAATTATCCTACCTTTGCACATTATAATTTAATGTTAAATCAAAACAACGAAGACAATGAAAAAGTTTTTTTTGACTATGGCGCTTATGATAATGTTTGTCAGCGCTAATGCACAGTCCAAGGCAGATGAGTGGAACAGTTTCGAGGTTAGTTATAACCCTATGACATTGGTTGTTGACACCCAAAACGGAAAGGATCAAGATTTCACAGGATTTACCGCAGCCTTTAATCATAAGATCAGTGTTGCAAATGCAACACCCATTTTTGTTGAAGTTGGTGGAGCGGTAAATGCCGCTTTCTGGTCTGATACTGAAGATGGTGTAGATATGAATATCACTTTTGTGTCTGCCAAAGTGCCTGTTAGTCTTATGTACAAATGGAATGTGTCCGATGCAGTTTCCATCTTGCCTTTTGGCGGATTATATGCACGTTTTAACGTTGTCGGTAAACTAAAAGCCGAGGATGACTATGATGACGAATCGTTTAATCTCTTTGACAAGAAAGATGTGCAAGAAATAGGATGGGATGACGCATGTAAACGCTTCCAGATAGGTTATCAAATAGGTGCTAACATTATGTTCAATGATACATGGCATATTGGTTTGGCATGGGCAAGTGATTTCTCAGAGCTTAGAAAGAAATGCAAATTTAACACACCTGCAATTACAATAGGTTTCGACTTCTAAAGCGGCTTTGGTGTAAATGCTATGGAACAATTGTAGCGCAAGTGCTGCAATCAGCAGGGTAGAACTTTCTATCACGAATAGAAATACCACCGTAGGTTTATTGAATAGTTTATAATTTCACTAAGATTATGTCAATGAAAAGAATATTTTCTTGGAGCATGCTGGCTATGATAATGGTGGCAATGCTGAGCGCAGGCTTTGTAGCTTGCAGTAGTGATGATGACGATAGCAACGGCAATGGTATCGTTGGTACTTGGACTGGTTATGAAGGACGTTATTCGTATGCTTTCACCTTCAAATCTGATGGTACAGGAACGCTTGTCACAAAGTATGAAGACAAGTATTCGGGGACTGAGACGAACAGGACTTCTTTCACTTATTCCATGAGCGGAAACAATAAGGGCATCATGACGGCTCAAGTCTATGACAGCTATAGTGGAAAGACAACGGAAATCCTATATTTTGAAATAGAAGGCAAGATCATGCTTATTTATGACGAGGACCACGAACTTAAGACATCGTTGACCAAGGAGTCCTCGGGCAGTGGCAGTTATAGCAACAGCACGGTAACAGGAACTTGGTCTGGAAAGGAGTCTGGTAGTAGTTGGGAGGATTCCCTTACTCTGACTTTCAAGAGCGACGGAACCGGGACTTGGGTTGTAAGGTATTATGATTCCTACTCAGGCAGTGGTACGGAAAAGGGCACTTTCACCTACGAGATGGAAGGAAAGTCAAAGGGCGTCATTGCCATCAAGGAGGATGGCAGCTCTGGTAGTTATACCGACTACATCTATTTCGAGATAGAAGGCAAGACAATGTACCTTTACGATGACTACTACGGTGACGACCTTGAGTGGACACTGACCAAGCAGTGATGGGTGCCTTGCCACTGTTCCTAATAAGTTTGACGGCCTGTTTGTTGTGTATCGACGTTACAAACGGGCTGTCTTTTCATTGTTTGACGGCACCCATCTTGACGGCTTTTGCCATCAGTTGGCCAACGGCATACATTCCCAGGCTGCTGCGTGGCGCCGTGCAACTTGCTGTTGGCGAACTTCTCATTGCCGTCTGCATCGTCGACTGCTATTGCCAAGAGTTCTTCTCCTCGCCCATCACGCCACAGATACTGTCAAACACGATGCTCAGCAACGGGCGTGAATTGAGTGAGTTCCTTTCCTCGTTTGTCGGTCTCTATGTGTTGGGCAGATGGCGAATGGCGGCATTGCTCCTGATGGTTGTTGCCCTTCCATTTGCGTTGTTCATCCTGCGCAAGCCTGTCATTGGGAACAAGGTCGTTTATATAATAGGTGTTGTCCTTCTGGGTATATGCCTGATATGTGAGATACCTCCGACGTGCCGGTACTTGCAGTTATTTTCCCAGGGCGGAGACCTACAGACGATGGAGGGCCTCATCTTTCGCCACTATCACGAGGAGGTTCCCACGCCGTTGCATCGCCTGGCATTCGCCTGGCACTCAATCAGGAAATCGTCGCTTGTCCTCGGCGACATCAAACGTTCGACTTTCTCGGCGCGGATTGACAGTTGTTCGCATTTGTCGCCCCACATCATCCTTGTCATCGGTGAAAGCTACAACAAGCACCACTCTACACTCTACGGCTACCAGTTGCCGACTACGCCGTTGCAGCAGAAACGCATGGACGACGGTGAGCTGTTTGTCTTCGACGACGTTGTGACACCGTGGAACATCACGAGCAATGTCTTTCTCGACATCTTCTCCTTGTGGGAATACGGTATGACGGAATCCATAGGCACTATGCCGTTGTTCCCCATACTCTTCAGGCGTGCCGGCTACGAAGTACGCTTCTTCTCAAACCAGTATCTGCTCAGGGGATTCATGAAGGGGGCAACCAACCAAGCGGGCCATTTCTTCCTCGCTGACGGCGAGTTGAGCGACTCGCTCTTCACCTTCCGCAACAGGAAGTCGGGCAAGTATGACTTAGGGTTGGTGAGACAAGTCGGCGATTACAGGAGAAATCACGCCGACAGGAACTACACACTGGACATCATCCACCTTATCGGTCAGCATTTTGACTACGCTATGCGATACCCGCCGTCGGAAGCACATTTCTCACCAAAGGACTATGCCGACAGGGAAGGAGATAAGAATGCAAAAACCATGATGATTGAATATGACAACGCCACACGTTATAACGATTTGGTCGTCGACAGTATTTTGTCGCTGTATGAAAATGACGATGCCGTCGTGCTGTACGTGGCAGACCACGGAGAAGAGGTCTATGACGAGTTGCCAGTCCATGGGCGGTTGTTCCAAGAACCAACTGCCGCTCAAGCCAAATACGAGTTCGAGGTGCCTATGTGGATTTGGTGCTCTAGCACTTATCGCCAGCATCACGCTGAAGTCTTGCAGCGTTTGTCGACATCTGTCGGGAAGCCGCTACTTACCGACCACTTGCCATACGTGCTGCTATACTTGGCTGGCATACGCTGTTGTTGGTCGGACGATACGTCCAACATCTTGTCGCCAGCGTACCAGCCTGGTTCCCGAATGATTGGCGGTTGCGTGGACTACGATACACTGATGAACCGGTAAATGAAAAAAGGTAATGGAAAGAAAGAATTGGATTGACTGGATGAAGACGTTGGGAATGTTGGCGATTATCTGGGGACATTGCTTCCCGGAACTTTTCACACCATTCCTATATGCGTTTAGCGTAGGGATGTTTTTCTTTGTCTCTGGATATCTGGCCAGGCGTGAGCCTTCACATGGCGTGTTTTGGAGGAAGTTGGTCAGAACCCTATTAATCCCCTATTTTATACTTTCGGTTCTTAAGGCAATACAGAATGTGTGTACTGCCGACGGACCATACACTATTGGAGCAATCGTGGGCGGTTTCCATTCTGTCGGTGATATTGTCGGTTGTGGGAAACTGTGGTTCGTCTATACACTGATGGTTCTCAAGATAGTCTTTCAATTTACTGAAGCCAGTCCTCGCCGTTTTAGCCTGTTGGTGGTGCCGTCCATTATGGCAGCCGTTGCTTACCGGCATTTGACGGACGGGGCAGCTTGGGCGGTAGGCAACGCTTTTCTCGCAATGCCCTTTTTCCTAGCAGGCCACTTGTTTAGGCATCACCCCAAAACCATTAGATGTTTAGAGTGGCTGCTGAGGACAAAAAGGTGGAAGTCGTTGTCAGTGGCTCTTTTGTCTGCCATTGTTACCTATGCCGTTTCTTATTATAATGGTGCCGCCTGGATGTATATGGGGGAATATGGTCGTTGGCTGATTCTTTTCGAGGTAAGTGCTTTTTCGGGAATCCTTTTTATGCTTACCTTGTCGTGTCTGCTGGATGGAGTCCACTTGACAGGCTGCAAACAGATTAGCATCGGAAGTATGGTCGTCTTGGCTTACCATCAAGATGTAAATCATCCTATGTTGAAGTGGATTAGGTCGTACGAATGGAGCGATCTGACAACGGATATGGCTATGATGCTGTCAAGTATCGTAACCTTGTTGGCGTTCATCCCTATTGTGTATTTGTTGTCAAGGTATTTCCCCGTGATTACTGGTGGAAGGAAATTGGTGATTCACAAGGGGGCTCCTATATAACACTTCCTCATCCCTCCGCTACAGAGAGCCTGAGATTCAGCTTGTCGAGCGTTCTCTGTGCCAGTGCTTTTTTTCTCTGTAGCAGTTCTTTCTCATCAAGTCCGACCCTGCTTTCGTCAAATGGTTCCTTGGTTGTAACCATGGCATAGAAGATTCTTGCAATCTTGTTGGCAGTAGCAACGATGGCCTGCAAGTGTCCTCCCTTCGACTTCTGCCTCCTGAAATACACACCGAGGCCAGTCTTTACACTATTCACGGAATTGGCGCACAGTCTGAACACCTGTCCGACCCTGTTCTTCTGCTTCGGCACTTTGCTTGAAAGGAGCTTGCCGCCAGATATTTTGTTGTTAGGTACAAGGTTGCACCACTTGCAGAAACTCTTGGCAGAGGCGAACTTCTCTGTGAAGCCACTTCCCAGCTCTCCCATGAGAACTGCCAATGCTCCGAGGCTCATGCCGGGCACCTCCATCACGTTCACGCCCCACAGGGAAAAAGCATGCTTCTCTGCGTCAAAGGATATGGCTTTTTTCTTGGCCACCCGCTTGTTGGTAGGGACATAGCCCTGCATATCCGTGCCACTGCCGTCTGTATAGCCTGTCAGCAGCCTGTCCATCTCGGCTTCGCAGTCGGTAATCTGCGTGTGGATGTGCTTGTAAAGGTCATACGACTGCTTCAGTTCGAAAAGATGTACGGAATCCCAGGTTCCCTCAAGTGACTTCTCTATCGTTTCCCTGCTTGCCTTGCAGCGCCTGTCTGCCAGTTGCGCCAGTGACTTCGGGTCGTGGTTGCCAGCGAGTATTGCCTCTATGATGGCCTTTCCAGACTTCCCTAGAGTGTCGCTGATGACGGTGTCAACCTTGATGTTCATCAGCACCAGCGACTTCTGCATGTGCTGAATTTCCTTGCCCCCGCTGCGGAGCATGTTGTCGCGGTGGCGGGCAAGTTCGCGAATTTCGCGGGCCAAATGCAGCAGGGATAGACATCGCCTATGGCGAAATGCAGGTCTGTGTCCCCGAGGACCGTGACGGCGAGAACAACCGCTGTTTCGGCGGTTTCACATGTGACTACGAGGAGATTGCCTCATGGCTGAAGGCCTGCGGCATCACGACGGTAGCGATGGAGTCGACGGGTTCCTACTGGGTAGGGCTTCAAGCCATCCTTCGTACGTTCTTTCTCTGCCTTGCGTGCCATATCCTAAATAATTAACGGCAAGTCCGATGCTCCTAAGACTGTGTATTCTCCTATAAGGTCTCCAACGACCAATTATCACTCTACGGGCATACGGAACCAAACTGAATATTGATCTCGAAAGACCATTGCAATCCATGGCTTACTTACTTGCCGATGCAAAGGTAACTATTTTCGAACAAAGCTGTAGCGGAGGGATGAAAAATGTTATTTCCCGTTTTGCTCAGGGCAGCGCCAGGTGGTGAACTGAGTAGTTACTCTTCTGCGGATAATGGTTAAAAAGATATAATTCTTGGCAAAAACTTAGTACTTTGTATTGCAAGGTACTAAAGTTTTACCTATCTTTGCAGCCGTAAACCAATTCATACCACGAAAATGAACATTGAGAACGCCAAGTCACAAATGCGCAAGGGGATGCTGGAGTACTGCGTGCTGCTGCTCCTGAAGCACCGCCCGTCGTATGCGAGTGACATCATCCAACAGCTGAAGCAGGCCGAGCTGCTCGTGGTGGAGGGAACGCTCTACCCGCTGCTGACGCGCCTGAAGAACGACGGACTGCTGCGCTACGAGTGGCAGGAGTCGACGCAGGGCCCGCCCCGCAAGTACTACGCCCTCAGCACTGAGGGGGAACAATTCCTCGAAGGGCTCAACACCGCCTGGACGGAACTCTCGAACACCATCAACTACCTTAAACTATTGAGAATTTAGAATTGAAAATTGAGAATTATGAAAAAGAACATTACCATCAACCTGTGCGGCCGCTTGTTCCAGATTGACGAGGACGCCTACGAACTGCTGCAACAGTACATCGACTCGCTGCGTGCCTCATTTGGCAAGCAGGAGGGCGGCGAGGAAATTGCCGACGACATTGAGGAGCGCATCGCCGAGCTGTTTGACGAACTGAAAGCCAAAGGCACGGTGGCCATCAACATCGACCACGTGAAGGACATCATCACCCGCATCGGACGTCCCGAGGAGCTGGCGGATGATAACGGGAACGATAACCCTAACGATAACGAAAACAGGGGGCATAGGTACGACTCGTTCCGCACGGCTGCTCAGGGCATAAGAGATAATGTACGCGCGAGGACGAAGGGCAAGCGCCTGTATCGCAACCCTAACGACAAGCTGCTGGCAGGCGTGCTCTCGGGCTTTGCCGCCTATACGGGCACCGACGCTACCTGGTGGCGCATTGGCTATGCGCTGCTGCTGCTCGGCTCGAACCTCTTTGTTTTCCCGCTGTTCAAGCTGTTCCACTTCGGCGGCTTCATCTTCCACTTCAACCTGGCCTTTGTGCTGTTCTACATCGTGCTGGCCATCGCCATGCCCGAGGCCAAGAAGCCCAAGGAGGTGCTTGAGATGGAGGGTAAGGACGTGACGCCGCAGACGCTGGCCGACGTCGTTGTCGAAGAGAAGGACCGCCGGCAGCCTGTTCAGAAAGGCCATATGCGTGGCTGTCTGTCGGTGCTGCTGAAGATGCTGGTGGGGCTCTTCGTGGCCATTGCCGCCGTCTTCGGACTGGTGCTGCTGTGCTGCTTCCTGCTCATCGTGGGCACGCTCATCTTCATTTTCACCGTGCCGGGTGAGATTCGTCACGGCCTGCCCTTCGACCTGGGCGACCTGAACCTCGCAGAGGCTTACTACTTTCACCCCTGGGCGGTGGTACTGTTCGTGGCCAGTCTGCTGCTGGCGCTCTTTATTCCGCTCTATGCCATTGGCCACATGCTGCTCTCGAAGGCCGGCAGGGTGCATCCTATGAGCACGGCCCAGCGCATTGCCTGGATTGTCGTCTGGCTGGTTTCCCTGTTTGCCATCTTCCCCAGTGGCGGCGCTATCATGAAATACAACGAATGGTCGCGATTTGAGCGTCAGGCCGAGGTGAGCGACTGGATGACGGACTACGCCCGTGACTACCTGAAGGAACACCACCTGAAGATTGACAGCCGTCATCACTGCTATGATGACTTTGTGAAAAGTGGCGAGTACTTCACAGGCGACACCACCATGGCTTATATCGATGTCGAGATGTGGGGCCCTGAAGGGCAACGTCACTTCCAGCTCTCGTCCAAATACGGACAGGAGGTGGAGGAAGGCGCCTATATCGTCAGCTGCAACGTCCGTGCCGATGGTGGCGGCGTATGCCTATTCGCCCAAGCATTTAACGGCAGTTACACGGCGATGCACTCAGTGCCCGCCCAGGGCAAGGAGGGCGGACTGGGCAACGGCTGGCAGCACGTCGAGATGGAGGTGAAGATTGACGGCCCCACCACGCTCTACTACGGCATCAGCTCCGACCCGAAGTTCACCAAGGTGCCCTGCAAAGCCAAGTGGTTCTCGGCTGCCGACTTCAAGGTGGAGAAGAAAGAAGAATTGAAGAATGAAGAATTACAATAACGTATGATGATGAAAACGATGAGATTTCTTTGCGGGACCATGCTGATAGCCTGCATCCCGTTTACAGCTAACGCACAGTTTATGATGTTCGGTGGCGGCAACCGCGTGAACCAGGACAGCCTTCGCAAGATTGCGGCAGCCGATTATGCCGACATGCTGGCCAAAGTGGGAGTAGGCAAGCCCCGCGAAGGGCGCCAGCCCAACAGTCAGGACGAGAGCAAGCACCCCAACTACGACGAGCTGACGGCAAACCCTTATCCCTTCTATCCCGACCCGCTGCTGACCGAAAGCGGGAAGAAGGTGACCAGTGCCAAGATGTGGTATAAGGTGCGCCGTCCGGAGATTGTCAGACTGTTTGAGGACAATGTCTACGGCCGTATTCCCGACAACGTGCCAAACGTGAAATGGGAGGTCACAAACGAGGAGAGGAAGGACTTTGCAGGGACCAAGGTGGTGGTCCGCTATCTGAAAGGCGTGGTCGACAACTCCAGCTACCCGTCGATTAAGGTAGAGATTCAGGCCAACGTGGTTTATCCCGACAACGGCAAGCAGAACATGCCCGTCGTCATTGAATTCGGATTCGGAGCCGGCGACCCCACGCGGTCATTTGGCAATGCCGTTTCATGGCGGCAGATGGTCGTGGAGCGCGGTTGGGCTGCTGCCACCATCAACCCCTCGTCCATCCAGGCCGATGCGGGCTCTGGACTGACCAATGGCATCATCGGTCTCTGCAACAAGGGGGCGCACCGCCAGCCTACTGACTGGGGCTCGCTCCGCGCCTGGGGCTGGGGACTGTCGCGCCTGATTGACTACCTCGAGACCGACAAGACGTTTGATGCCACGAAGTGTGCCATCGAGGGCGTCTCGCGCTACGGCAAGGCTTCGCTCGTAGCTATGGCGTTTGAGGAGCGCATTGCCGCCGGATTCATCGCCTCGTCGGGCAAGGGCGGTGCTGCAGGCTGGCGTCGCGACTGTGGCGAGAGCATCGGAAACATCGTCTCGGACGGGGAGTATCACTGGGTGTGCGGCAACCTGATAAAATACGGTGCCGACCCATTGACGGAGAACGACCTGCCGGTCGACCAGCACGAGCTGATAGCACTCTGTGCCCCACGTGCCTGCTTCATCTCAACCGGCAGCTGGAACGGCGACAAATGGCAGGATGTAGTCGGCTCGTTCATATCGGCCTCGAAGGCATCGCCCGTCTATGAACTGCTCGGCTATAAAGGCGTTGGCACCGACCTCTTCCCGGGCATGGACAACGGCCTGATGGAGGGACGGCTCACCTATCGCCAGCATCACGGCGGCCATGAGGCAGGCCCTAACTGGCCCTTCTTCCTCGACTTCTTTGAGCGCGAGGTAGTCGGTAAGTGACAGGCGAGGGCAGGAGCTGTTCGCAATCGGTTACGGAAGTTTTTTAGTGCTTTATTTGGTGGTTTGGAAAAATCATCGTATCTTTGTAGTCGCAAAATGAAATAAGGTAAAATCTATAAAAACTAATTGGAGTAAAAAGAATGGCAAAGATTGTAACATTGGGCGAGATCATGCTCCGCCTGTCGCCTCAGGGCAACGACCGTTTCATCCAGAGTGAATCATTCCGCATCATCCCCGGCGGTGGTGAGGCTAACGTGGCTATCTCGGTGGCCAACTACGGTCACGAGGCCTACTTCGTGTCGAAGCTGCCGAAGCACGAGATTGGCCAGATTGCCGTCAACGCGCTGCGCCGCTATGGTGTAAACACTGAGTTTGTGGCCCGTGGCGGCGACCGCGTAGGTCTGTACTACGCTGAGACGGGTGCCTCGATGCGCCCCTCGAAGGTCATCTACGACCGTGCACACTCTTCTATCGCTGAGGCTGTGCCTGAGGATTTCGACTTCGACAAGATCATGGAGGGCGCTTCCTGGTTCCACTGGAGCGGCATTACGCCTGCCATCAGCGACAAGGCTGCCGAGCTGACGCGCCTGGCCTGCGAGGCTGCCAAGCGTCACGGCGTGACCGTCTCGGTCGACCTGAACTTCCGCAAGAAGCTGTGGACCTCGGAGAAGGCCATCTCCATCATGCGCCCGCTGATGAAGTATGTCGACGTGTGCATCGGCAACGAGGAGGACGCTGAGCTTTGCTTAGGCTTCAAGCCCGATGCCGACGTTGAGGGCGGTCAGACCGACGCTGCCGGCTACGAGGGCATCTTCAAGCAGATGATGAAGGAGTTCGGCTTCAAGTATGTGGTGTCGACGCTGCGTGAGAGCTACAGCGCTACGTTCAACGGCTGGAAGGCCCTCATCTACGACGGCAAGGAGTTCTACCAGTCAAAGCGCTACGAGATCAACCCCATCATCGACCGCGTGGGTGGTGGCGACTCGTTCTCGGGTGGTCTGATTCACGGTCTGCTGACGAAGGAGACGCAGGGCGAGGCTCTGGAGTTTGCCGTAGCAGCAAGTGCCCTGAAGCACACCATCAACGGCGACTTCAACCTGGTAAGCGTCGACGAAGTAGAATCACTGGCTGGTGGCAATGCCAACGGCCGTGTACAGCGCTAATGAATCCGCAAATCGTAAATCGAAAATCCGTAAATCGTAAATAATAATAAGGTGGCAAAGTTTGACAAGATAGCCGTACTGAAGAAAATCGGCGACACGGGTATGGTTCCCGTGTTCTACAACAAAGACCTTGAGACGTGTAAGAACGTGGTGAAAGCCTGCTATGAGGGCGGTGTTCGTGCGTTTGAGTTTACCAACCGCGGCGACTTCGCACAGGAGGTGTTCGGCGAGCTGGTGAAGTGGGCCGACAAGGAGTGTCCTGAACTGGCCCTCGGCATTGGCTCGGTGGTCGATGCCCCGACGGCAGCCATGTACCTGCAGCTGGGTGCCTGCTTCGTGGTGGGCCCGCTGTTCAATCCCGACATCGCCCCGGTGTGCAACCGCCGCCTGGTGCCTTACTGCCCGGGCTGCATGACGGTCTCTGAGATTGGCAAGGCCCAGGAGCTGGGCTGCGACCTGACAAAGGTGTTCCCCGGCGACGTCGTAGGCCCCAACATGGTGAAGGGCCTGAAGGCCCCGATGCCCTGGTCGAAGATTATGGTCACTGGCGGCGTGTCGCCCGACGAGGAGAACTTGACGAAGTGGTTCAAGGCCGGTGTGTTCTGCGTGGGCATGGGCTCGAAGCTCTTCCCCGGCGACAAGGTGAAGGCCGGCGACTGGCAGTACGTGACCGACAAGTGCAAGGAGGCACTCGGTTATGTGGCTAAGGCGAGGGCTTAGGCTGCTGATAACCGCTATTATACTTACAGCTTGTTCATCGTCGGATAGGCAGACGGTGGACAAGCTGAATTCTCTTTCGTATGCCTATCACTACCGCTCGACCGACTCTACAGCCCACTTTGCGGCCATAGCCGAGCGCATAGCCGACAGTTGCGGCTACAACGACGGACGGGCCGAGGCGCTGAACAACAAGGCCTTCGTCAGCATCGTCCACATGGACTACGACGGGGCGCAGCAGATGCTCGACGCCATTCCCAAGATTACAGACAACCAGCTGGAACTGCTCGTGAGCTACGTGCAGCAGATGCGCCTGTGCCAGCGCCGGTCGCGCAACAAGGAGTTCTACGACTACCGCGAGCAGGCCAGCATCAGCATGGAGCGCATCGACGAAGAGCGACACCTGCTGACTGAGCGCCAGCGGCTGAGGCTGCTCTACGCCGAGACGGAGTTCGCCATTGTCAACTCCACCTATTATTATTATATGGGTCTCGAACAGCAGTCGATCGACGCGCTGGCGGGACTGAATGCCGACGAGTTGAAACAGGACACGACGCAGTTCCTGAACTACCTTTACAACATCGGTGCGGGCGGTATACTGACCGAGGGTACCGATGCCGACATCTACAGCCAGGAGATTGACTACCTGCTGCGCTGCTTCCAGATAGCCCAGCGCGAGGGCTATCCTTACTTTACGGCCAACGCGCTGGAGGCCATTGCCGAGCACCTGATATCGGCGCCCGCCGACCAGACCGACGAGCCGGGGCTGGCGCTCGTCAACCCCAACGACCTGCCTGCCGACCAGCTGGCAGTATGGCTGGCTGAGGAGTCGCTGCTCATGTTCCAGGACTTTGGCGACATCTATCAGATTGCCGGTGCCTACCGAACACTGGCCTCCTGTCACCGCGCGTTTGGCGACTACGGCAAGGCGCTTGAGAATCTGGAGCTGGCACTCGCTGACTCAACCATCCTGCAGGCACCCGACCTCGTGGCCAGCATCCGCGAGCAGCTCAGCGTGGCCTATGCCGCCATCGACGACAAGGTTGCCAGCGACTACAACCGCAACCGCTACCTCGACCTGCAGGAGCAGACCCGACAAGACCGCCAGCTTGAGGCGCGTGCCGAACAGCTCGACCGCGTGGTCCGCCAGCTCAACTGGATTCTCTTTGCCGTCGTCGTGGCCATCGTCCTGCTGCTCTTCCTGTTGTGGCTCTTCCGCCGGCTGAACCGCCGCCAGAAGACCGACAGCCCCCTCGACGAGCAGATTGAGGAGCGCCGCGAACAGCTGAACGTCAGCCGACTGCACCTCGAGGAGGGCGAGCGGCGCCACCTGCAGCAGCGGGCCAAGATTTCGCTCGTCAACAGTCTGCTGCCCCTCATCGACCGCATGGTCTATACCGTCAACAGGCAGGGCGACAAAGAGTACGTCTGTGAACTCATCGACCAGATAAACAGCGACAACGAGGTGCTAACGCATTGGATTCAGCTGCACAAAGGACAACTCGATCTGCATATCGAGAGCTTCCCGCTGCAGCCGCTGTTCGACATTCTCGCACGCAGCCGCAAGAGCTTCCAGATGAAGGGCATCGCCCTTGACGTGCAGCCTACGGAGGCCGTCGTGAAAGCCGACCGCATACTGACGCTCTTCATGCTGAACACGCTGGCCGACAATGCACGAAAATTTACCAACGAGGGTAGCGTGACCATCAGTGCCGACGAGGCGCCAAACTACGTGGAGGTGTCAGTAACCGACACGGGCATCGGTATGGACGGCGAGCAGCTGGCTCACGTCTTCGACCACCAGCTGACTACCCACGGCTTCGGACTGCTCAACTGCAAGGGCATCATCGAGAAGTATCGGAAGATGAGCCAGCTCTTCAGCGTCTGCACCTTGCAGGCTGAGAGCGAGCAGGGTAGGGGAAGCCGCTTCTTCTTCCGTCTGCCCAAGGGTAAGGTGCTGGGGCTCCTCATGCTGATGGGGATGACGGGCGCCAACGCTGCCACGAATACGGACGCACCGCTGGCTCAGGCTGCTGTCTATGCCGACTCGGCCTACTTCTCGAACATCAACGGCACATACGAGCGGACGCTGTTGTTCGCCGACTCGTGTATGTACTACCTGAACCGGCACTATCAGAGTCAGCACCCCAGCGACAGTGTCTTCATGCTGCATGAGGGCGATATGTCGCTGACACCGCCCGAGGTGCAATGGCTGCACGACTCCATCAAGACGAACTACAACCTCATACTCGACATCCGCAACGAGAGTGCCGTAGCCGCATTGGCCCTGCACCAATGGCAGCTGTATAGCTACAACAACCGCATCTACACGCTGCTGTTCAAGGAACTGTCGGCCGATAACACGCTGGCCGACTACTGCCGTGCCATGCAGCAGACGAAGAACAACAGAACGATTGCGGTCGTGCTGCTGCTGCTGGCCCTGCTGGCCATTCTGCCTATCTACTACTTCTACTACCTGCGCCCACGCCTGAACGCACGGTTCAACGCCGAGCGCAAACGGCGCGACGAACTGGAAATTCTCGACGGCGAACTGCGGAGGGCAGAACTGGAGCTGGCCAACCTGCATGTGTCGAACTCCGTGCTCGACAACTGCCTGTCGGCACTCAAGCACGAGACGATGTACTACCCTTCGCGCATTCGCCAGCTGATAGACCAGAACGACGTCGAGTCGGTAGGCGAGGTGGTGAGCTATTACCGCGAGCTCTACAACCTGCTCAGCCAGCAGGCCATGTCGCAGGTGGAGCGCGTGAAGCTGAACCTCAAGCCGCTCGACAACGGCATTCTTGGCGACCCGACGCTCACGGGCTATCTCTTCGAGATTCTGAAAAAGGAACTGGGGCAGAAGCAACTCGACCTTACCAGCCGTCATCTTGACGACAAGTATGTCGAGATAACCGTCAGGACGCACCGTGAGCCTACAGCCACCGACCTCTTTACGCCATCTATAGAAAACATTCCCTATCTGCTCTGCCGGCAGATTGTGCGTGACCACGGTGAGGCTACTAACCGCCGCGCCTGCAGCATCAGGACTGAGATACAAGACAACGAAACATTGATCATCATAATACTTCCTGCATATGGAAAAGTTCAAAGTAATCATAGTTGAAGACGTTCCCTTGGAATTGAAGGGCACGCTGGGTATTATCCGTAACGACATACCCGAAGCTGAAGTGATAGGTACGGCCACCAACGAGGCTGAGTATTGGAAAGTGCTGAAGCAGGGACTGCCCGACCTGCTGCTGCTCGACCTGGGGCTGGGAGGCTCGACAACCATCGGCGTCGAGATCTGCCGCTCGACCAAGGAGATGCACCCCGGCGTGAAGGTGCTCATCTTCACCGGCGAAATCCTGAACGAAAAGCTTTGGGTTGACGTGCTCGATGCCGGAGCCGACGGCATCATCCTGAAGACGGGTGAACTGCTGACGCGCCACGATGTACAGAGCGTGATGGACGGAAAGCAGCTGGTGTTCAACGAGCCTATTCTGAAGCGGATTGTCGAGCGCTTCAAGCGGGCAGTTGGAGCTCAGTTGGCCAAGCAGGAGGCACTTATCAACTACGAGGTCGACGAGTACGACGAACGGTTCCTTCGCCACCTCGCCCTCGGCTACACCAAGGAGCAGATAACGGGCTTGCGCGGTATGCCCTTTGGCGTAAAGAGTCTGGAGAAGCGCCAGGCTGAGCTGATGAAGAAGCTCTTCCCCGACGGCAACGGCGGCATGGGCATCAATGCCACGCGCCTTGTCGTCCGTGCACTGGAACTGCAGATTCTCGACATCGATAACCTGGAGCCTGACGAAGCTTGATTGATGAAGCGGTTATTGGCATATCTTGTCTTGGCACTTGCTTTGGCCGAAGTGGTTCTGGTGCTGGCATCGTGGCTTTTGTCGGCTACAATGGCGGGCAACGTGCGTTCGCTGCTCAGCTCTGAGGGCGTTCGCTGGTTCTTTGGCGGCTTTACCACGATGCTGGCCTCGCCTTGGCTGGTGTGGCTCGTACTGTTGGCTATGGCTGGCGGCTGTCTGTGGCAAAGCGGCATCGTGTCAATACGGCTGCCGCTGTCGTCGCTGCATTACCGGCAGCGAGTGGCACTACGAACGGCGCTCATCCTGATGCTCATCTACGTAGCAGCCATATTGGCCCTGACACTGGTGCCCCATGCCGTACTGCTGTCGGCTACGGGGCGGCTGTTCCCGTCGCCTTTCAGCCGGGCCTTCGTCTCCATCGTCTCGTTTGGGGTGCTGCTGGTGTCGGTAGCCTATGGCTGGGCATCGGGCAGTTTCCGCTCGATTGCCAGCATCATCTCGGCAATGTCGACAGGCATTGCTGCTGCCGCACCGCTATTCATTCTCTACGTTGTATTTGTGCAGTTCTACGAGTCGCTGCGCTTTGTGTTCTTTTGAAAGTTTTCAGACGAGTTCCACCTTGCTGATGTCCTGCTCCTTCTCACAATAGTGACAAGTCAGAATGCCGTTGGCAACGTGGAAATGAGTATCCATCGGCTCGTTGTTGGTGATACACTTAGGGTTGTTGCACTTCACGATACCGTGTATCTCGGCAGGCGTCTCAACGGTTTTCTTCTCCACCACCTCGTAGTCGCGGATGATGTTAAGAATGACTTTGGGTGCAACGACGGAGAGACGCGAAATCTCGTCGTCGGTGAAGAACTTGTCGCTCACCTTGATAATGCCCTTATTGCCTACTTTCTGCGAGGGGTAATTGATACCGATGGTGACAGGGGTGGTAAGGTCGAAGAGTCCTAAGAGACTGGCTACCTGGTAGGTTTTTGCGGCGGGTATGTGGTCGACAACGGTGCCGTGCTCGATGGCGGCTACTAATCGTTCTTTCTTATTCATAATCTTTTCAATCGTAAATCGAAAATCTGTAAATCGAAAATCAAATAATGGTTTTGTCGTTTCTTACTTCGTCTAATGATATGCCAAGCACATCGCAGAAGATGGCCTCGCGGGCAAAGAGTCCGTTGCCGGCCTGCTGGATGTAGTAGGCGTGGGGGTTGTCGTCTACCTCGTAGGCTATCTCGTTGACGCGGGGTAGGGGGTGAAGTATCTTCATGTTTGGCTTAGCCAGCCGTAGCAGTTCGTTGTTGAGCACGTAGACGTTCTTCACCCGCTCATATTCCATCAGGTCGGAGAAGCGCTCCTTCTGGACGCGCGTCATATAGAGAATGTCGGCATCTTGAATAATCTTTTCGTTGAAGGCCGTGTGTTCCTGGTACCTGATGCCGTGCTCGTCGCAGTAAATCTTGTACTCCTTCGGCATTGAAAGCTCCTTGGGGGCAACAAAGTGGAACGTGGGATTAAAGTGGCGCATGGCCATCAACAGCGAGTGGACGGTGCGACCATACTTCAGATCGCCAACCATATAGATATTCAGGTTGTCGAGCGTACCCTGTGTCTTGTAGATGGAGTATAGGTCGAGCATACATTGCGAGGGATGCTGGTGGGCTCCGTCGCCGGCATTGACGATGGGGATGGGGGCCACTTCGGAAGCGTACTGAGCGGCACCCTCAATGTAGTGGCGCATAACTATGACGTCGGCATAGTTCGAGACCATCAGAATGGTATCCTTCAGCGTCTCACCCTTCGTTCCGCTGGTTATCTTCGGGTCGGCAAAGCCGATGACGCGCGCTCCGAGGCGGTTGGCGGCGGTTTCGAACGAGAGTCGGGTGCGCGTGGAGGGCTCAAAGAAGAGTGTGGCGACTACTTTGCCCTTCAGCAGCTCGCGGTTGGGGTGCTTCTCGAACTCCTGGGCCAGCTCTATCATATAGAGTATTTTTTCCCTTGTAAGGTTGGCAATTGTTACGAAATTATGCTTTTCCATCGTTGATTTTAGTATTTGATGGGGCAAAATTACATATTATTTCCCGATTTCGTGCGATTATTTCAGATTATTTTGTATTTTTGCAGGCAAAATAAGGAAATATGAGAAAGTTTTTCGTTCGTTTCTTGTGGACAATGCTCATCGTTGGCGTGCTGTCAACGGTGCTTGCATTCTTTGCCATTAGCGAAGGTTGGCTCGGATATATGCCCCCGATTGAAGACCTCCAGAACCCCATAAGCCGCTATGCAACCCAGGTGTATTCTTCTGACGGGAAGATTATGGGAACCTGGAACTACAACAAGGAGAACCGCGTGATGGTTGACTATACGAAGATTTCGCCTTCGCTGGTTCAGGCTTTGGTGGCTACTGAAGATGTGCGTTTCTATGAACACTCGGGAATCGACTTCTATGCTTTGGGACGAGCCATCGTGAAACGTGGACTGATGGGACAGAAGTCGGCTGGCGGTGGCTCTACCATTACCCAGCAGCTGGCCAAGTTGCTCTTTACCGAGAAGCCCGCTCACACCACTTTAGAGCGCGTGCTACAGAAGCCGATAGAGTGGGTGATAGCGGTGAAACTCGAAAGGAACTATACAAAGAACGAAATCCTGACGTTGTATCTCAATAAGTTTGACTTCCTCCATAATGCAGTAGGCATCAAGGTGGCTTCGAACACTTATTTCAGCAAAGAGCCTATTGACCTGACAACTGTCGAAGCTGCAACATTGGTGGGCCTTTGCAAGAATCCTTCTTATTTCAATCCGGTGAGGTTCCCTGACAGGAGCCGTGACCGCCGTAATGTGGTGCTGGAACAAATGAAGAAAGCAGGCTTCATCACTCAGGAGCAGTTAAGCAAGTATCAGGCTGAACCGCTGAAGCTGAACTTCCACGTAACCGACCATAAGGACGGCCCCGCCGTGTATTTCCGTGATTTCCTCCGCCGCTATATGATGGCGAAGAAACCCGTCAGGTCTGACTATCCTTCGTGGTCAGGTGTGAAATTCCACATCGACAGTCTAAACTGGATAAATGACCCACTGTTCGGATGGTGCCATAAGAACAAGAAAAAGGATGGGACCTATTACAATGTCTATACAGATGGTCTGAAAATATACACGACGATAGACACACGTATGCAGGAATATGCTGAGCAGGCCTGCTATGAACATGTTGTGAAGTTCCTGCAGCCTGCCTTTAACAGCGAAAACAAACGGAAGCCCTCGGCACCATTCTCCAACAAACTGTCGTCCTCGGATGTGAATAAAATCCTGATGCGTTCGGTAAGGCAGAGCGACCGCTATCGTGTGCTCAAGGCCGGTGGAGCCTCAGATACTGAAATCGATAAGTCGTTCAGAACCAAGACGCCGATGTCCATCTTTACCTATCATGGAGAGGTGGATACCGTGATGACGCCACTTGACTCTATACGCTACTTGAAGTCTTTCCTGAGAACGGGCTTCGTTAGTATGGATCCGCATAACGGACATGTGAAGGCTTATGTTGGCGGACTCGACTTTACTCATTTCGCTTACGATATGGTGATGGATGGACGTCGGCAGGTGGGCTCTACCATCAAACCGTTTCTCTATTCACTCGCTATGGAGAATGGTTTCTCGCCCTGCGACGTTGCCCCCAACGTCCAGCAGACCTATATGGTGGGAGGCAAGGCTTGGACACCGCGTAACGGAAGCTATTCGCGCTATGGTCAAATGGTGACGCTCAAGTGGGGACTCCAGCAGTCGAACAACTGGATTTCGGCCTACTTAATGAGTAAACTCAATCCCGCTGCCTTCGTGCAGTTGCTTAATGAGTATGGAATCAACAATCCAGAGATTCACGCTTCGATGGCACTGTGTCTCGGACCATGTGAAATTACGGTGGGCGAGATGGTAAGTGCCTATACCGCTTTTGTTAATCACGGCATCCGCGCCGCTCAGATGTTCGTCACCAAGATCGAGGACAACGAGGGTAATCTTGTGGCTCAGTTCCAACCCAGAATGAATGAGGTCATCAGCGAGGAATCAGCATACAAAATGCTGTATATGCTGAAGGCGGTTGTTGACGGAGGTACTGCCAGTAGACTGCGCAATAGGTACAACCTGATGGGCGAAATGGCAGGCAAGACGGGGACGACCAATAACAACAGCGATGCCTGGTTTATGGGAATCACCCCGTCGCTCGTGTCGGGCTGTTGGGTAGGTGGTGACGATCGCGATATCCACTTCGATACGATGAAATATGGCCAAGGTGCCGCTATGGCTTTGCCTATCTTTGCATATTATATGAAAAAGGTATATGCCGACAAGCAGCTTGGTTATGACGAAAACGAGCCCTTCGATTTCGATGAGGGCTACAACCCATGTTCATATAATGACGATGTGGACGAATTTAACGATATAGAAGAGGTTTATGAATAATATTCTTATGTTTGGATTAGGTATGCAGGAAGTGCTTATCATTGCACTTATCATCCTTCTGCTCTTTGGAGGAGCTAAAATTCCTGAGTTGATGAAGGGACTCGGCAAGGGGGTAAAGAGCTTCAAGGAAGGCATGAAGGAAATTGACGATGATAGTACGACAGCCAAAAACTCATGAGTAAGTCCTCGGAGTATGCTTCTTTCTGGGAGCATCTTGATGAGCTGCGGTCACGGCTTATTAGGATGCTGATTTTGCTTGCATTGGTTACTGTTATCGCTTTCTTGCTGAAAGAGCAGTTGTTTAATATAGTATTGGCGCCACGCAGTAGCGACTTCGTGACTTATCAGCTGATGGGAGTTTCCGCTTTTTCCATTCAACTGATCAATACTGGCCTGACCGAACAGTTTATGGTTCACATGCGGACGGCTATGTTCACCGGCTTACTTGTGACTTCACCTTATATTATATATGAGCTGTTCAGATTTGTCTCTCCGGGATTGTACGACAATGAGCGTCGATATGCATTCCAGCTTGTTGGCTCTGCTTATGTAATGTTTGTCATTGGGCTGCTGCTGAATTATTTCCTGATATTTCCTTTGACCGTCCGCTTCCTTGGAACTTACCAGGTGAGTACCGATGTGATGAATATGCTGACCTTACAGTCGTACATCGATACTCTTATTGGCATGAGTTTTATGATGGGTGTCTTGTTTGAATTGCCTGTTGTTTGCTGGCTGATGGGACGTATGGGAATTATCAATGCCCACTTGATGAGCTCTTATCGACGGCATGCTATAGTGGCCATCCTTGTCTTGGCCGCTATCGTTACTCCAACGACAGATGTTTTCACGCTTTTTGTGGTCGCTTTGCCTATCTGGATGCTCTATGAATTGAGTATTCTTGTTGTAAAAGCCTCCAATTTGTAAACAATCCCGAAAACTTTCGTTATTTTTGGAAAATAATTGCCGAAAAATTTGGATGGTATCTGAAAAAGCCGTACCTTTGCATCCGCTTTCGCTCAAAAACGGG
>JAFPVW010000086.1 GCA_017395215.1 Prevotella sp. | reverse complement strand
GTCAACCCTGTCCACGAGATGGCAAAATAAAAGCCCTCAAAATTCTCCGCGGTAGAAATGCGTTGCAAAGGTAAGCGGATTTTTGAGAACTACCAAAAAGCAAGTCCGAAGTGTTAAATTCTAAAAGTGGTTGATATACAAGGGTTTATCTCTATGTATTTTTCATTGTTTGTGGTTGTTTAGAGGTCTCTAAATACAGCCTTCGAAAGCCCAATCACCAATGCTCGTAACTGAATTGGGGATAGTCACGCCCGTAAGGCCTGTACAGCGTTTGAACGCATAATTACCAATGGTCGTCACTGAATTGGGGATGGTTACACTCGTAAGACTGCTACAGCCAGAGAAAGCAGAGCTAGGGATCATCTGAACGTTATCACTTATTGTTAAAGAAATTAGTGAAGAGCAACCATCGAACACAGTAGACTGCGTATCGCTACAGTTGGTTGCATTGTATATAACTTCTTTAAGGCTACTACAACTCCTGAACGCGCCACCACCGATGCTAGTCACAGAGTTGGGGATGGTTACGCTTGTAAGGCCACTACAGCCTTCGAACGCGTGACTACCGATGCTAGTCACAGAGTTAGGGATGGTTACGCTTGTAAGGCCACTACAGCCTTCGAACGCGAAAACTTCAATGCTCGTAACTGAATTGGGGATAGTCACGCTTGTAAGGCCGCTACAACCACGGAACGCAGAACTGCTAATGCTCGTCACGGAATTGGGGATAGTCACGCTCGTAAGGCCACTACAACCTAGGAACGCTGCACCTTCAATGCTCGTAACTGAATTGGGAATAGTTAAACTTGTCAGACCGCTACAGTTATCGAACGCCATATAACCAATGCTCGTAACTGAATTGGGGATAGTCACGCTTGTAAGGCCTCTACAACCATTGAACGCTTGATTTCCGATTCTTGTCACAGAATAGGTTGTTCCATTATATGTAAAGGATTTAGGTATGACCAAATTGCCCGAATATTCAGTAGTTATAAATGCCGTGTTCCTAGATACAACAATTGCCTCCGTTCCCGAAAAGTTGTAATAGATACCATTAATGAATGCATCATAGGCGAAAGCCTCGATACAAATCATATTAATGAGCAATGTGAATGTAAATGCAATACCTTGTCGTTTCATAATTCTTCTTTTTGTACTTTTTCTATAATAAACTTAAAGTTACCACGATCAGACAAATTCTTCGCACTTGCAAATAGATTTCCACTTTCGTCATAGACTTCAATGTCATGAAGATGACCTTCTAACTGACCAGCTACTTTATGTTTTTTTATTTCATCCTCAATAATAAAGCTTACACCATCTTGAGTAAAGATTTTGTTTACATATAATTGTCCTTTGTCTTCATTCTCTATGGGTGGAGACTGATTTTTTTCAAAATCATCAATAAATATAAGATTGTCAACTTTTAATTTGATAGATTCCTTACCAATTTTAAAAACTAAAGTACCATTAACGCTCTTCATATTGCTTCTTTTTTGTGCCTACCGTTCTCCCTGCATCAGCGGTTATAATAATAAAGTTGCGGAAACAAAAAGACGTGGGAGAAACATCCATTTGCTTATCCCATCGTCCAGGCCTTCGCATTGCCCCTTTATCAGGATAAGCAACTTCAGCCTGCCCACGCCGTCGCGTATTATATGTAATGCCGGGAGCCAATAAAGGCTACCAAGCATCGGGATATAATACATCCAACGTGGACGCTTCGTTGCATTATCTTCAGATAAAGTTTCAAGTTGCGAAGTTGAGACGATAGAAGATAACGTCAGAAAAACGTCCTTTCGCCCCGCTTAAGAAAGCACTTCGGCGTTACGAAAACACCGATGTGCAGCCGCCGCGGGGCATTTCCACAATGTTACGACTATGCTCCACCCATACAAGCGGGCAGTTGAAGTCAGGTGCAAAGATAGTGAATATCTCCGAACTGACAAAGAAAAAAGAAGAAAAAGTTTGAGCGGAACTTGGCGAACTTGGAGTTTTTGACGGTACTTTGATTTTAACCTCCCAACCTCCCGTTTTTCTCTGAAGCGTCGATGTACAAAGGGATTCGGGACGGGAGATGTCTCGCTGACACCTCCCGTTGAGGTCCCGTTGAACATCCCAGAGATGTCAATCAGACAGAAGGTGTCAAGGGAGGTCAGAAGGGAGAGGTGACGGGAGGTGTCAAGGGAGGTCTGTGAAGCGCGAAAGCCCTTTGTGAATCGAGGTTTCGGACATTTGACGGGAGGTGTCGCAAGCTATACTTTTCCTGCCGTGCTTCAATCCTTTCACGGAGTTGGTAATTGCTTGATAGTTAATACCTTACGGTGAATGGTTGCTTTCAGTATGGACGACGTAGCTTTGTCAAAGTAAGCGGTTTGATGTTGAGGGGCTGTTTTGGTGGATAAAGTGGCGGTTTACGGACGAAAGGCGGCGGGTTTTGCTTTGCTGACCTTGGTCAGCAATTCATTTGGCGGCTCCAAACGAGGTGAATGGCGGCTCCAAACCATGTGAATGGCGGCTCCAAACGAGGTGAATGGAGGCGATAGACGACATAAAAATGGTGAAGAGATAACCCTTCACCATAATAGGTTGATTAGCAGGTGCTTAGCAAAAAAGTGAAGGGTTCTCGGTTTACTTGATGCCCCGCTCGTTCAGCGCCTTGGCGTAGCGGGCGGCGTTGCGCAGGTGCTCAGCGTAGCTGACGGCAAAGTTGTGGGTGCCCGAGAAGTCCTCCTTGGCACACATGTAGAGATAGTCGTGGCGGACGTAGTTGAGCACGGCGTCGATGCCCTTCACCGATGCAATCTTGATGGGGCCTGGGGGCAGACCGGTGTTGCGGTAGGTGTTGTAGGGGCTGTCGAAGAACAGCATGTCGTGATAGATGCGTCGCAGCTCGAAGTTTTTCAGCGCGAACTTCACCGTGGGGTCGGCCTGCAGGGCCATGCTCTTGTGCAGACGGTTCAGGTACATACCGGCTATCATCGGCTTCTCGTCGTTGTTGGCCGTCTCCTCGTCGATGATGCTGGCCAGCGTGCAGACCTCGTCGGGCGTCAGCTGGGCGGCCTCGGCCTTGGCGCAGCGTTCCTTGTTCCAGAAGGCGTCGTGCTCCTTCACCATGCGCTCCATGAAGTGGTCGAGCGTAGTGTTCCAGTACACCTCATAGGTGTTGGGCACGAAGAGCGCGGCAATGGTGCAGGTGTCGTAGCCCCAGCGCTGGCAGTAGGCGTCGTCGATGAGTGCTGCGGCAATCTCCACAGAGTCCATCATCAGCTTCCGGCCGAGCACGGCGGCCAGCTTCTGCATGGTGCGCGACTCGGGGATGGTGAGCATCACCGCCTCCTGCTGGCCGTTCTTCAGCTTGCGCATGACCGCAAACGTGCTCTCATTGGGCCCAATGGCGTAGCGGCCTGTGCGCGGATGCTGTGCGTAGTCGGTGTGGCGTATCAGCGTCGAGAATCCCGTCAGCGCATGTTCTGAGCCAACCGGGCGCAGCTTGGTGAGCACGGAGTCGATGGTGTCGTCGTCGTCGATGCACACGTACTGGGTTTCATCCTTCGTCGAGAACGACGTCAGGAAGAAGTAGTAGACCAGTCCGACGATGGCCAGCAGGCAGACGGCGGCAGCTACGAGCAGGTATTTCGCTTTCAGGGCTTTCATATCGGGTTGTTCTCAGCAAAGACGGCCATGCGCTCGTCGAGCTGTGCGTACTGGTGGTCCTCAATGAATGAGGTACATACACGCAGGCCCTCCTGATGCGAGCCAGTCGTGATGAGACAGATGGCCGAGACGCCGTAGTACATCAGTTCCTGAGCCAGCTGGCCGCTGGTCATGCCACCATAGCCGATGGTGAAGTAGAAGCCGTCGGCAACGGGGCGGTCGAGGTCGCGGTCGTAGACGATGTGGAAGCCGTGCTTACAAAAAATTTCCTTCAGCCGGTGGGCGCGGTCGCCGTAGACCTTCACCTCCTGACGGAAGTTGTACTCGCCGTCGCAGGCAGCGCGGAACATGGCGGCCAGCGCATACTGTGCCGAGTGGCTCGTGCCCGACGAAAGGGCGTAGAGCATGCGGGTCGAGAAGACCAGTCCGAAGGGCAGACCCTCGTAGCGTGCGGCCAGGTCGGGGAAGTGGCGGTGGAACAGCTTGTCGCTGATGCACACCACGCCGATGCGCTCGCCGGCATAGCTGAACGCCTTCGAGCCCGAGATGAGCAGCATGTAGTTGTCGGTATAGCGGGCCACCGAGGGCTGGAATGGCGGCTCGAAGGGCACGGAGAGGTCCTGACGGAAGTCCATAGCGAAGTAGGCGAGGTCCTCCATGATGATACAGTCGTAGCGGGTAGCCAGCTCACCGATGGTCTGCAGCTCCTGCTCCGTCAGGCAGACCCACGACGGGTTGTTGGGGTTGGAGTAGACGATGGCGCAGATGTTGCCCTTCGACAGGTAGCTCTCCAACTTCGGACCGAGCTTTTCGCCGCGGAAGTCGTAGACGTCGAACGTCTCGTAGCTGACGCCCTGTACCTGCAGCTGCATTTTCTGTACGGGGAAGCCCGGGTCGATGAAGAGCACGGTGTCGCGGCGCTTGTCGGCCTGCGAGCAGGTGAGGAACGAGGCAAACGTGCCCTGCATGCTGCCCGTGACGGGGACGCAGCCCTCGGGCTTGACGTCGACGTCGATGAACGCCTTGACAAAGCGCGAGGCCTGCCGCTTCAGCTCGGGGTAGCCCTGAATGTCGGGGTAGGAGTGGGCGATGCCGTCCTGCAAAGCCTTGATCTGGGCATCGACGCCAACCTGTGCGGCAGGCAGTCCGGGAATGCCCATTTCCATCTTGATAAACTCAACGCCGCTCTCCTTCTCGGCCATAGCGGCCACCTGCTTCACCTCGCGTATGGTAGCCTTGGCGAAGTCCTGAATGCCCATCTGGGCTATCAGTCCGTCGACAATCTCCTTCTTAATTGGTGTGGGTTTCATTTTCGATTTACGGATTTTCGATTCTCGATTTATTTCTGGGCAGCGCGTCCGAGTGCGAGTGCCTTGATGTTGGCCTCGACAATGGCCTCGCCCTTGCGTCCGAAGACGCGGCGAATAGCGTCCTCAAGTTTCTGATACTCAATGCCGAGTGCCTTCTGGGCGGCGCCGAGCAGTATGACGTTGGCCGAGCGAGGCACACCATTGTCCTTAGCCATCTGCTCGATGTCAATGCGGATGACGTTGGGCAGCCGGTCGAGGTCGGCGTTGATAACGTCCATGTCGGGGTAGTTGGGAATGTTCTTGAACGGCGTTGCCGAGGTGATGATCCAGCCGTCCTTGGCGAGGAAGGGCAGGTAGCGCAGGGCCTCCATCGGCTCCATTGAGATGATGACGTCGGCCGAGCCGCGGGCAATGAGGTCGCTGTAGATGGGGTCGCTCGATATGCGCAGGTTCGACTGCACGTCGCCGCCGCGCTGGCTCATGCCGTGCACCTCGGCCTGCTTGATGTAGAGGTTCTCGTTCATGGCGGCTTCGCCTATGATGGTGGCGATGGAGAGGATGCCTTGTCCGCCCACGCCGCATAAAATAATATCTGTCTTCATAAAGCCCACCCCCAACCCCTCCCCAAGGGAGGGGCGTTTGGTTACTTAGGGGGTCTCCATTTTTTAGTTATACTTTCTATTCATTAAATCAATTAGCATCCACCTACAAGTCTATTTAGACTCCCCTCCCTTGGGGAGGGGTTGGGGGTGGGCCTTTTTCTGCTTCAAATGGCGCTGCAGCGTCTGCATGCACTCGCGGCGCGGGATGATGACACTCGTTCCCTTGTAGTTGATTTCGTCGCGGATGGTCTGCGTAATCTCCGGCATGTTCTTCGGCAGGGGAACAACCACCTTCAGGTGCTCGTCGCTCAGGCCCAAGCCGCGGCAGATGGCCTCGAACTTGTTGGTGCCGGCAGAGTCCTGACCGCCCGTCATGCCCGTCGTCAGGTTGTCGCTGATGATGACGGTGATGTTGGCGTTCTCGTTGATGGCGTCGAGCAGTCCCGTCATGCCGCTGTGGGTAAACGTGGAGTCGCCGATGATGGCAACTGCGGGCCACTGACCGGCGTCGGCAGCACCCTTGGCCATTGTAATCGAGGCACCCATGTCGACGCACGAGTGGATGGCGCGGAACGGGGGCAGGAAGCCCAGCGTGTAGCAGCCGATGTCGCCGAAGACGCGCGGATTGTCGTACTCACGCAGCACTTCGTTCAGCGCAGCGTAGACGTCGCGGTGGCCGCAGCCCTGACAGAGTGCGGGCGGGCGCGGGGCCACGTCGGCACACGGGTCGAAGCACTGGCCCACCTCCATGCCGAGGGCCTTCTTCACGAAGTCGGGGTTCAGCTCGCCCGTGCGGGGCAGCGTTCCGTCGAGCTTGCCGTGAACGTTCTTCAGGTCGTAGACGCCGCGCACGATGTCCTCGATGAAGGGCTGGCCTTCCTCGACGATGAGCACCCGTTCGCACTCGTCCATGAGTCGGCGCACCAGCTGCTTCGGCAGCGGGTACTGCGAAATCTTCAGGATGGGAAGCCCCTTCCCGTCCTCCCCCTGTTGGGGAGGTGTGCTGAGCACTTCCATCACGTAGTTGTAGCCGATACCGCTGGCAATGATTCCCAGAGGGTATTTCCCCTCCCCTTCGGGGGGAGGCAGGGTGGGGGCTTTATATATATTATAAGGTGAGCCGGCAGCATCCTGCTCCAGCTGAGCCTGTTGGGCGGTGACGATGTCGTTGCGCTTCTTGGCGTTGGCGGGCAGCAGCACCCAGTTGGCGGCTACGGCGTTGTAGTTCAGGGCGTTCTGTTGACGTGGTACGTCAACACACTGGACGACGGCGCGGCTGTGGGCCATGCGGGTGGTGACGCGCATCAGTACCGGCAGGCAGATGCGCTCCGAGTAGTCGAAGGCGGCGGCCATCATGTCGTAGGCCTCCTGCTGGTTCGACGGCTCGAACGTGGGGATGAGGGCGAACTTGCCGTAGAAGCGTGAGTCCTGCTCGTCCTGGCTGGAGTGCATCGACGGGTCGTCGGCCACCAGTACTACGACGCCGCCGTTGACGCCCGTCATGCCGCTGTTGACAAACGGGTCGGCGCAGACGTTCAGTCCGACGTGCTTCATGCAGACCATTGAGCGCTTGCCCATGAACGACATGCCCAGTGCGGCCTCCATAGCCGTCTTCTCGTTGGTACTCCAGCGGCAGTGTACGCCGCGCTCCTTGGCCAGGGCGTTCCCCTGAATAAACTCTGTAATCTCAGTCGACGGCGTGCCCGGGTATGCATACACACCAGAGAGTCCGGCGTGCAGCGCTCCCAGCGCTATGGCTTCGTCGCCCAACAAAAGTTTCTTTTCCATAGATTTTAAAGCCCACCCAAGCCCTCCCCAAGGGAGGGATGTTTGATTACATGTTTAGGTGTTGTGGCTCTCCAAATATATTAAATGATTAATAAATGTACCTTGTTAGAATCTGTCCTCATTCTGTATTAAACACCCCTCCCTTGGGGAAAGGCTACGGGTAGGCGAGCCTCGCTCGGGAATGGGCTTGGGTGGGCTTTAGATTTCCCACCCGATAGCTGAGGCACCGAGGACGGCGGCTGAGGCACCGTCGAGACCGCTCACCAGGAACTGCGCCTTGCCGCGGAATATCTGCATGACGTGGGCGTCGTAGGCCTCGCGGATGGGCTTCATAATCAGCTCGCCGGCCTTCACCATACCACCGAAGAAGATGAACGCCTCGGGACTCGAGAAGGCAGTGAAGTCGGCGCAGGCCTCGCCCAGCATCTTGCCCGTGAACTGATAGATCTCGTTGGCCAGCTCGTCGCCCTTGCCGGCGGCAATGCTGACGTCGAGCGACGTGATGTCCTCGGGATTCATCTCGCGCAGCAGCGACGGACGGGTGGTCTTTGCCAGCATTTCGCGGGCCGTGCGTGCCACACCCGTTGCCGAGCAGTAAGCCTCCAGACAGCCCGTGCGACCGCAACCGCAGCTGCGGCCCTCGGCGCCGCGCACCATCGTTACGTGGCCCAGCTCGCCTGCGAAGCCGTCGCAGCCGTAGAGCAGCTGGCCGTTCACTACGATGCCCGAGCCCACGCCCGTACCCAATGTGATGACTATGAAGTTCTTCATGCCGCGTGCCACGCCGTAGACCATCTCGCCCAGGGCGGCGGCGTTGGCGTCGTTGGTCAGCGCCACGGGGATGCCTCCCAGCCGCTCGCTGAACATCTTGGCCAGGGGAACCACCTCGTCGTGAGCCCATGCCAGGTTCGGCGCAAACTCGATGGTGCCGTTATAGTAGTTGCCGTTGGGCGCACCGATGCCCATCGCCTTGATCTTCTCCAGACCGCCCACCTGCTCGATGATGACCTGCAGGGCCTCCACGCAGGCGTCGACGTAGTCGGCAGCCGTTGTGTAGCCGCCGGTCTTGATGGCCGTCGTAGCCTTGATGTCGCCGCGTGCGTCGACAATTCCAAACACGGAGTTTGTACCTCCTAAGTCCAAGCCAATCACGTATGGCTTCATTGTTTGCTGTTCGTTCATAATAGTCCTAAGCTTTTGGTTTATTATACATTTTGCTGCAAAGGTACGAATTTTCTGCGAACCACCAAAGGTTTCGGCCAATTATTTGCCTTTGCATCTTGCCGATGTGCCAAGTTGGCTTTTTCTGAAAAACAATCATTCAAAGAGTAGGCACGCCCAGTCAGCTTCCTCCTTTTGGCTGACGAGTCTGAGGCCAAGCTCAGTGGCGCGGGCTGTGAGCTGCGGGATGTCGGCGGTGTAGAATCCGCTGAGGATGAGGCGGGCGCCTGGAGCCATTTTCTGACGGAAAGCGGGCATGTCGGCCAGCAGGATGTTGCGGTTGATGTTGGCCATAATAATGTCAAACGCTCCCTCTACATTGTTTAATATAGATGCGTCGCCGAGCAGCGGCGTCAGTTCAACCTGGTTGATGACGGCGTTGTGGCGGGTGTTGTCGACGCTCCACTCGTCGATGTCGTAGGCCACACATTCGCGAGCGCCGAGCTTCATGGCCGTGATGCCGAGAATGCCGGTGCCGCTGCCGCAGTCGAGCACGCGGGGAGAAAGCCCCCCTCTGTCCCCCCCGTTGGGGGATGATAGGAGGTCAAGGAGTGTGGCGCAGACCATGCGGGTAGTCTCGTGAGTGCCGGTGCCGAAGGCCTGGCGGGCGTCGATTTCTACTGTGATGGTGGAGGGTGGAAGGTGGAGGGTGGAGGGAGGATAGTGACGGCCGTCGTGGATAAGGATGGAAGGGCCCTCCACCTTCAACCCTCCACCTTCAACCTTCAACCCACCACCCTCCACCAGAATAGGCTCGAAGCCCTGCTGCTCCCACTGCTCGTTCCAGTCGCGGTCCTCGGCTTGGCCGACGGTATAGCTGACGGTGACGCCCGGCATGGGGAACGTCTGGAGCAGGCTGTCGAGAAGGCTGCGGTCGAAGAGTTGCTGTTGTACGTAGCCGCGCAGACCGTGGTCGGTCTCCTCAAAAGTCTCGAAGCCAGCCTCGCCTGCGAGCGCCGCCAGGAGGTCGGTGGCATCGCTGCTGAGAGGCAAAACGTTGAAATCTACTTCGTAATACTTCATAAGTTGTTAAAATTTGCCGCAAAATTACTAAAAATAGGGAAAAACCTATCACGTTTTAGGGTTTTTCCGTATATTTGCAGTGAAATTCGCAGTACTTTTGTACCGTGAAACCATAAAAACGAAGGAGAAAGATGAAAATGATGAAAAAGATTTTAGTTTCGCTCATTCTGGGGGCTTTGCCTCTGACCATGATGGCACAGGACGATGACATGTACTTCGTCCCGAGCAAGAAGAGTTCTGTGAGTACGACGACGGTGCGCAGCAGCGTGCGTCCGGCTCCGACATTCTATTCGGGTAGCAACCGCAGCGTGGACGAATACAACCGTCGCGGCGGCAGCTACTACCAGGTCGTCTCGAACGACTCCGTCGGCAACGACATCATCAGTTTCAACGGCGAGCTGGGCGTCTATCCCGACTCTGCAGCCACTGAGGATTTCGCGCTGACACGCGAGATGAGCCGCTGGGACGGCTACGAGCCCGACCCCAACGCCTACGCCGAGGGCTATCGTGACGGTCGTCGCGACTCGTGGAGTCTCTATAGCTGGCACTCGCCCTGGTTCTACTCAACGTACTATCCCTGGTACGACAGCTACTGGTACTGGCGTGACCCCTGGTACTATGGGGGCTGGTACGACCCTTGGTACTACGGCTGGTATGACCCCTGGTATTACGGCTATTACAGGCCCTACTACAGCTACTGGTATGGCGGCTACTACTATCCCCACTACTATGGTGGCGGCGTGGTCAGCTACAACGGTCCTACCGGTACCGAGCGTCACGGCCGTGTCAGTTATAATGGTCCGCGTGGCGCCAGCAACGGTCGCACGACGGCATACTCTACAGGCACGTTCGGCGGACGCGCTTTAGGCTCAGCAACGACTGGCCGCAGCGGCAGCTTTGGCGGTTCGCGCTCATCTTCATCAGGCGTAACCCGCACGACGGCCACTGGTACCACAACGCGCCGTGTGTCATCGACTGCAGCAGGTAATTTCGGCGGTGCCCGTACTACGAGTCCACGCACTACGACGACAGCGCCAACGCGCTCGACGACTACCAGTTCGCCCAGCTATTCTGCACCTTCGGTGAGCAGGTCATCCTCGTCAGGCGGTTCGTTCGGCGGTGGTGGCAGCTTCGGTGGCAGCCGTTCGTCAGGCGGTGGTGGTGGCGGCAGCCGTAGTGGCGGTGGCAGCTTCGGCGGACGCCGGTAATTGAGAATTGAGAATTGATAATTGCGAATTGATAATTGATAATTGGCATTGAAGATTATGAAAAGGATATATATTGCAATCATGGCCTTGGCGGCTGCAATGCCGTCAGTGGCCCAGGAGACATACGAGAACATGAAGGTGGCTCAGGAGGATCTGAACGGAACGGCCCGCTACGTAGGTATGGGCGGAGCGCTGGAGGCCCTGGGTGCCGACATCTCGACCATCTCGACCAACCCCGCCGGCGTGGGACTGCTGCGCAAGTCGTCGGTTGCCATGTCGCTGGGACTGGTGAGCCAGGAGGAGGCGAAGGACTTCTCGCCCGGCAACAAGACGAACATGAGCTTCGATCAGGCAGGCTTCGTCTGGTCGGGCTTCGACAACGACGACTCGTGGCTGAACTTCAGCTTCAACTACCACAAGAGCCGTAATTTCGACTTTATCCTGTCAGCCGCCGACCGGCTGGGCAATGCGTCGCAGAACAAGCTGACCTATGCCAAGGCCAAGGCCGGACTGCTCTATGAGGTGGGTACAGGCGGCGTGCCCGACTTCGACCACAGCTATGCCTCGTGCAACCAGCTGGACGATATCTACGCCCGTAATCTGAACTACGATACAGGAGAGAACGTCTGGTACTACGACAATGCGCAGAGCTACACGATGGACCGCGCAAAGTATGGCTACATCGGCGAGTACGACTTGAACCTCAGCGGTGCCATCAGCAACCAAGTGTTTCTGGGTCTGACCGTGGGTATCCACGACGTCAACTACCGCCACTACAGCGAGTATTGTGAGCAGCTGGACGGTTTCAGCCTCAGAGTCTCTGACGACCGCAAGATTGACGGTACAGGCTTCGACTTGAAGGCCGGTGTCATTGTGCGCCCTGTCGAAACCTCGCCCTTCCGCATTGGTGCCTATGTCCACACGCCGACGTGGTATAGCCTGACCACCCGCAACAGCACCTTCGTCAGCGACGGCGACTTGAACGTTGATGCCGGTGAGGCATACGATTATAAGCTTTACACACCCTGGCGCTTCGGACTGAGCCTTGGTCACACCATCGGCACGATGCTGGCCCTCGGTGCTACCTATGAGTACACCGACTACGGCTCAATCGACACCCGCTACATCACCGACTCCTATTACGACTGGTATGGCGACTACCACGACAACAGCTCGAGCGACGACGTCATGAACCGCCACACCGAGCAGACGCTGAAGGGCGTATCGACGCTGAAGCTGGGCGCCGAGCTGAAGCCCTCGCCCGAGATGGCCTTCCGCCTGGGCTACAACTACGTGTCGCCTGCCTACAATAAGGACGGTTTCAAGGATGGTTCGCTTGGCACCGACGGCTCCTACTACAGCTCGGCTACCGACTACACCAACTGGGATGCCACCCACCGCATTACCTGCGGCATCGGCTACCAGTTTGAGAATCTCAATCTGTCGCTTGCCTACCAGTACCAGACGACGAAGGGTGACTTCTATCCCTTCATGAACTATGTGGACAATGAGTATGCTGAGGACGACAACCTCTGCAACGCTGTAAAGGTGAACAACAAGCGCCACCAGGTGCTCTTTACGCTTGGCTATACTTTCTAAACAAATACTAAACAATCGCGATTATGAAGAAAAAGTTTATCTGCGCCGTTTGTGGATATATCTACGAAGGCGATGCTGCTCCCGAGAAGTGTCCGATCTGTAAGGCTCCTGCCTCGAAGTTCTCAGAACTGAAGGACGATGCCGACATGACCTATGCCACCGTCCACAAGATTGGCGACGGCAAGCCCGAGGGCGTCAGCGAGGAGATGATTCAGGACCTGCGCAACCACTTCAACGGTGAGTGCGGCGAGGTAGGTATGTATCTGGCTATGGCCCGTCAGGCCGACCGTGAGGGCTATCCCGAGATTGCCGAGGCCTTCAAGCGCTATGCCTTCGAAGAGGCCGACCATGCCAGCCGCTTTGCCGAGCTGCTCGGTGAGTGTGTATGGGATACGAAGACCAACCTTGAGAAGCGCGCTGCTGCTGAGGCCGGTGCCTGCGAGGACAAGTTCCGTATTGCCAAGAACGCCAAGGCAGCAGGCTTTGATGCCATCCACGACACCGTCCACGAGATGGCTAAGGACGAGGCCCGCCACGGTGCCGGCTTCGCCGGACTGCTGAAGCGTTATTTCGGTAAGTAATGACTGCTGATGAAGCGGCCCAGGGCATTGTCGTTGTTCTTGATGGCCGCCTCATTGATGCGCCGTGTCAGAGTGGTGTATAGCTGCTCTGATGCGGCGTAAGTCTTGTGTGGACTGATGCTGTCGGCCGTGAAGAGCGTGCGCAGGTGGGCGTCGTACTTGGCTACGGTGTCGTTCAGTGCCTGCCACGCGTTGTTGACCTTGGTTCCCGAAACGCGTGAACAGCCCTTTTCTGCCGACAGCTCCACATAGGCGTTGCCCGGACAGGCAAAGAAGTAGAGGGCGGGAGTGGCCGCACCAGAGGGGATGAGACAAAGCAGCTGGTCGCTGGCCGGAGCATCGTAGGCAAAGCGCCCGTCGCTCACCACCAATGAGTCGAGCACGCGATGCGCCCCTTCAGCTTCAGCCAGGTAGACCACGGTACCATCTTCGAATCCGTGCACCTCACCTTTTATATAATATGTATCGGACTGGCAGGCGGCAAATAATGATGTCGCCAGTGCCAGTCCGATGAACTTTCTGCTCCTCAACGTCTAAACAATGTAGAGGTCGCTGATGCTCTTGTTGTCGATGACGCGGCGGATGGCCTCGGCAAACATGTCAGCCACGGAGAGCTGCTTCACCTTGGCACAGCGCTGGGTGTAGGGGATAGAGTCGGTGAAGACAATCTCCTCGAGGGCCGACTCCTGCACACGGTCGCTGGCAGGGCCGCTCATCACGCAGTGGGAGGCGCAGGCGCGCACCGTCTTGGCGCCCGACTCCTTCATCAGGTCGGCAGCCTTGGTGATGGTGCCGGCGGTGTCGACCATATCGTCGATGATGATCACGTTCTTGCCCTCTACGTCGCCTATAATCTGCATCGTGGCCACGACGTTGGCACGGGCGCGCGTCTTGTTGCACAGCACCAGCGGGCAGCCGAAGAACTTGGCGTAGGTGTTGGCACGCTTCGAGCCGCCCACGTCGGGCGACGCAATGACCATGTCCTCGAGCTGCAGGCTCTTCAGGTAGGGCATGATGACGCCCGAGGCGTAGAGATGGTCGACGGGAACGTCGAAGAAGCCCTGAATCTGGTCGGCGTGCAGGTCCATCGTGATGACGCGGTTGACGCCGGCAACGCTGAGCAGGTCGGCCACCAGCTTGGCGCCTATCGAGACGCGTGGCTTGTCCTTACGGTCCTGACGTGCCCACCCGAAGTAGGGTATGACGGCGTTGATGGTACGTGCCGAGGCGCGCTTGGCGGCATCGATCATCAGGAGCAGCTCCATCAGGTTGTCGCTGTTGGGGAATGTGCTCTGTACCAGGAAGATGTCGCGGCCTCGGATTGACTCCTCGTAGCTGACGGCAAACTCTCCGTCAGAGAACTTGGTGATTTGAAGTTGGCCTAACGGGCAACCTAAGCTTAGGCAGATTCTCTCTGCCAGATATCTCGTGGCTGTACCCGAGAAGACCATGTAGCTGTTTTCCATATTCGTATATTGTGTTTTTGCTTTGTTTTAGCTTACTGCTTTGCGTAATTTCTCGAAGTGGCTGATGAGCTCCTTGTAGTCGAGTCCGCCCAGAATGTCGAAGCGGTTCCAGAGGTCGCCGCAGATGACGACGCCGCCGAAGCCCAGCTCCTTGGCCAGGCTGATGTTGCCAAGGTTCATGCCGCCCATGGCGTAGACGCGCTTGTCGATGAGTCCGCGCCGCGAGGCCTCCTTCAGCTCGTCCATTGTCAGCGTCGACTTGTCGGCAGGATTGCTCTGGCTGTCGAACAAGGTCTTCAGGAAGACGTAGTTTGAGCGTTTCTTCGTGTCCTTCAGGTCGTCGATGCTCTTGCAGGTGCGGCTGATATTGCCCCTGTAGCCCAGTGGCGGCTGCGCCTGCGGGTTGCTGATGTGTATGCCTCTGAGGTTGAACTCCTCTTTCAGGTAGAAATGGTCGTGCACGGTGATGCGTCCATAGTAGCTGTCGGGCAGCAGCGTCAGCAGCCGTTCCGAGTAAACGGGCTCCGACCCCGGCTTATACAGGTGCAGGTTGTCGAGTCCTGCTTCAAAGAGCGTGGTCAGTATCTTGTCCTCTTCCACGAAGAACGTGGATTTAGTCATGATGATGAGCTTCATGCACTATTGTTTAAATCTCTAATCGACTGCAAAGATATGAAAAAAAAGTAAAGCCCGCAAGAAAGATGCGTTAAATTTGCTTCAGAAAGAAATAAATGGGAAACAGATGTCACGAAACAAGAATAATTTCGTAAATTTGCAGCCAAATTGCGAAAGCAGCTGCTTCACGCGCGTATATAAAAATTAATGTAGTGCTATGCTTGGAATCATCATCGCCGCCGTTGTCGGCATAGTGGCAGGTGTGCTTGCCTCTTACCTTATTGCCAACCGGCGATACACTGCGCTTCGCATTCAGTCGGAGGCCACCGCCACGTCGCTGCGTCATACTGCCATCGACTTGAAGGCAAAGAACGAGCTCGTGGCAAGCCTGCAGGCAGAGAACCGTCACCTGAACGCCCTCAGCATATCGCAGGAGAACGAAATCAGCCTGCTGAAGGAGCAGACAGCCGTCGAGACACGCTTGCGCAACGAGCAGTTTCAGGAGCAGCTGAACGTCGTCCGCGAGCAGTTCTGCAATCTGGCCACGAGCGTGCTGTCGAAGACCAGCGACCGGCTGAAGGATGAGAACCGCGAGGCCATGGAGCATATTACCAAGCCCATCGGCGACAGCTTTGCCGAACTGCAGAAGGCCATTCAGCAGAGCGACCGCGAGGCTGCCAAAACCGCTGCCTCGCTGGCTGAAAGGCTGCGGCAGGTGGGCGAGCAGGCCGAGAAGATGGACCTGACGGCAACACGGCTGACCAACGCCCTGCGCGGCGACTCCAAGCAGGCGGGCGACTGGGGCGAGCTGGTGCTCCAGGAACTGCTCGACTCGCAGGGCTTCAAGCGCGGTTTCGACTACGACGTGCAGGGCACCCTCACCGACCAGGACGGCTTCGTCGTGCGCAATGAGGACACGGGCCACTCCATGCGCCCCGACGTCGTGCTCCACTATCCCGGCAATCAGGATGTCGTCATCGATGCCAAGGTCAGCATCAAGGCCTATTACGACTACGTCAACGAGCCTGCCGACGCCCTGCGCCAGCAGATGCTCGACCGTCATGTGCAGAGCCTGCGCTCACACGTCAAGGAGCTGGCTCAGAAGGACTACAGCCGCTATGTCCAGCCGCCGCGCACCGCCATCGACTTTGTCATCATGTACGTGCCCAACGAGGCTGCCCTGCAGGTGGCCCTGGCCCGCGACCCGAAGCTGTGGACTGAGGCCTTCGACAAGAAGGTGTTCATCAGCTCGACCCAGAACCTCTTCGCCATTCTGCGCATGATACAGATAGCCTGGCGGCAGCACAACCAGACGGAGAACCAGAAGAAGATTGTAGGGCTGGCCGAGCAGCTCCTCTCGCGCATCGGGCTCTTTGCCGAGCGGGCTGCCAAGATAGGGCGCGACATCGACCTGCTCAATGCCGACTTCACGGACATGCAGAAGTCTGTCGACGGCACCCGCGGCATACTCCAGAAGGCCAACGAAATGAAGCAGCTGGGCATCAAGGAGGACGTGAAGCACCCCCTGCCGCCAAGCTGACCGGGGGGAGAAAAGAAATAGGAGGAAAACGGCGTCGTTTCCCTCCTGCGGTTGTTTGTTTGGAATAAATTGCTTGTTGTTTGTTTACTTAGGCCTCAGCAGCGTTGGGGATTACTGATACAACACTCTTGTCGCGCTTGCCCTTGTGGAACTGAACCGTTCCGTCGACGAGTGCATAAAGCGTGTCGTCCTTGCCAATAGCTACGTTGTTGCCCGGGTTGTGCTTCGTGCCGCGCTGGCGAACGATGATGTTGCCGGCTACGCACTGCTGACCGCCGAAAATCTTAATGCCCAGTCGCTGGGCTGCGCTCTCGCGGCCGTTCTTAGAACTACCTACACCTTTTTTATGAGCCATTTCTAAGTCCTCCTCTGTTTTAAGCGATTACTGATTTAACTTCTACCTGCGTGAACTGTTCGCGGTGACCATTGCGCTTGCGCGAGTCCTTGCGGCGCTTCATCTTGAAGACAATCACCTTGTCGCCCTTCACGAGCGGGTTCACTACTTCACACACTACCTTGGCACCCTTGACGGTGGGGGCGCCTACCGTGACTGCACCGTCGGCGTCGACGAGCAGCACCTTGTCAAATTCAACAGTCTTGCCCTCTTCCACGTCCTTGATGTGGTGGACGAAGAGCTTCTTGCCCTGTTCGGCCTTAAACTGCTGACCCTGAATCTCTACAATTGCGTACATTTTGCTTTTAATTTGTATTTTAGGGGTTTTTCCGCGAGGCGGCGTACGTCCGTACACACTTCTTTCTGCCCCAACGGACTCAAACGGGGTGCAAAGGTACTAATTTTGCCGTAAAAAGAGCAATGCCTGAAGCTGAAAGTGCGGGCTTTTACGATTATTTAACCTTTCGCCGCCGCCTGCAGCCGTAATGGCAGGGGGGACTGACTCTCCCGGCGCGAAGTATCAGGGCAGGCGCTTCTTGCCTAAATTCACTTAAATAATTGCGCAAAAGCAGCCATTATTCATTTATTATCATTATATTTGCACCAAAATTGCGACAGGCCAACTTATAAAGCTGAACGTTATGGCAAAAGAACTTTCAACAACGTTAAAACACTATCTGAAGACACTCGAGCAGACCGTCTGCCAGCAGTGGGACCAGAAGGCGCTCTGCGACTACCAGGGCGACGCCTTTACGTATGCCGACGTGGCTCGAAGCATTGAGCAGTTCAGGATTTTCCTTGCCGATGCGGGTATCACCAAGCGCAGCAAGATAGCCATCTGTGCGCGCAACTGTGCACGCTGGGCCATGACGTTCTGGGGCATCAATGTCAACGAGTGTGTGGCAGTGCCCCTGCTGGCCGACTTCCACCCCAACAGCATCTCGACCCTGACGCACCACTCCGACAGCGTGCTGCTGTTCACCGACAAGGCGATATGGCACGAGCTCAACCCCAGCCGGATGCCCAACCTCAGGGCTGCCATCGACGTGAAGGAAGGCACGATGCTCTGGCACCGCGACGACAGGGTGGCCCAGGCCTGGCAGAACCGCGAGAAGGCCTTCGACGAGAAGCACCCCGCAGGACTGACCAGGGAACAGATTTCCTATCCTACGGACAACATGGACAAGCTGGCCATCATCAACTACACCTCGGGAACCACCGGCAATCCCAAGGGCGTCATGCTCACCTACGGCGCCATCTCCGACACCGACGACTTCAGCAACAGCCACTTCCCCAATCAGCCCGGCGAGACCATCGTCTCGATGCTGCCCATGGCCCACATGTACGGACTGGCCATCGAGTTCATCCATCCCAATGTCGACGGCGTGACGGTCTACTTCCTCGGCAAGACACCCTCGCCCTCGACGCTGCTGAAGGCCATGCAGGAGGTCAGGCCCTATATGGTGGTCACCGTGCCCCTGGTGATGGAGAAGGTGTATGCCAATTCCATCAAGCCCGCCCTCGACAAGATGAAGTGGCTGACGGCCATACCCCAGGCCCGCAAAGCCATTTACAAGATAGTGCGCAAGAAGCTGCTGGCAGCCTTTGGCGGCCGCGTGCGGGGCTTCATCATGGGCGGTGCTGCCCTGAAGCCCGAGGTCGAGGAGTGCTTCACCCGCATGCACCTGCCCTATACCGTGGGCTATGGCATGACCGAAGCCTGCCCCCTGCTGGGCTGGGAGTGGTGTACGGAGTTTGTGCCTGGTTCTTGTGGCAAGCCTGTCCACGACCTCCGCATCAGCTCCGGCGACCCGATAAATGTCCCGGGCGAAATACAGGTGCGCGGCGATAACATCACCATCGGCTACTACAAGAATCCCGAAGCCAATGCCGCCGCGTTTACTGACGACGGATGGTTCCGCACAGGCGACTTGGGACTGCTTGACAAAGACAACAACATCTTCATCCGTGGCCGCATCAAGTCGATGATTCTCAACTCGTCTGGCCAGAACATCTATCCCGAGGAGCTCGAAGCCGTGCTCTCAGGCTGTCCCTACGTCAACGAGTCGCTGGTCGTTGAGCGCAAGGGCAGGCTCGTGGCGCTGGTCTATCCCGAGATACCCGACGACCTGGACGTGAGCAGGCGCGCGGAGATACCCGAGCTCATACGCACCGCTGCCAACAAGCAGCTCCCCGTCTACAGCAAGATCAATGAAGTGGTGTTTGTCGGCGAGCCCTTTGAGAAAACGCCGAAGATGAGCATCAAGCGCTATCTGTACCGTTAGTCACAGGATGTTCAGGGCAATGACGGCACAGGCTTCGGCATCGGCCAGCGCATGGTGATGGCGCTGCAGCGAGTAGCCGCAGGCAGCAGCAACGGTCTGCAGCTGGTGGTTGGGCAGCCGCTGGCCGAACTGCCTGCGCGAAGCCCTGAGCGTGTCGTGGAAACAGTAGTCGGGATAGTCCATCTGGTACACCTTGAACGCCGCCTTCAGGCAACCCTCGTCGAAGCGGGCATTGTGGGCCACGAAGGGGATTGAGGCAATCAGGTCGCGCCGGTTGTCAAGGGCCAGCTGGTCGGCAAAGAACACGTCGGCAATGCGCTCCTCCAGCTGCTGCCACACCTTCGAGAACACCTCTGCCTCGTCAGTGTCCTGCTGACTCAGTCCGTGCACCCGCTGGCACCAGTAGCTGTAGTAGTTCGGCTCAGGCTGAATCAGGCTGTAGAACGTGCCGGCCACCTGCCCGTTGCGCACCATGACCACCCCCACACTGCAGACGCTCGACGGCTCCTGGTTGGCCGTCTCAAAGTCGATGGCTATAAAGTCCCTAAGCATCCTTCTCCCTTTTTTTATCTTTTTACCGTGCAAATTTACAAACTTTTCTGCATTGGTGCAAGCGCAAAGACTATTTTCCGTATAACAAAAGTCCCTCTGTTATACAAGCGCAAAGATTATTTTCCGCAGAAATTGCCTCGTAATATTTGGAACTTACGGAAAAACTCCTTAACCCAACTTTGACCCCACTTTTCTGTTTTTCTCGCTGTTACCGCTGTTCCAGCATTCTTGATTACTTTACTGTGTACTACAAACTTTTATTTTTCTCCAGAACGGCATCTTCTTGTACCCCAGCATCTCGTAGATGT
>JAFPVW010000085.1 GCA_017395215.1 Prevotella sp. | reverse complement strand
TTCTGAGTCGGTGGACTTTTGCCCAGGTGGCGGAATTGGTAGACGCGCACGTTTCAGGTGCGTGTGCCGCGAGGCGTGCAGGTTCGAGTCCTGTTCTGGGCACACATTCAGTTTCAGAATGTTTACATGTTGGAGAGGTGGCGGAATTGGTAGACGCGCTACTTTGAGGGGGTAGTGTCAATTGCGACGTGGGAGTTCGAGTCTCCTCCTCTTCACTTGTTTCTTATTTGCGGAAATAGCTCAGTTGGTAGAGCACAACCTTGCCAAGGTTGGGGTCGCGGGTCCGAGTCCCGTTTTCCGCTCTTTTTCCTGAATAACACATTCTGATTAGACAAATTTTTAGTGAAAAACAAAAACATTTGCACATTAACAGATGAATTTATACCTAAGATATTTTGACCAAGAGACGCTTGTCAACACCGTTGACGAAGCGATAGATTTTTTAGCTGGTATCGATGAGATTGGGATGAATCCCGTGTTGGAGAGCGACATTCGCGACTATGCCGCCAGCGATGTGTTCTACCCCAAGCGCTACAAGGTACGGCCCCGCATCTATTTTATCATCATCAAGACCGAGGCAGCCACAATGCAGGACTTCAAGGAGAAGAAGGCCGTGCGGCCTGTCGACGTGGGCGGTCGCGACCGCAATGCGTCTCCTGCCGTTGCGCGGCTGAACGAAATCAACCCCGGATGGTATGAGGGCGCTATAGACTTCAAGCGCGTGCTGCTGGTGCCGGGTACCGGCAAGTTCCAGTACCGCGACGCCCACTTTGTAGCCCGTGTGAAGGCAGAATCGGGCATCGACTGCTATAACCGCATCGTGGAGCATCTTCAGGAGCGTGTCGACGAGCGCAGCCAGTTTCCGTCGGCCAAAGGTAAGAATTTCAAGTTTTTCTATCTCGGTCAGGCGAAATGAACAAGGTTATGCTTATAGGTAATGTGGGTACCGAACCCGAGGTACGCTACGTGGATCAGGGCGTTGCTGTGGCACGCTTCCGCTTTGCTACGACCGAAAGGGGTTACACTCTCCAGAACGGCACTCAGGTACCTGACCACACCGACTGGCACAATGTGCTGCTATGGCGGCGCCTGGCCGAGATTGTCGAAAAGTACGTGCATAAAGGCGACAAGCTGTACATCGAGGGGCGCCTCCGCTATTCCACCTATGACGACAAGCAGGGCCAGCGTAAATATGTGACCGAGATTTGGGCCGAGAACATGGAGATGCTCACGCCCAAGGAATCAAAGGAATAAGCTGTGGACTATCTTCAACAATTATTTGCAGAGGTTCATCTTCTGACTCCGACTGCCGGAACAGTGTTTTCGGGCGTTCTGTCGTGTCTTCTTCTTTTTGTTTCCGGGTTTGCCTCGGGGTCAGAAATAGCGTTCTTCTCGCTGTCGCCCACCGACCTGAACGAGCTGGAGGAAAGCAATGAGAAGTGCGACAGGCAGATTATGGAGCTGCGCAATGACTCCGAACGCACTTTGGCCACCATTCTCATTACCAATAACCTGGTTAACGTCACCATCATCATGCTGTGCAACTATTTCTTTGCCCACGTGGTGGACTTTGGCCATGCGGTCTGGCTGCAGTTCCTGACCATCACCGTCCTGCTGACCTTCCTGCTGCTGCTCTTTGGTGAGATTATACCCAAGGTGTACTGTTCGCAGCACGCCCTCTCAGTATGCCGGTCGTTTGCCGGCAGCATCATGGCATTGCGCCGGGTGTTCCGGCCGTTGTCGAACGTATTGATCCGGTCAGGCATATTGGCCGAAAAGGTCGTGCAGACAGAAAGCCACGTGCTAAGTGTCGACGATTTGGAACAGGCATTGGAGCTGACAGACAAAAGCGACCTGAAGGAAGAGCAGAACATGCTCGAAGGCATCGTGCGCTTTGGCGACGAGACGGCCAAGGAAATCATGACCAGCCGTCAGGACGTCGTCGACCTTGATTTCCGCTCGACTTTCACAGAGGTTCTTCAGTGTATCGTCGAAAACAACTATTCACGCATACCCGTCTATCAGGGTTCTATCGACAACGTGCGCGGCATCCTCTATATCAAGGACCTGCTGCCCCATCTCAGCAAACCGGCAACTTTCCGCTGGCAGTCACTGATCAGGCCGCCCTACTTCGTGCCAGAAACCAAGAAGATTGACGACCTGCTGCGCGAGTTCCAGGCCAACAAGGTGCATATTGCCATTGTCGTCGACGAGTTTGGCGGTACCAGCGGTCTTGTCACCATGGAAGATATCCTGGAGGAGATTGTCGGTGAAATCAACGACGAGTACGACGAGGAAGAGAAGAACTACGTGCGCATCAATGCCAACACATACGTCTTCGAGGGCAAGACACTGCTCAGCGACTTCTACAAGGTGCTGCGAATCGATGACAACACGTTCGACGAGATAGTCGGCGATGCCGACACGCTGGCCGGCCTGATTCTCGAACTGAAGGGAGACTTCCCTGCCGTCCACGAGAAGTTGGAATACAAGAACTTCACCTTTGAAATCATGGAGCTCGACGGTCGGCGAATCTCAAAGGTGAAGGTCATTGTCGGCGAAGAGCCTGCTAACGAACATAAGTAGACTTACTGTTCCATCCGAACCGTTCCCAGTCAATAAGCCGGTTCCACCCAAAGTTGTTGAACGTCTTCATATAGTGGAACGCACCATTATAGTAGTAACGGTTGTTGACGGGAATAAACATGCTTACGCAGCCGTTGTCAGCCGCATTGCCGTTGAAACCGCTGAACGCATAGTCGAGGTCAGGATAGATGGTCATCCATATCATCGACATACGGTAGTAAGGTACTGCCTGTCTGTAGGCCTGCTCCCACTTGAGGAAATCATCGCTCGACGTGTTGTTCTTGACGAACGACCGCATATCGTACATGATAGGGGCATCGTAGTACCAATAAAACACCTGGCCGTTGAGACTGGGCGTCTGGGGATAGACAGGATATCCGCCATTGAACTTGCCGAGCACGTCGTGGGTAGCCTGAGCCAGCTGGCCGATATACTTGGTATCGATGACGGCTAACGGTACGCTGTAGCCCTTCAGTTCGTAGTCAGTCTGGTAGGCATCGAGGTAATAGTCATAATAGGTGTCGATGATAGCCTTGTACTGGTTGCTGCCCGACCTGAAGAAAAGGGGCACCAGCTTCTGGTAGGGGGCACCGTCGCCAGGAATCTCGGCTGGTGAACCTATCAGGTAGTTGGTAACGTTGCGCAGTTCGTAGCCCACCTCGGCACACATCATGTTGCAGCAGTCGGCAAAAATGAATTCCAGCTTCTGCAGTCCCTCCAAGGCGCGCGCCATCTGCGTGATGTTCATCCATTTCAGGCTTCCTCCCAAGTGGTCCTGACCGTTGTCCTGACCGTATGCCCGCGTCGTGCCTCTTGCTCCGGCTATCGTGTCATTGCTGACGACCCATCCGCTGGCATGCCCCCAAAGCACCAGGCCATAGTCGTTGGCCGGCGCGTTGGTCTGCACCCACTCCACAATCTTCCTGAACTCAGCGGGATCACATGAGTAGAAGTCGCGCCCGAAGCGCTGAACGAGTGTTGTGTCGCCATTGCGGACCTCGTACAGAACAGGCGTCCCACCCTTGCTTGAGCCGCTCAGACTGTCGACAAACACAAAAAGGCGTTGGTTACTCGCCATCTGCTCCGACCCTTTGATAATCTCGTTCAGGTCGTCCCTCATGAATCTTTTGCCCTTGTTCACCGTGAGGTTGTTCTCGGCTGCCATATAGACCAGCACCGAGCGTGCAGTATTCAGCTCCGGCTTGGGGTCTTCGTTGTCGTCATCGTGGCATGCTGCCAAACAGGCTAATGCCAATAATAACAGTGCTATTCTTCTCATAACTCAAAATTTTCTGCAAAGATACGAATTTGAATGCAAACGACCAAATATTCTCCGGCTTTTTTCACTTTTTACACGCACGCGCGCGCACAAGGAATGTTTTTTGCTTATCACTTATCACTTTTTCATGGTTTTGCGCTGACAGTCAGTAGTTTAGCAAGTGATAACGGCCTCTCAGCTTGTCACTTCTTGTCACTTTTTCGTGATTTGTCACGCCTTTAATATTAAAAGCCTTCATTCCGGAAGTTTCCACGCCCTGGAACAAATGTCCCACACCGTGGGAACAACATTTACCCGCCGCCTAACGCCCCATTACCCGCCGGGTGGAGACCAGTTACCCGCCGGGTAAAGACCAGTTACCCGCCGGGTGCCGCCAACAATGGGGTAAGTGACCAGAAGTGACCAGAAGTGATAAGCTGGAAAGCCGTTATCACTCAGTAACTATCTGAACGTCAGCAAGAAACCGCTAAAAAGTGACAAGTGATAACGGTTTTTATGCTTTTGTGTGCGCGCGCGTGAAGGAAATCTACATATCCCCCTATGGGCGGTTGTTTTTAGAACCGTCATTTGTCGTCTGTTACAAAGAATTGCGTTAATCTTCTAAAATACGGCACCTTTTACAAGCTTTTTTTGTATCTTTGCACACAAAAAGCGTATGACACTACATATCTTCAACCCCGAGCACGACATTGCATTGGCGAGCGGACTGTCGAACTTCACGGCTCCGCACGCCGGCCGGCAGCTGCGCCACGACTTAGGTTTCCTGCCTGCTGTCTGGGCCAACGAGGGCGACGCCGTGCTGGTTGACGATGTTGAGCAGGCACAGCGCGAATGGCGAAAACTGGTCCACCGCGCAAAGGCCCTGACAGGGACCGGCAGTTTGCTCCGACTAAACCAACAGTTTGTTCCGGCCAAACAGCCAGTTTGCTCCGACCAGGTTACTGGCATCGAACCGTGGGGCTGGAACAGCGCCTTGCGAGCAGAGCTGCTGCGAAGGGGCGTCAGCGAACAACTGATGCCTACCCCACCCCAGCTGCTGACCATCCGCGAGCTGTCGCACCGCCGGACGGCTGCCCAACTGCTGCCCACACTCCGTTTGGAAGGTACGGTTGGCGAAGCCTTCGAGTGCCGCGAAGCCGACCGGGTAGGGAGTCTGCTGCAGCAACATGGCCAGTTGGTGATGAAGGCACCTTGGTCGTCGAGCGGTCGCGGACTGAGGTTCCTCGCCGTCGGTCGCACGCCCTTCAGCATGCAGGCCCGCTGGTTCCAGAATGTGGTGGCAGCCCAAGGCTGCGTCATAGTGGAGCCCTATTATAATAAGGTGAAAGACTTCGGCATGGAGTTCTACAGCGACGGCGAGGGCGGCATCAGCTATCTCGGTCTGTCGCTCTTCCACACGGCCAACGGTGCCTACACGGGCAACATCCTGGCTACGGAGAGCACCAAGCGCAGCATGATAAGTACTTATCTTGCAGAGACTTTGTTAGACGACGTTCGCGAAAAGATTTGCAGCGGGCTGAGCACCGTTCTCAACGGCAAGTACAGCGGGCCGTTTGGCGTCGACATGATGGTGTGCGGCTCGCACGACGACGACGGATTCCTGCTGCACCCCTGCGTGGAAATAAACCTGAGGCGCACGATGGGGCATGTGGCACTGGCCCTGTCGCCAAACGACGACGACGTGCGCCGCGTCATGCGCATCGACTATACCGACAACTACTACAAACTAAAAATAAACCGCTTATGAAGAAACTAATCTGTCTGGCTGTGGCAATACTGCCGATGATGGCCAGCGCCCAGTACAAGTCAAAGGTGTGGTGCCCCGACAACGGCGACGGCACCTACACCAACCCCGTCATCAATGCCGACTACTCTGACCCCGACGTCTGCGTGGGTCCCAGCGGCGAGGACTACTATCTGACGGCCTCCTCGTTCCAGTGCATACCGGGACTGCCCATTCTGCACTCTCGCGACCTGGTGAACTGGGAGATTATCAACTACGCCGTCCGTGAACTGGAGCCGAAGTCAGAGTTCGACCGTCCTCAGCACGGCAACGGCATCTGGGCACCCTCCATACGCTACCACAACGGCGAATACTACATCTACTGGGGCGACCCCGACCACGGCGTGATGATGGTGAAGACGAAGGACCCTGCCGGCGAGTGGACGAAGCCCCTGTGCGTCATCGAGGGCAAGGGCTACATCGACACTACCCCACTCTGGGACGACGACGGCCGCTGCTACTTGGTGAACGGCTGGGCCAACTCGCGCGCTAAGTTCGCTTCGGTGCTGACCGTCCGCGAACTGAGTGCTGACGGCACACGGGCCATCGGCCAGCCAGTCATCGTGTTCGACGGCAACGGCACAGAGAACCGCACCTGTGAGGGTCCGAAGTTCTACAAGCGCGACGGCTGGTACTGGATCATGTGTCCGGCAGGCGGCGTGCCCACGGGTTTCCAGCTGGCCATGCGCAGTAAAAGCCCTTACGGCCCCTACGAGCATAAGATCGTGCTGGCGCAGGGCAAGACCAGCATCAACGGCCCCCATCAGGGCGGCTGGGTACACACGAAGTATGGCGAGGACTGGTTCCTGCACTTCCAGGACAAGGAGGCCTACGGGCGTGTGGTCCACCTGCAGCCCGTCGACTGGTCGAGCGGCTGGCCCATCATGGGCAAGAAGGGTGAGCCGGTGACGCGCTACCAGAAGCCGAAAGCTTCGAGCACTGTGGCCATCGTCAATCCCGTTGAGAGCGATGAGTTCAACTCGCCCACGATGGGGCTGCAGTGGCAGTGGCATGCCAACTACGACGAGAAGTTCGGCGTGCCAACGGCTTTCGGCACCTTCCGCATCTACACCTACAAGCTGAGCGAGGGCTGGAAGAACTTCTGGGAAGTACCCAACCTGCTGCTGCAGAAGACGCCCGCCGACGAGTTTACCGTCACCACGAAGCTGCGCTTCACGTCGAAGGCCGACGGGCAGTTTGGCGGTCTCATCATGATGGGACTCGACTACTCGGCTCTCGTCGTGCGCCGCATGGGGCAGTCGTTCCAGCTGGTGCAGATGACGTGCAAGGCTGCCGACAAGGGCAAGCAGCAGACGGAGAACGTCATTGCCACGCTGAAGCCTACGGCCACAGACAAGACCGAATACAAGCCCGGCATTCACGAAGACATCTACCTCAGACTGAAGGTTGCCGACTCGAAATTGCACTTTGCCTACAGCAGCGACGGGAAGAAGTTCACCGACTGCGGCTCGGAGTTCCAGATGAAGGAGGGCAAGTGGATAGGTGCGAAGTTTGGATATATCAGTGCCGAGACCGACGCCAATGCCGATCGTGGCTGGGTGGAGGCCGACTGGATACGTGTTGAGAAGTGAAGAGTGATGAAGAAGATACTATTGACAGCAATGATAGCCGCCTGCATGACTGCTGCGGCACAGAACCTGCAGAAGGGCAGCTACGGCTACCTGTACTGCCACATGAGCGACCGAGGACAGTGGACGGCCTATGCCATCAGCCGCGACGGCTATAACTATGAGGACGTGATGGGCGGCAACCCTATTATGGACCCCAAGGAGCATGCACGGATTGAGGGTGGCCAGCGCGACGCCTATATCTGCCGGGCTGCCGACGGACGGGGCTACCTGATGGTGACCACCGACATGAACAACGCGATGACCAAGACGCTGGGCAAGCAGAACGACTGGGACAACTACGGCATCGACCTGCTGCGCAGCGACGACCTGCTGCATTGGACCTCCGTCTCGTTCGACTACCGCAAGGGCACCAGCATATTCTGCAACCCTGAGGCTGAGAGCGTGTATAAGGACTGGTCGACCATCAACCGCGTGTGGGCACCGCAGATATTCTGGGACCCTGCCTATGTGTGGCCCGACGGCCAACGGGGCGGCTACATGATTTACTACTCGATGTGGAACCGCGCCGAGGAGAAGTACGACCGCATGTACTACTCGTATGCCGACAAGAGCTTTACACGGCTGACACAGCCCCGCCTGCTCTTCGACTGGGGCTACGCCACCATCGATGCCGACATCAACTACCTGCCCAGCGACGGGCTGTACCACATGCTCATCAAGAAGGAAGGCGGCAAACCGGGCATCTATACGGCAACCTCCAAGCACCTGACTTCGGGCTGGGGCGAGCCTGTGGAAGACGACTACGTCTCGTTCGAAGGCAACAAGAAGTGTGAGGGCAGCTCGGCCTTCCAGCTTATTGGCGACAAGACTTGGCGCGTGGCTTATATACAGTACAGCGACCGCCCGAAGCACTACCGCATCTGTGAGGCCGACGAGCACTTGCGCGGTTTCAAGAATCCCGTTGACATCAAGGGCGTCAACGGTCCGCAGCATGGCTCGTTCATGCGACTGACCAAGAAAGAATACAAACGGCTGAAGAAATTAGTAAACAACCAATAGACGCTTATTATCATTATGAAACGCGCAATCCTTTGCTTAACTATCCTGTGCTCCATGACGGCCAGCGCCATCACAAGGAGTGAACTTGCTGAATATGCCCAATCGCTGAAAGGGCTGAAGAAGGAGAGTCTGAAGACTAAGGTGCATCAGCTGATTAGTAATCCAAAAGTGGTCAAGGTGTTAGCCTATGGAAAGGGTATGGACCATACGTGGTGGGGCTTCTACTACACTGACCGCATTGAAAGCACCAGTGAATGTGTCAACCGTTACAGCAACAAGAAGTTCTACTTTCCTAAGACAAACAAAGGGTCTGTCATCAGCGGTATGAACATCGAGCACTCGTTCCCAAAGAGCTGGTGGGGAGGCGATAATAATAATGCCTACAAAGACCTGTACAACCTCTATCCCAGCGACTCACAGGCAAATAGTTCGAAGTCTAACTATCCGATGGGCATCGTCGAGAATGTCAAAGAAGAGTCAGAAGGATATGACAAGGTGGGCACGGGAACCATTGATGGCGTAAAAGGACGCAATTGCTGGGAACCAGGTAAACAGTACAAGGGTGACTTCGCGAGGGCTTATATGTATATGGCTACAGCTTATCAGAACCTCACATGGAGTGGCAAAGAGGGCTTGCAACAGTTGGAAACTGGTGCCTGGCCGACCTTGAAGCCGTGGGCCTATACCCTCTACCTAAAGTGGCTGAAGAACGACCCAGTAGACGAGTTGGAGGTAGACCGCAATGAAGCTGTCGCTGCCATTCAGCATAACCGCAACCTCTTCGTTGACTACCCCTATCTGGCTGAGTACATCTGGGGCGACAGCATCAACGTTGCCTTCGACCCTTACACTTCTATCACTACGGCCATTGATGATGCACGCTATACTGGTCACGCTACTACAATAGACGTTGCCACACCTGTCTTCTCTCCCAATGGCGGAACATTCACCTCTCCTCTTGAGGTGACCATCACCTGTGCAACGGATGATGTTTTTATCTACTACACAACAGATGGTTCGTCGCCTATAACTAATGGAAAGCAATACATAGCTCCTATTACAGTTGACGAAAGCATGACGCTACGTGCTGTTGCTTCTGACAACGAGAATCGCACAAGCAGCATTGCCACCGCCTTCTTTAACTTTGTCACGGCTGGTGATACCATCTTTGCCGAGACGTTTGACAATTGTAAAGGTACAGGAGGCAACGATGGGAACTTCGGCAATGCCTCAGCCACATTCAGTCCAGACAACAAAGGCTGGACAGCGTCGGCCAGCTTCGGTGGCCTGAGCTGTGGACGCTTCGGCAGTAGCAAGGCTAACGGAGCCGTCACTATGCCAAAGTTCAGCATCAATGGCACGTCAACCCTTACCTTCAAGGCTGCTCCTTACGGCAGTGATGGCACATCACTTACGTTGTCTGTAAAGGTCAACGATGAACAGATTGAAACCAATTATGATATGGTTCCAAATCAGTGGACTGAATACACGCTGACTCTTACCGGACAAGGTGAAGTTAGCATTACCTTTACGCCTGCTAAGCGCTTCTTCCTTGACGAAGTCTATGTAATCGCTGAAAAAGAGGATGAGCCATTGCCAGGCGACGTTGACGGCGATGGTGAAATCACAACGACTGATGCGATAGACCTTATAAACATCGTCTTAGGCAAGGCTGACGAGGATGACTACGAAACAGAGACTGCCGATTTTGACCAGAATGGCGTGCTGGACATCACAGACATCACAAAGCTCATCGAGTTGCTCATGAAGCAGAAGCAATAATTTAGACAATCATTTGGCCGTTCGGCTATTTATTCGTAACTTTGCACACTGAAAATGGACAATAAAGAAAAGATATTCATAGCAGGGCCGTGCGTCATTGAGTCGGCTGAGCTGTTAGATACTGTGGCCCGCGAGCTGGTTGGCATCAACCAGCGACTGGGCACCAACATCATCTTCAAGGCATCGTTCGACAAGGCCAACCGCACCTCCATCCATTCCTTTCGAGGCCCAGGACTGGAGCGCGGCCTGCAGATGCTCAGCGACGTTAAGCAGAAGTACGGGCTCAGGCTGCTCACCGACATCCATGAGAGCTGGCAGGCAGCACCTGTGGCCGAGGTTTGCGACGTGCTGCAGATACCAGCCTTCCTCTGCCGCCAGACCGACCTGCTGGTAGCTGCTGCCAAGACAGGACGGACGGTGAACATCAAGAAGGCACAGTTCCTGAGTGGCCGCGACATGAAGTATCCTGTTGAGAAAGCCCGCGAGGCTGGTGCTGCTGACGTGTGGCTGACAGAGCGCGGCAATATGATGGGCTACAACAATCTGGTGGTTGACTTCCGCAACATCAGCGATATGCTGGAGCTGGTGCCAACGGTTGTCATGGACTGCACCCACTCCGTGCAGCGGCCTGGTGGCAGTGATGGCAAGACAGGAGGCGACCGCCGCTTTGTGCCACAGATGGCTCTGGCAGCAAAGGCATTCGGCGCCACAGGCTGGTTCTTCGAGGTTCACCCCGACCCAGACCACGGGCTGAGCGATGCAGCCAACATGCTGGAATTAAGCAAACTGGAAAAACTCATTGAAGAAATAATCAAATAAGAAAATGACAGTCAGAGAATATGGCATCAAGTGCATCAAGGACGAGGCTGAGGCACTGATGGAGCTCATCCCTAAGATGGACGAGGAGTTTGACCGTGCTGTTGAACTGATGTTCCGTTGTCACGGCAAGGTCATTGTCACGGGTGTTGGCAAGAGCGGCCACGTGGGAGCCAAGATAGCTGCCACCCTGTCGTCGACAGGCACACCCTCATTCTTCATCAATCCCTTGGACGTGTTTCACGGCGACCTGGGAGTCATGACCAGCGACGATGTGGTGCTGGCCATCTCAAACTCAGGTCAGACCGACGAACTGCTGCGCTTCATCCCCCTGGTGCTGCAGATGCAGATACCCATTGTGGCCATGAGCGGCAACCCGGAGTCGCTGCTGGCCAAGTATGCCTACTGCCACCTGAACGTCAGTGTGCGCCATGAGGCTGACCCGCTGGACCTGGCCCCCACCAGCAGTTCGATAGCCCAGATGGCTATGGGCGACGCCTTGGCTGTGGCCCTCATCAAGAAGCGCAACTTCAAACCTCAGGACTTTGCACAGTTCCACCCAGGCGGTGAGTTGGGCAAGCGGCTTCTGACCACAGCCCAGGATGTGATGCGGACTGTTGACATGCCCGTCATCAAGCCCGACATGCACCTTGGCGAGGCTGTGATTGAGGTGAGCAGGGGCAAGCTGGGACTTGGCGTTGCCGAGGAGGATGGCCGTGTGGTGGGACTTATCACCGATGGTGACATCCGCCGGGCTATGGAGAAGTGGCAGGCCCAGTTCTTCGACCATACGGTGGGCGACATCATGACCCGCACGCCAAAGACCGTGACAGCCCAGACCAAGATTACTGAGATTCAGCGAATCATGAACAAATACAAGATACACAGCGTGCTGGTGGTAGACAAGGAGCAACGGCTGCTCGGCGTGGTCGACCACTACTCGTGTATGATATAAACGACAGTGAAGAACAACACCAAATGGGCGAGGATGGTGCTGGCCATCCTTGCCTGCTTACCGACAATAGCATCAGCACAGCTGACCAGCGACTCCATATTCCGTCAGCAGATGACGGCGTATGGCATACGTTTCACTGAGGGCAATGAGGTGAAGCTGCTGAAGAGCGGCCAGGAGAAGTTCGACGACATGTTCCACTACATCCGCCAGGCCAAGAGCAGTGTCCACCTGGAGTACTTCAACTTCCGCAACGACTCCATAGCCTCGCTGCTGTTTGACATCCTGCGCGAGAAGCGCCGTGAGGGTGTTGAGGTGAGGGCTCTCTTCGACGGCTTTGGCAACGACTCCAACAACCAGCCGCTGAAGAAGCACCACCTGAAGGCCCTGCGCGATGACAGTGTCAGCATCCATGAGTTCGACCCCATCCGCTTCCCCTGGGTCAACCACATCTGGCCCCGCGACCATCGCAAGATTGTGGTCATCGACGGGCACATAGCCTACACAGGCGGTATGAATGTGGCCGACTACTACATCAAAGGCACTGAGCAGGTGGGCTCCTGGCGCGACATGCACTGCCGCATTGAGGGACCTGCCGTGAATGAGCTGCAGCACATCTTCTGCCGCATCTGGGAGAAGGTGACTGGTGAGAACCTGCTCAAGCCCCAGTACTTCCGTGGGCAGCCTGCTGGCGACAAGATTATTGGCATTGTCAACCGTGAGCCTGGTGCCGTCTATACCCACGACGGCTATGTGGCAGGCAAGAATGATGCCGTGCGCCAGCTCTACATCCGTGCCCTTGATGCTGCCCAGGACTCCGTGAAGCTCGTCAACCCCTACTTCACGCTGGTGCCCTCGGTCAAGAAAGCACTGAAGCGGGCCATCAAGCGCGGTGTGAGAGTCGAGATCATGGTGTCGGCCAAGAGCGACGTGCCCCTGACTCCCGACTGTGTGTTCCGCAATGCCTATCAGATGAAGAAGTGCGGTGCCCACGTGTGGCTCTATGAGCCAGGTTTCCACCACTCAAAGATTCTGATGGTCGATGGCCGCTACTGCACGGTAGGCTCCACCAACCTCGATGCCCGCAGCATGCGCTTTGACTATGAGGAGAATGCAGCCATCATCAGCCGGGAGACAACCAAGGAACTCGACGATATGTTCAACCGCGACAAGCAGGACAGCTTCTACCTGACAAAGGAGACGTGGAATGAGTTCCGCACACCCTGGCAGAAGTTCCGCGGATGGTTTGCCTCACTGCTGCGCCCCTGGCTATAGCCCCACTTACATCAAGGTGTCGGTCATCAGCCTGACTTCCACATCGCTGATGCCATGACGGCTGATGGTCTGCGACTCACGGACCATGAACTCCTGTTGGGCATCAAACGTGACGCCCTCACACTGGCTGTAGCGGCGGAACAGAGCAACGGCTCCCTGCACATCCCTACTGAACCAATGGCAGTAGGCAGCATTCAGCACGTCGTCAGGCAGCGCCTCGTCACCCTCAACCAGCCCCTCATACTTGCGTAGTGCCTGCTCATACTTGCGGGCCCCCACCAGCGTCCAGGCCATCACACGGTTGGTGTTGCTGTCGTCGGGCTGTTCATAGTTCAGCTTATAGAGAATCTTCAGGGCATCGTCGTAACGCTCCATATTGGTCATGCAGACAGCGGCATTCAGCTGGTAGTTCCGGTTGTCGGGATGGCGCTCCATCAGCTTCTCATAGTACTCCAGCGCCTGGGAGTAGTCACCACAGCCGAACAGCGTCCTGGCATAGCCCGCCCAGACCCGCTCATTGTCGGGCTCATAGTCCAGACAGCGGGCATAGCTCTCCTTGGCTGTCAAGCCTGCATTGGCTGGTGTCTGTGTGCGCATCAGCACAGAGCCGTTCATCAAGTAGAACTGGGCGTCGCGATGCTCCTCGCTATAATTCTGCAACGTCATCATGGCGGCGTCATACACCTTATGCTTCATCATGAAGGCCACAATCTCGCCAAACCGCTCCTCAAGCTGAGTCTCGCGGAACAGAGGATTGGCAAAGAAGAAGTAGCGCGGCTGTTCGCGCTGCTCAAAGGGATTGAAGAACTCACTGCGCTGTGGGAACACCCTGAAGAAGCGGTAGAGGCTCTGCAGGTAGGAACGACGCAGGAAGGCAGCCGACTGCAGCTCCTCCTGGGCCATCGCCTCAACCCCAGCCAGCGTGGCCTCACCTCGGTCGAGCATCTGCATCAGGTTCTCAGGCAGCTTGCTGACGGCCATCTCAAAGCCAATGGCAAACGAGTACTTGTCGCTGTCGCAGAAGGGACTGTTGTCAAGCATGCGGCGCAGGAACTTCCCTGCCCTCACCCTCTCCAGCAGTCCGCCAATGACGGGATGCTGCTGATAGTAGGGCACAAACCAGTTGCCCACCATGTTGAAGAAGGGGAAGCGCTTCATCTGTGAGAAGCCGCCGAAGTAGATGTCCGACCCCTGCTTCTGCATGTCAGCCATCCTGCGCACCGACTCCTCAAGCTTCTCCATGCGCTGCTCTGAAATCTCGGGGTGCAGAATGTCCTCCATCGGGTCATCCTCCACTTCCTCAATGCCTTTGCGGGTCACGCGTATGTTGTTGTTCTTCAGCAGTTCTGGTATTATCTCGCTCTGAATGATGCGGTTGTCGGTCTCAGCCCTCAGACAGTAGACCATCTGCATCTGCAGCTCAGCCAGGTCATTGCGACAGCGCTCGTCAGCAGTCGCCTGCCTCAGCATCTGGTGAACCTCAGTATACAACTCAGCAGCTGCCGCGTCAAGACAGAGCACCCACCCTATCAGGGCACGCTGGCGCACACGCTCGTCAGTGGACTTCATGTAGGCATCCATCAGCAGGCGGAACTTGTTAATACCGAAGAAGTTGAGTGCAGAGAGCGTGATGGCGCTGACAATCATCTGCTGGTCATTGCTGTCAATGGTGGGCGACAGCAGCATCTCGCTGAAGGCTTCAGTCACACTGTCATTCCACAGGCGCGAGGTCCAGATGTAGTCAAAGAGGTCGGTCATCAGCCGCTGGTGGTCATCATAGACAGCCTGCTGGCGCGACTTCCTGACGTGCTCAGGCTCCAGCTCCAGCATGGCCACATCAGCCACAAAGGCCTCCATGTCGCGGCGCAGTGAGGCCGGAGTCCACTCCTGGCGGCCATTGTTGCGCACCCTGTGGTGAACACCTGATGCAAAGGCACTGTTGCGCAGGTAGTAGCGTATGTAGACATTGGTGGCCAGCACATACATCCGGCGCAGCAGCTTGTCGTAGACCACCTCGCGGTCAGGGTCGTCATAGCCCTGCTGCCAGTAGCCGGTCATCAGCTGGTAGTCGCTCTTGATCTGCTGCAGCTGCTCCTGGGCCTGGGGCTGGACAAAGGTGTACAGGTAGTTCTCAAGATGGGCCATGGCCTTGCCCAACTGCCGATGCAGCACATCGTCAACAATCGTATTCAGCGCTTCGTTATTGACCATAGGCTTATTGCTCCTTTAACCATTTCTGGGCACGCTCAATGTCAGACTGTGCAGGCAGTTCAATGTGACGGAACTTCAGGTCGCGCGGCAGCGAGTCCACCTGATTGCCCCCCAGGCCGCAGTATTTCACCACGATGTCGCGATACTGGGCAATGCCAAGCTTGGTCAGCGAGTCACAGGCCATGTTGTAGCCCTTCTTGAAGTCCTCAAGCTGTTGCTGGCGCTTCTTGGCCTCCAGGTCCTTCTCGCGGAAGGCAATGGCACCCATCGTCAGGTTCAGCTTCCGCGTGTCCATCAGCTGGGTGTGGCGGGCCAGCCTGGCCAGCATAGCCTGGGGCTCGGTCAGCAGGGCAGCATCTATCTCACTGTTCTGCAGCATCTTCAGGCGTATGTGGACGTCGTTCACCTGAATCTTGAACAGACGCTCCCTGTCAAGCTTGGCACTGTCTCTGACGCGGTCGGCCAGCAGGTCAGTCACTGAGTAGCGCGTCATGGCCACCATCTTGTCATCCAGCTGCTTCAGGGTCTTGATGCGTGCCGTGCGGTTGGTGAACAGCTGCCAGTAGGCATTGGTCGTAGTGATGTATTTCAGCGGCGTGCCCTTCTGTTTCAGCCGTTCAGCCCGCACCAGGTCAGTCACTGTGCCCTGAACACTGCCACCGGCAACTGCCGTGTCACAGTCCATCTGGGCCGTAAACAGCCTCAGCCTGACGTCGGTCTTGCCAAACATGCCCCGCTCGCTGGCTACAAACAGGGGCAGACAGTCCATCGTGGGCATCACGGCCACCTTCAGGGCTGCTGAGTCCTCACGGTGCTGCTGCACCATCTTCTGGCGCGAAATCTCACGCTTCTCCTTGTATGACTGCCCACAGCCAGCAACCACCAGCCCAGCCGCCATCACTATCAATAACCGTTTCATCACCGCAAGATTCATCTTTAATACTCTAATAACGACGTGGTCAGCTCGCCACCGAACGACACTACATTCTCAGCCTTATAGCACGAAGCACCATCGGGAATGCAGATGGTGGCCACAAAGTGGAAGCCCTTGCCGTCGACACCCGTAAACTCCATATTGCTCAGCACCGACTGATCCAGGAACTGCTGCGGAATCTTCTGAGTATAGAGCTGCTTCTTGAAGTCAGTAGAAAAAAGTTTACGGGCACCGCTGAACACGCTGACATGCATGATGTTGTCGTAGTATACATTGTCAACCTCGACGCCGTCATTGCTGTAGCTCGTGGTGTGTACCTTATACTTCGTGGGGTTGATGGCAATATACCAGTGGTAGCGCTCACCATTATAAAACACCACTGAGTCGCGCTTGACCACCTCGGTATAGGTCATCACCTTGGGCTTGTCGTGCACAAAGGCAAACACATGTATCGGGTCGTCACTCTTACGCAGCCTGAGCACGTCGCCATTCTGATTCTTGAACCAGAACACGTGCTCCATCTGCTTCACGATTGGGTAACGGGTGCCAACGGCATCCAGTACCAGCGAATCCTTGATAATCTTAAAGTATGTGGGCTGGCTGATGGTGTCGGGATAGTAGATGGTATCACCAACAGCGCGGAACGACACTTCCTCGGTCTCTTCGTCCACCCAGATGCCTTGCAGCATGGCCTTGGCCTCCTTGCTCTCCTTCTCTTCCCGGGGAGCCTCCTCTTGCTTGGAGACTTCGGGCTTCGACGAGCAGGCTGTCCACAGTGCCAAGCCGGCAGTCATACTTATCAGCAACAGAATTCGCTTCATCGGCCTATGCAGTAATAGTCAAATCCATTCTCCTCAAGTTCCTCTGCGTCAAAGATGTTGCGCCCGTCAATCACCAGTGGGCGGTTCATGGCCTTGTGGATGACACCCCACGTAGGCAGCCTGAACTCCTTCCACTCCGTCAGCAGCAGGAGGGCATCAGCATCAAGCACGGCATCATACTTGTCGCGGCAGTACACCACGCGGTCACCTATCCTGCGGCGGCACTCATCCATTGCCACTGGGTCGTACACGCGCACCGTGCAGCCAGCATCCAGCAGCTTGCTGATCATCACCAGGGCCGTCGACTCACGCATGTCGTCAGTCTCAGGCTTGAACGACAGGCCCCACAGGGCAATGGTGAGCCCGGCCAGCGACTGCCCCTCAAAGGCCCGCTGCAGCTTCTGGAACAGCACGCTCTTCTGGCGGTCATTCACGCGCTCCACAGCCTTGAGCACCTCCATCGAGTAGCCCTGCTGGTCGGCTGTCTTGATGAGGGCCTTCACGTCCTTGGGGAAGCACGAACCGCCGTAGCCACAGCCTGCATAGAGGAACTTGCGCCCTATGCGCGTGTCAGAGCCAATGCCCGCGCGTACCATATTTATATCTGCACCAACCAGCTCACAGAGGTTGGCCATGTCGTTCATGAAAGATATGCGGGTGGCCAGCATCGAGTTGGCAGCATACTTGGTCATTTCAGCCGAGGGGATGTCCATGAAGATGACGCGGAAGTTGTTGATCAGGAAGGGCTTGTACAGTCGCGTCAGCACCTTCTTGGCACGCTCGCTCTCTGTGCCCACCACCACGCGGTCGGGCGACATGAAGTCCTTGATGGCATTGCCCTCCTTCAGGAACTCGGGGTTCGAGGCCACGTCGAAGGGTATGCTCACACCGCGCTTCTCCAGTTCTTCCTCAATGGTGTGCCTCACCTTGGCTGCCGTGCCTACAGGGACGGTCGATTTGGTCACCACAACCATATAGTGGCTCATGTGCTGGCCAATGGTGCGCGCCACCTGCAGCACATACTTCAGGTCGGCCGAGCCATCCTCGTCAGGAGGTGTGCCAACGGCTGAGAAGACTATTTCAACATCGTCGAGCACTGAGGCCAGGTCGGTGGTAAACGACAGCCGGCCTGCTGCCACGTTCTTCTTCACCAGCTCGTCGAGTCCGGGCTCATAGATGGGTAGCTCGCCCCGCTGCAGACGCTCTATCTTCTCAGCATCCACATCAACGCAAGTCACCGTGGCACCAGTCTCAGCAAAGCATGACCCCGACACCAGTCCTACGTAACCCGTTCCTACTACAGCTATATTCATCTAACGATTTTCGATTTACAGATTTTCGATTTTCGATTTACTACTCAAAGAGCTCGGCATCGCGCAGCAAGGGCTGCTTCAGATCCTTCTCGCTGGTCTGTACTGCCGCAGCCTCGATGGGCCACTCAATGGCCAGCTCTGGGTCGTTCCAGCGGATGCCTGCCTCATGCTGGGGAGCATACGGATTGTCCACCTTATAGGTAAAGATGGCCTCCTGGCTCAGCACCAGGAATCCGTGGGCAAAACCACGCGGAATGAAGAACTGGCGCTTGTTGTCCTCGCTCAGCTCCACCATCACGTGCTTGCCAAAAGTGGGTGAACTCTTGCGTATGTCGACAGCCACGTCGAGCACACGACCCTTGATCACCCTCACCAGCTTGGCCTGCGAGTACTCTCCCTTCTGGTAGTGAAGCCCGCGCAGCACACCGTAGCCCGACTTCGACTCATTGTCCTGAATGAAGTGGACAGGCCCTACGTGCTCCATGAACTCACCCTCCTTCCAGGCCTCCATGAAATAGCCACGGGCATCATTGAACACGCGCGGTTCAATGACAAAGACGCCCTCGATTTCTGTCTCTTTATATTCCATATTTTTGTAATTTCGTGCAAAGTTACTGCTTTTTTTTCATTCTATCTAATTTTTAAGTTTCTTTTATTTGGAAATCTCGCAAAAAAGCCGTACTTTTGCAAACGTGATTGAATTAGAACGTCATATTGAGATTCTTTTGCTGAGCAATGACTGCGTCATAGTGCCCGACCTGGGAGGCTTCATGGCCCACCACCGGGAGGCAGGCTATGACGAGCACGACGGCATGTTCCTCCCGCCACAGCGCACGCTGGGCTTCAACCCGCAGCTGAAGCTCAACGACTCGCTGCTGGCACAGTCGTATGTCGAGGCCTACGACATCAGCTATCCTGAAGCCCTGCGCCGCATTGAGGCTGAGGTGGGCGAGCTGAAGCAGCACCTCGACAACGAGGGGTACTATGAGCTGAACGACATTGGCCGCCTCTCCTTCAATCCTGAGGGCAGGCTGGAGTTCGCTCCCTGCGAGGCTGGCATACTCACCCCCGAGCTCTACGGCCTCAGCTCCTTCGAGTTCACCCCACTTGCCCAGGCAGCCAAAGAGGCAGCTCTACCGCAACCCACCCTCGTGGCAGAGGCATCCGCAGAAGAAGCCTCCCCCAGTCAGGAGGGGGCTGCCATCACCATCAAGATGTCATGGATACGCAATGCCGTAGCTGTGTCAGCAGCCCTGCTGGCCTTCCTCCTGATGACCAAGCCCATGTCAGAGGGCGTCCAGACCGGCATCTCGATGAGCAAGATCACCCTGCCCATCATCAAGCAGGAAGCCGCTCCGCAGCCCTCTCCCATAGCACCGGAGACTGCACCAGCACCAGAGGCAGCAACAGCACCAGAGACTGCACCAGCAGCTGTGCCCGACGCATCTCCGTCGGAAATCACCCCCCGTCCCTCCGTCTCTCCCTCAGCCCCCTCACCAGCAGCGCCAGCACCAGTGCCCGACGCTTCTCAGTCGGAAGCCCCCACCCTCGCCTACTGCATCGTAGCAGCCAGCCAAGTCAGCAAGAAGGGAGCCGACGAGTTCGTCAAGAAGCTGAAGGCCCAGGGTTACACCTCCGCACGCGTCAATATATATAAGGATGTCCGCCGAGTAATCATAGGCAGCTACCCCACCGAGGCCGGCGCCTACACCGAGCTGCAGAAAGTCCACCAGAACCAGGACCTCGCCGAAGCATGGGTGCTCAAAGTGAAGTAGTTGAGTAGTAAGTAGTAAGGAGTTGAGTAGTAAGGAGTAAGGAGTTGAAGGAGTGAAGCGCGTACGTTGTCCCAAATGCGATAATTACATCATCTTCGATGATACCCGTTACACCGAAGGCCAGTCACTGGTCTTCCAGTGCGACCAGTGTGGCAAGCAGTTCGGCATAAAAATAGCCCCTAAGAAGCCCACTGCCGCAGAAAAAGCCTCCCCTTCGGGGGGAGGTTTGGAGGGGGCTGAAGGTTTGGCCGGAGCTTCCATCACCATCATCGAAAACGTCTTCCACTACAAGCAGGAAATCCCCCTGCAGATGGGCGACAACGTCATTGGCCGCTACCAGAAGGGCAACCCCATCAACACCCCCTTCGAGACCGTTGACCCCAGCGTCGACCTGAACCACTGCACCATCAATGTCAGCCGCGACAAGCATGGAAAGCTCCGCTTCACGCTCTCTGACAACAACTCCAACACCGGCACCTTTGTCGACAATGTTGAGGTGAAGGGCCGTGAGCGCCGCATCATCACCGATGGCACCCTCTTCACCATCGGTGCCACCAGCATCATCCTCCATACATCATCCTCAGACTAACAAAAGTACACAAAAGGGATGGTTCTTTTTGTGTACTCAATCCCCCTTCGGGGGGATTTAGGGGGCTCTACTTCGTCAACTCAAATCCCACGCGGGCACCGTCGGCACTCTTGGCCAGCTTGCTCACAGCCTCGACGGCAGCCCTGTTGCTCACCTTACCCTCCTTCTGAAGGATATTCGCCATCTGCTTCGAGTCGAACATCAGGCCCATGCCCTTCTGCGTCTTGATCACGTTGCCCTTGATGGTCTCGGTAGCCGTCTTCAGCGCAATCTCACCGTTCTGCTGGTTGTAGGCATAAGTGCCGATGAAGGGGATGCCATTCACCTTGGCCGAGAACTTGTTGCCGGCAAGAAACGAGAACCCGGTGTTCGTGCGGTTGATGCCAATGTTGCTGTAGTTGCTGGCCAGCGACGAGGTCATGTTCGTCACCGTGGCATTTCCTCCCGCCTTTGTCAGAGCCTGCTGGGTGGTGAAGGCAGCACTCGGGGCACTGTAGTTCCACTGGCCAAGCATGCTCGACTGGTCAAACAGCGACCCGCCAAACAGCACATTACCCAACACGGCGCCCAGCACGCTGGTAAGCACATTGTCATTAGAGGCTGATCCTGCAGTTCCCATTCCCGGTGTCATACAGCCCGACAGCATCATCGTCATGGCTGCGCCAAGTGTCAAAATTGTTTTCTTCATAATAGTTATAGTTTTAATAAGTGAAAAATTCCGTGACAAAGATAGAGATAAAAACCGAAACCACCAAATATTTTACCATGAATCTCACCGCAGAAACAAAAAAACCTCCCCCTTCGTGGGGAGGAGGTTTGGAGGGGGCTGTAGGCTGTGTTCTATCCCTCAGCCGTCTCAGTCCCGTAGGTTGCGATGGGGTGACGCTCGTAGTACACCTTCTCCTTGCCGTCGACCACCTTGGTAGTGGGGATGACGTAGTCGTTCATCTTGAAAGTACACAGGTCCTTCAGAATGCGGCTCGTCAGCTTCTCATCAGCACCACCGGCAGCCTCAGGGCGGAAGTTCATGTGGACGCCGCTGATGTTAGTCAGGGGGTCGTAGCCCAGCACGGTAGCAGAGCCCGTCGACTCAATATTACAGAGGGACTCTAACTTTGCGCTCTAATAATAAAAGTGGAATGAAAATTTGCATATTTCAGGACGATTCCCTACCTTTGTTGTCAAAAGGAGGAACCGGCCAGCTGGAAAGGGAAACCGGCGTTAGGGACTACAGACCTC
>JAFPVW010000084.1 GCA_017395215.1 Prevotella sp. | reverse complement strand
TCAATGCCGTTGACACTCTCGTCTAAGAACTGCCAGGCATCGAAGTACACGTTGTTGGCTTCTGTGAAGACGAAGTAGATGTTTTTTACGCCTTTGAAGCTTGGGGCATTCAGGTTGACGGAATGGTCTTCCATGGCGGTCGACGAAAACTCTATCGTTGCTACTGGAGCGGCTGACTTGTCGTCGAAGCGTATCTCCATCTTTCCCTTGCCCTTGGCGCGGAGCATGAAGGCAGCGGCGCCGGCCTGCTTGCCGAAGTTCGCCTTGCGCACCATGATCCACGAGCCGGCGGCCATCTTTATCTGCAGGTTCTGTGACGCGTCGTTGCCTAAGTTGCTGATTGATGCAGGCCTGGTGATGTTGCTGAAGTCCTCGTAGCTGACGCCTCCGCAGGTGGACATGGTCTCTGCCTGCTGCAGGTTGAAGGGGTTGAGGTAGCGTATGGGGGCGACGCTGGTCTTAGTCATGGTGACCTTGTCAATCTTCTGTGTACTCTCGTCCACCGTGCAGTTGTCAACGCCGATGCTGCGGAAGCCCGAGGCTCCCGTGTTCATGGTCTGCTCGAGCAGCGTGGAGTGGTAGAACAGGTAGTACTTGTTTCCGAATTTCTGCAGGTGGGTGTGGTTGTTTCCCCATCCCATGCCGAAGTTGCCCTCGTTGGGCACGTACTCGCCGCGGTACTGCCATGAGTCGGGGTCGAGGGGTGTGTCGGTGACCATGTAGCACATGCTGCACGCTGACGGCGCCTGGTATCCGCCCCGCTTCTCGTAGCTGCTCCAGTCGTCGCGGTCGCTCCACGATGTGTTGTAAGTGTACACATACCGGCCGTTCATTATGTTAAGCTCGCTGGCCTCGAACAGGTAGGGTGCAGGCAGGTTGACGGCATTGCCGTCGAGAGCGGTCATCGATGGCTTCAGCTTGGCCATGCGTGAGTTGCCCGGCATGAGCTTCGAACCCGTTGACAGCGGGTCTCCGCCGCCGAAGCCTATCCATCCCGTGCCGTTGTCGTCAATCACCACGCCGGGGTCGAATATCCAGTTGCAGGGCTTCACGCCAGGCGTGTCGCTGTCAATCATCGGCTTTGACAGCGGCGAGCTCCACGGCCCTATTGGTGACGAGGCTTTCAGCACTCCTATGCTGCCGCCGCTGTTGGCGAAGTATAGGAAAAACTCCCGCTTGCCGTCGGCGGTCTCACGCCATGTTACCGACGGAGCCCACGAGGCAGCGAAGCGCCAGCCCCACGACGAGCACAGCTTGCCCACGTCTATGGTGCCGTGGAATGTCCAGTTCATCATGTCGTCGCTTGAGAAGACCACCAGCGACTTGATGTCGCCGTAGCCGTTGTTGCCCTTCTTGCCGTTCTTTATGAACTGCTGATGGTCGTTGGAGCCGTAGACGTATACGCGGCCGTCGCACACCAGCGCCGTGGGGTCGGCGCAGAATATGCAGGGGCTTATCGGGTTGCCGTAGCCGGAGTCCTTGTAGTTCTTGGCTATTGTCTCTGCCGATGCAGACACGCTAAGAGCTACGGCTACGGTTGCCAGTATTGCTTTCCTATACATGGTTGCTGTCTGCTTTTATTACTTGAAGATGTGGGGAATGAACTCATGGAGTCCGCGACGCCAGGTGAGGAACTCATGGCCGGTGCCTTCTGACACGGAGGAGTGGACCTTGATGCCTAACTCACGCAGGCTGTCGACGATGGGCTGGCTCTTGATGAAGTCCTCGCTGCCCCAGTTCATGTAGAAGTAGTGAATCTTCTTGTTGAACTCGTCGGCATTGGCAAAGACACCGTTGTAGGCGGTCTTCACGTCGAGTCCGAAGATGGCACCGCTGAAAGTACCGAGCCAGGCAAACTTGTCGAGGTTCTGCAGTACGACGTCGAACGTCTGGTGACCGCCCCAGCTGAGTCCTGCCATAGCACGGTTGTCGCGGTCGGTCTTCGTGCGGAAGTTCTGGTCGATATAGGGAATCAGGTCTTCAAGCAGTACGGGATAGAACGATGCGCCGTACTCGCTGCGGCCAGCCTGGTTGTTGCCACCGCCGAAGGGCTGCTTGATGTCGCCGCTCTCCATCACCACGAGCATGGGCACAGCCTCGCCGCTGGCAATGGTGTTGTCCAAGATGTGCTGCATCTTGCCCTGGAGTGCCCAGCTGGTCTCGCCCTCGCCCATGCCATGCTGCAGGTAGAGCACAGGATAGCGCTTCTTGGCGTTCTGCTTCAGGTCGTACTCAGCAGGCGTGTATACCAGTGCGTGGCGCCACTCGCCGAACTTTGAGTTGGGGCTATGGTAATAGATGCTACGCACACTGCCGTGGGCGATGCCCTGCTGCGGACGGTAGTAGTCGCCCTCGGGGCCTTCGGGAACCTCCAGACCACCCGACTCGCGGTTGCAGCCAAAGTAGGTCTCTGAGGCGGGGTCGATGAAGTTGACACCGTCGATGTTCATGAAGTAGTAGTGGAAGCCCACGGGCAGCGGGTCGGTGACGGCCATGAATCCGCCCTTTCCGTCGGGCTGCATGTCGTACTTCTTGCCGCAGATGTCAACAACGACTTTGCGGGCCTGTGGAGCCTGTATGCGGAAGTAGGCGCGGCGCTCCTTGTCTATCTTCGGGAACTCGTTGCCGGGGATGGCATTCTCTGCGGTGACGGCACCGGCGGGCACCTCAATCTTCTTGGCAGCAGCAGGCATTTGCGGACGCTTCGGCTCAAAGCCGAGGTGACGGGCCACTGCTTCTCCGTAGCGGCAACCTAATTCGCGATAGCCGGCAGCGTCGAAGTGCAGGCGGTCGGGACCGTTGGAGCAGTCATCAGAAGAAATCACCTGACAGGTGTGGATGGTCTGGGGCAGTTCGTCGATCTGCTTCTTGCAGCCTATGCAGACACCCTGGCCATTGGCCTGAACGATGTTTCCCACGTAGAGGTTCACCTCCTCGGGCTTCAGCTGCAGGTCGCTGCAGAGGTTCTCATACACCTGCTTCACCATGCCAGCCCACTTCGGGTCGCCGGTGTTGGTCTCGCCCTGGTGCATCAGGATTCCCTTGATGACACCGTCCTTCTGGGCTTTCTTGGCCAGCGTGACCAGACGCTTGTAGGGGTCGTTGTCGTAGGCGGCGAGCATGCCCTTCATCCAGCCCGGAGCTTTCTTCTCGACGTAGGTAGGTATGCTGTCGGGCAGGAAGCCCTTGATGTCGATGCCGCCGATGGCCACGTGGATGACACCAATCCTGATGTTGTCGGGCAGCGAGGCCACAAGTGTGCGGCCGAACCAGTCGGCGGGCGTCAGTCCCGTGTTGGGACGGCAGAGTGGGGGAGTGGCTTCGCACCACTCGCCCATAAAACGCTCAGGGCGCTGGTCGGTGGCAGGGAAGTCTACGGCAGGCATCAGCCGGAATCGGGGGCCAGGGCTTTCCAAGTCGGCAGCCTCTGGACGGGCGTTGCCCTCCATGTTCGACTGTCCGAAGCAGAGGAAGATGTAGAAGTTCTCATCGGGTTGGTTGCTACTCTGAGCTGTGCGTTTGTTGGCAGCTGTCGCAGTGCCGACGCTGGCCATGAGAGTCAGGACGGCCAGTAGCATAGAAAAAGAATTGAAATGTTTCATGTGTTGATAATTAGTTAATTGCTGCAAAGTTACGACATTCCCTTGATAGTCGTTTTCATATATGTTGCAACATGTTTAGTCTTTGTGTCAGAAGGAAAAGCACCGCGCAGGAAACGTGTCCAGCGCGGTGCTGATAGGTTGGAGTTGATGTCTGTTTACAGCAGGTTCATAGTGTCGGTGGCAATCATAAGCTCCTCGTCGGTGGGTATGACTACGACCTTCACGCGGGAGTCATCGGCATAGATGATGGCCTCCTCGCCGCGTACATTGTTCTTCTGTTCGTCGAACTTCACGCCGAGGAACTCCAGTCCTTTGCATACCTCAGAGCGCATGCTCAGCTGGTTCTCGCCAACACCGGCGGTGAAGACGATGACGTCGAGGCCGCCCATGGCTGCTGCGTAGGCACCAATATACTTCTTGATGCGGTAGAAGTACATGTCCTGTGCCAGCTTGGCGCGCTCGTCGCCGTTCTTGGCGGCATTCTCCACGTCGCGCATGTCGCTCGAGCCTCCTGTCAGTCCGGCCACGCCGCTCTTCTTGTTCAGCAGGTTCGACATGCCGTCGGCATCGAGGCCGAGCTTCTTCTCGATGAAGGTCACGGCACCGCCGTCAATGTCACCGGCGCGGGTACCCATAACGAGACCCTCTAATGGCGTGAGGCCCATCGACGTGTCAATGCACTTGCCGTCGACCACGGCAGCAATAGAGCCGCCGTTGCCCACGTGGCAGGTCACCATCTTCGTACCCTCGGCGGGGATGCCCAGGAACTCGCAGGCACGGGCCGACACGTAGCGGTGGCTTGTGCCGTGGAAGCCGTAGCGGCGGATGCCGTACTTCTCGTACAGCTCGTAGGGGATGGCATACATGAATGCCTTCGGCGGCATGGTCTGGTGGAAGGCCGTGTCGAAGACACCCACTTGGGGCAGTCCCGGCATCAGCTCCTTCACGGCGTTCACACCCTTCAGGTTGGCGGGGTTGTGCAGCGGTGCCAGGTCTGAGCACTTCTCGAACTCCTTCAGCACCTCGTCGGTCAGGATGACGCTCTTGTTGAACTTCTCGCCGCCATGCACCATGCGGTGACCGACGGCATCAATTTCGTCGAGCGACTTGATTACGCCGATCTCGGGATCGGTGAGCAATGAGAAGATGAACTTCACGCCCTCGGTGTGCTCGGGAATGTCGTGCATTATCTGCTTCTTCTCGCCGTTGGCCAGCTTCACCTTCACAAAGGCGCCGTCCAAGCCCACACGCTCGGCGCCGCCACTGGTCATCACGGACTTGTCGTCCATGTTGTACAATGCATATTTAATAGAACTACTGCCACAGTTAAGAACTAAAATTTTCATATCTTCTTTCTTTGAATAGGGACAGAAATTATAGTAATTATAATAATTTCTGTCCTTTGAATGATTTGTGTATTTCTGTTTATCGTGTTTTACTTCTTCGCATCCATTGCCTGGCAGGCGGTGATGGCGATCATATAGTAGATGTCGTCGATAGAGCAGCCGCGCGAGAGGTCGTTCACGGGACGGGCAATGCCCTGAAGCACGGGACCGATGGCGATGGCGTCACCGAGTCGCTGTACCATCTTATAGCCGATGTTGCCAACCTCGAGGTTGGGGAACACGAGGACGTTGGCCTTGCCGGCAATGTCGCTGCCCGGAGCCTTCTTGGCACCAACGCTGGGCACGAGGGCGGCGTCAGCCTGCAGCTCGCCGTCGATCTTCAGCGTCGGGTCGAGCTCCTTTGCCAGACGTGTGGCCTCGATGACTTTGTCACAGACCTCGTGCTTGGCGGAGCCCTTCGTCGAGAAGCTCAGCATGGCCACGCGAGGCTCTTCGAAGCCGGCTACGGCCTTCGCCATACGGGCAGTACACACGGCAATCTGAGAGAGTTGGGCTGCGTCGGGCATTGGCGTCACGGCCACGTCGGCCACGACGAGGACACCGTTCTCGCCATACTGCTTCTGCTTCGAGATGAGCAGCAATCCGCCGCTGACGCAGGTAATGCCAGGCTCGCACTTGATGATCTGGAGGGCTGGGCGCAGGGTGTCGCCCGTCGTCGACAGTGCACCGGAAATCTGGCCGTCAGCTCCCTCGGTCTTGATAATCATACAGCCGAGGTAGAGGGGGTTCTTAATCAGCTTGCGGGCTTCCTCGATGGTCATGCCCTTCGACTTGCGAATCTCTGCCAGCTTCTCTGCCAGTTCCTCGCTCTTGTCGTAGTTATCCGGGTCGATGAGTGTGGCCTTGCCAATGTTTTCCAGCCCCTTCTCCTTTGCTAAAGCTTCCACTTTGGCAGGGTTTCCAATAAGAATAATGTCTGCGATGTTGTCAGCCAGAGCCTTGTCTGCTGCACAGAGTGTACGCTCCTCCTCTGCTTCGGGGAGCACGATGCGCTGCTTGTTTGCCTTAGCACGCGCAACAATTTGACTTAGTAGATCCATTGTTGTATTACGGTTATAAAAAAAGTGAGTTGTATTGTTTAAGGTTGCAAATGTACTAAGAATAATTGGAAAAGCGTTCGTCACAACGGATAAAAATTGTTATTTCTTGTTGTTTATGGCGTTTTTTCCCAAATTATTATTAATTTTGCAGGCAAAACCTATTCAATATGCGCATGAAGAGAAGTGTTCTGACCGTGCTCTCGTTGCTGATGCCGCTCCTGCTGTTGGCTGGTGCGGTGACGGAGAAGCAGGCGGCCGACATTGCCGCCAAGTTCCTTGCAGAGAAGGGCCGTGCCGCCTCCGTTCGCGGTCGCAGCCAGGCGGCGGTGGCCACGATGCTGGTGCCTGTTGGCGGCAGCAGCCTCTACCATATATTTAATGTGGGGCAGTCTGACGGCTATGTCATAGTAAGCGGCGACGACCGCACCACTCCCGTGCTGGGCTACTCCCACAGCGGAGCCATCTCCTCCGACAGCATGCCAGAGAACCTGCGGGCGTGGCTGGACTCCTATGCCGAGCAGATAGAGTGGCTGCAGCAGCATGACCCTGACGCCGATGCAGCTGCCGTCCGCCGCTCGCTTCCTGTCTACTCCACCGTGCAGCCATTGACGCGCACCGAGTGGGACCAGGGGTCGCCCTACAACGGCGAATGCCCTTACTACAGCGGCGGGCAGTGCATGACGGGCTGCATAGCCACGGCCATGGCCCAGGTGATGTACTATCACCAGTGGCCCGCGCGTACCAAGTCCTCCATACCTTCATACACCACGGACACCTACCGCCTGAAGGTGGACTCCAAGCCAGTGTCCACCATCGAC
>JAFPVW010000083.1 GCA_017395215.1 Prevotella sp. | reverse complement strand
CGAATCTGATAGAGCAGGTTCTCATACGTCTTGCCGGCCTTCTTATCCTCGAAGTCGCCAATCTCCAGCTCGGTGCAGTCGGCAGTCAGACCGCTGGTCAGCGACGAGCTGACACGCGGACCGAGGTCGCGGCCGATAACGGTAGCACCCATCAGACAAATCTGCGGCTGCTCCTCCTTGAAGAGGTTCACCAGGATGTCGGTGTGGGGAGCCGAGGTGTAGGGGAACAAGTCGGGAGCGTCGAAGACGAAGAGCTTGTCGACGCCGTAGGGCAGAATCTGGTCCTCCACCTTACCCTTGATGCCTGTACCGGCGACAACGGCGTGGAGCTCAACACCCAGTGTGTTGGCGAGCTTGCGACCCTTGGTCAGCAGCTCCTGAGATACTTCCTGTACTTGAGTACCTTCTAATTCGCAATATACAAAGACAGACCCACCCCCTGCCCTCCCTATGAGGGAGGGAGCAGTTACTCCTGCATTTTGATTATTTTCCATATTTTTTTTGTTTCTAATATTTATAAGGTATTCACCCCCTCCCTATAGGGAGGGTTGGGATGGGTCTTTAACCAATAATCTTTTCGTCCAACAATTCCTTGATCATTCCCTCAACGTCGGCATCCGAAGCCGTCAGAGTCTTCGACTCCTTAGCCTGGAACACGATGTTCTTGATGGCCTTCACCTTCGTGGGCGAGCCGGCCAGACCGCACTGGTTCACGTCGCCGTCGACATCGGCCACGCTCCACTGGTTCAGGTTCAGCTCAGGGCGCTCGTCATACAGATAGTCGTAGGGCGTGCCTTCGGCAGGACGCTCCATCGGGCAGGTAGCGCGCTTGTACTTCATTACCAGTTTGGCGTTCTGGGGGCGACAGGGGGCAGCACTTCCGTTCACGGTAATCACCACGGGCAGCGGAGCCTCTACAGTCTCCACACCACCGTCGATGACGCGCTTGATGGTAGCCTTTCCGTCTTTTACAGAGAGAACCTCTTCGGCGTAAGTCACTTGGTTGAGCCCCAGCTTCTGAGCCACCTGAGGACCTACCTGAGCGGTATCACCATCGATGGCCTGACGACCACCGATAACGATGTCCACATCGCCAATCTTCTTGATGGCGGTAGCCAGAGCATAAGAAGTAGCGAGCGTATCGGCACCGGCAAAGAGACGGTCTGTCAGCAGCCAGCCGGTATCAGCGCCACGATAAAGTCCCTGACGGATGATTTCACCTGCACGTGGAGGACCCATCGTGAGGATTCCTACTGTAGAGCCTGGGTTCTGCTCCTTCAGGCGAAGGGCCTGTTCCAGGGCGTTCAAATCTTCGGGATTGAAGATGGCGGGTAGGGCTGCACGGTTTACCGTTCCTTCGGCGGTCATGGCGTCCTTACCCACGTTACGGGTGTCTGGCACTTGCTTGGCCAGCACAACAATTTTTAATGCCATAATATAATATAAATAATGTGTATCCTTTCGAAAAGCGGGTGCAAAGGTACTACTTTTTGCGCACACAGCAAAATAAAATGCACAAAAACGACCGACGTGTGCACATTTCGGTCGTTTTGTGCATGAAAAGGGAATGTAGGCGAAAAATCTTACAAGGCAATCTTCAGCGTCTTGCCGCCAGTCTTGACAATATAGGTAGCGCCGGACTTCAGGCTGATGCGCAGGCTGGCACTGCTGGCCGCAGAGCTGTGCAGCAGTTTGCCGTCCGTAGCGTAAACATAGACGATGTCGCCTGGCTCCACGTTGGCCACTACAATGTCATCACCGTGTCCATAGACTTTCACGTTGCTGGCACTCATGGGGCGAATGCCATCAGTGGTTGACTCGTAAGCTATGCGCAGCTCTGCCGTCTCGAATATGGAGGGTGTCGTATAGATGCCGTCCTCTACTTGATCGGTGACATCGGCAGCGTTGTAGGTCACGCTGTTGATTTTCCAGCCGCTCTCGGTCTCAATGGCCAGTGCATAGCTGGCACCCTTGACGACGGGAATCCGGACCCGTCCGGCCTCCGACTGGCTGATGACGAGGTACACGTTCTCGACGATTGGCTGGACATTGCCGAACTTGCCCCAGATGGCATGGGCCTTATAGGAAGCGACAGACGAAGCGGGGACGTAGAGCGTGGCACTATAGTTGTTGAACGACTGTTCCTCTGCGTCTGGCACGTCGGGATTCGATACCGTGATGCTCTTCATGGCACTGCAGTTGCGGAACGAGCGGTAGCCTACCTTTGTCAGCTTGTTGCCCATCTTGACAGTCTCCAAGGCCTTGCAGTTCTCGAAGCAGTAGTTGGCAATCTCCTTCACGCCGTTGCCGATGGTAGCCGAAGTCAGTGCCGTGCAGCCGTTGAAGGCGCTGACGCCCAAGGAGGTGACGCTGTTGGGGATGATGATGCTCATCAGTTTGGTGCAGTCGCTGAAGGAACTCTCGCCAATGACAGCACAGCCGTCGTTGACGGTGACCGCCGTGATGTTGATGCAGTCGGAGAAGACGCTGGCCTCCATTTCCTCCAGGCTGCTGCTCAGCTCAGCCCTCGTCAGCGAGGTACAGCCGATGAACGCCTGTCCTTCCAGCTGGCGG
>JAFPVW010000082.1 GCA_017395215.1 Prevotella sp. | reverse complement strand
TTGACAGCACCGCTACAGGAGGATGCAAGAGGATTTCTGAAAGACCCTGTAGTGGCAGAGTTCTTGCAACTGCCATCAAACAGTGACTACACGGAAAGCGACCTTGAAAGGTCTATCATTAAGCATCTCAGAGCGTTCTTGCTGGAATTGGGACGAGGCTTTGCCTTTATGTTTGAGCAATATCATATAAAAACAGATGCGGGCGATTTCTTCATCGATCTTGTCTTCTATAATGTGGTGCTGAAATGTTATGTCTTGATAGACTTGAAAACACAGAAAGTGACGCACCAAGATGTAGGACAGATGGATATGTATGTACGGATGTTTGACGATTTGAAACGCACAGAAGGTGACAACCCCACCATTGGGCTTCTACTTTGTTCTGAGACAAGTGAGGACATCGCCCGCTATTCTGTGCTTCACGACAGCAAACAACTGTTTGCCTCAAAATATCTGACCTTTCTGCCTTCGCAAGAGGAATTGCAAAGGGAGATAGAAAAACAAAAAGCTATCTTTGAACTGCAAAATAAAGAATGACATGTAATTCTAAAAAGCAATGCAGAAGCTTAATTGAGAGACAATGAAAGTGGAGTATCTTGGCAATCAGGAGCTGTTGCAACTGAGGAAGACTGCATTCTTGGCATCGAGCACCATCTCTTCGGAAACGGTACTGCAAGTGTATGACTGGGCAACAGAAATGCGCAATCGAGGGGAGTGTGTGGTCAGCGGTTTCAGTAGCAAGTTGGAGCAAGACGTGCTCCACTTCCTGCTGAAAGGCAGTCAGCCCATTATCATTGTGCTTGCACGAAAGATGTATAAGGTTATTCCAGACGAATTAAAAGAGCCATTGGCTCAGAACCGTCTATTGATAATCTCCGTTAGTAATGCCATCCGCCAGTCAAAGGTGACAGCAATGGCCAGGAACAGATATGTATGTGAAATGGCAGACAGGATTCTGTTCGTCGGAGTGACCGAACAGAGTAGTTTGTATCCCTATAAAAAAGAATATCGCAATAAACTTGAAAATAACATATGACACCATTTGGCAAAAAGGAAATTATTATGTACCTTTGCACCCAAGATGAGCGTTCTTCGCAGAGGCGAAGCGACCATAGGTCGAGCGCTTTGGTTTAGTGAGAAATGTGTAGGAATATGTAAGTTCTCTCGTTTCCAAAGTGTTACCGGTCTCTTTCTTGTTCAAAGGTAACCCTCTGATATTCAATTAAAAAATAGGAGTTCTACTATTTTGAGACCGTTCTCATAGATGTATAAAAGCCTTTCCTTTTTCACCACACAGATTTCTCTATCTTCAGAGAATCTATGAATTACATATTTCTTTCCTTCGATATAGTCATTCATATATGTTTTTTCTTTATATAACGAGATTTAATGCTTATATGTCGTAACGCTCAGCTCACCTGACATCAAGTGGATATAGAAGGGGACTGTAATCATTAGACCGTACCAGAAGGGACTAGTCTTTGATTTCTCAAATAATCAAAAAGCAGTCCACTCTTTGATTATTCGGTAAATGATTAAATAACCATATAATTGTTATGCAATAGGTCGTAACTCAACAGCCAGTCCCATGGCTGCAGCTATGCGGTAGAGGGTCGAAACAGAAGGGGTGACAAGTCCTCGTTCCAGACGTGACACATAGCCTTTATTAGCGCCAATCCTTTCTGCTAACTCTTGTTGGGTAAGGCCTGCATTCTTGCGAGCATCCAAAAGTATTTGGGCATTGTACTCTTCCCAGGCTTTATCCTCAGCAGCTTTGCGGCTTACTGAACCCTTAGGGCCAAACTCCTTTTCAAGTTCAGCACTAACATCGTAAATCATTCGTCTCATCGGCTGCAAAATTACTAAAAGTTATACAACTATACAACTTTGGGGGCGTTTATTTTTGCTATCATAATCATTTTTAAATTAATCATCACATCCATAGGACTGAGAAAAGACGGATGTTTCTGTATTCAAACAACTATAGAAACCGTTCACCGCAACAGTCAACTCATTGAGAGCGTGGCTGTTGCGGTGAACGGTTTTGGGGAGGGGGAAGGTCTACAGGGCGATGACATTGTAGAGGTTGCCATTGTGATGGTGCTCGTGGGGGATGTGGAGGCGGCGGAGCATCGTGCCGAAGGCAGTCTCGGATACGGTGCGGAGCAGGGAGGGACTGCGGCGCTGGAGCTGGGCCATCAGCTGCGAGGCCGAGAGCTGCAAGGGCTCCTCACCCTCCTGCGGGGCACGGAAGAAGCGCTGGAAGAGCTCCTCCAGCGGATTCGGACGGTAGTACTGCTCGTTCGTGCGCTGCATCTCCTGCTCCTCTTCCTTCGTATAGTAGTAGCGCTCGCCCTGCTCCACCTCGCTGACCAACTGGGCGTAGAGCTGGCGGTGGTCGATGCCCTCAACGTCGATCAGTCCGTCGGGTTCCAGGATAAGGAACCGGCGCGAGCCTGAGCGGTCGCTGAGCAGCTGGCGGCTGTTGCTCGTGCCGACGAACGAGGCGATGCGCGGCAGCTGGTTGAAGTTGGTCTTGTAAGCCTTGACAAACGAGGGGCGCAGCGTCTGCATCAGCGTCTTCAGGTCGGGCATCTTCTTCACCGGCAGTTTGTCGAACTCGTCGATGTTCACCAATGCGAACTCCACCAGTTTGCGCTCGGCATTGCTCTTTGAGGCGAGGTTGAAGTCGTCGGTATAGTACGACTCCAGCTCGTCGGGCAGCAGCTCGTGGAAGAAGGTGCTCTTGTGCAGGCCCTGCTGCGGACTGACAAGCAGCAGCATCACGGCATTGGCGTGACGGTCGTCGATGCCAAGCCACTGGGCAACGACGGCGCGCAGCCAGATGCGGAGCATGCGCTGGCAGTAGTCCGTGGAGTTGATGCGCGCCGCCAGAGGGCCGACGCGGTCCTCACCGTCCCACGTGCCGCGCACCGAGTCGAGCCACTCAGCCACGGGGTGGTAGTCGCGGGCCATCTCAGAGCGTATGCGCTGCTGGACGAGGCTCTTCAGGCAGTAGACCCGTCCGTCGTCCTGCACGCGGTTCATAATGGTGTTCATCTGTCGCTCGTCCACGGGCAGCCACTCCCCCGTCCCGTCGCCCCGTCGGCGGTACTCGTAGCTGTCGCGGATGACGTTGTGGCGGAACTCGAACTCCCGGCTGACGAAGTCGGCCATCTCGCGGATGGGCCGCAGGAACCCCATCTTGCGCTGTTCGTAACGTGACTGCTCGCCGGTGTCCTTCGTCGTGGTGGCGAGGTCCAGATTCTGGTGAAGCAACTGGTTCTGTGCTTCGAGCTGCTGGATGAGCGTGTTGCACTCCACCAGCTTCTTTGAAATGTTGAGTAAAGACATCATACAATAAAGGTGTTTTTAATAGGTTTGCGGCTGCAAAGTTACAACGCAAGAAGGCTTTTTGCAAGCGTTTTACCCCTGAAAAACAGCACTTTAGGGCTATGTTGCAAGCGCGCCGCCCTACCGTTCTCACGCGCCGCTTTTCCGGTCGCAAGGCGGCGGTTTCTGTTTTGCTGACCTTGGTCAGCAGCTTTGCGGAAGTATGTCGGTGATGTTGCTGACGTTGGTCAGCAAAACAAAAGGCGTACTTTTGAGACAAAAAACTTGCGGGTTTCGACAAAAAACCGTACCTTTGCAGCAACAAACCAAAAGCCCAATAAAAAGATGAAGAAAGGAAAGGCCATTCACTTCAGCGTTCACCCGACGCCAATGAAGCCAGGCGACACGCAGCAGACCTACCACGTGCGCCACTGCCAGGACTACGTAATGCACAGCCGCGAACTGCGTGAGCACATCAACAGCTACACCCTCATCTCGGAGGGTATGTTCGAGATGTTTCTCGACACGCTGAAACGGGAGATTGCCGAACAGCTGCTGATGGGCCACGGCGTACACTTAGACGGCATCGGCCGGTTCTGCCTGCAGCTCGGTACCAAGAAGACGAAGGACGAACAAGGGCGCTGGTGCACAAAGACCTACACCGCGCCCAGCCAGCTGACGGGCCACGAGGTGACAGTGGACGGCATCTCGTTCGTGCCCGACAAGGAGATGCTGAACCGCCTGCAGGACGGTGCGCACCACTTCGTGCGCGACAAGGGAGAATACGAACAGGAAGTGCCTCGCGGCGAACTGCTGAAGACGCTGGCCGACTACTGCCAGCAGCACGGTTCGTTCACGCGCCGCGTCGTCCAGCACCTCTTCTGCCTGTCGCGCTACAAGGCCGACCAGCTGCTGACCGACCTCGTCAACGAGGAGTACCCCAAATACTACCGTCAGAAGGCCGGCACCACGTGGGTGTACCGCAAGACAGGTACCTGACGAAACGACGCTTCACCACAAACGTCTGGCGGTCAGTCGGTTTGTAGTGATGTGAAGACGTGATGACCACGCAAAGAAGGCTCAGCTCAAGCGTGGTCACGGTAATTATGAAATAATCCCTCCCGAAAGTTTGCGGATTCAAAAAGAAATTTGTACCTTTGCAGTCGTTATGGGTAAAGGAAAATTAGCGAAGTTTGCGGATATGGAGACCTACGGAAACGTGTTTCAGTATCCGTTCTCGACCTACGAGGAGCATCCGTTCACGATGCAGGGGCGCTGGCGCAGCGACTACTTCGGCAACGACAACCCGATAGTGCTGGAGCTGGGCTGCGGCAAGGGTGAGTATGCCGTTGAGCTGGCACGCAACTACCCGGAGAAGAACTTCATCGGCGTCGACATCAAGGGCGCACGCATGTGGACGGGAGCCACACAGGCCCTGAACGAGGGACTGAGGAACGTGGCCTTCCTGCGCACGAACATTGAGATTATCGACCGCTTCTTCGCACCCGGCGAGGTGCAGGAGATCTGGCTGACGTTCAGCGACCCGCAGATGAAGAACCCGCGCAAGCGGCTGACGTCGACCTACTTCATGGAGCGCTACCGCCGGTTCCTGACCGACGGCGGCACGATTCACCTGAAGACCGACTCGAACTTCCTCTTTACCTACACGACCTACGTGGTGGAGACGAACGGGCTGCCGGTCGACTTCAGTACCGAAGACCTCTACCACGACGCGCTGTCGGCCGAGAACGTGGAGCCCGCCACGCTGGCCGTGCAGACGTACTACGAGCAGATGTGGCTGCAGCGGGGGCTGAACATCAAGTACATGCGCTGGCACCTGCCCCACTCCACTGCCCTGGCCGAGCCCGACGTGGAGATCGAGCTCGACGAGTATCGCTCGTACCATAGGACGAAACGTAGTTCACTTGACAAAGCAAAATAACCAAATGACTGACGATATGAAGAAGCTTATAACTATCATTGCATTCCTGCTGCCAATGGTGGCACAGGCTCAACAGATGAACGTGAGTGTTGACTCAGTAGGCATGCTGAGCAAGGAGCTGCCCGACAGCGTGCGCTTCAAGGTGGCCGAGCTGAAGATTACAGGACCGCTGAACGGTGCCGACCTGAAGCTGCTGAGCCAGATTGTCACGCGCACGCGTGTGAATAAGAAGGTGCCGGGCGAATGCCTGGTGACAAGTGTCGACATGAGCGAGGCGGTCATCCGTGAGGGCAAGGAGGGCATGCGCACCGAGAACAATACGATGCCCAACGGTCTGTTTGCCGGTGCCAAGGCGCTGGTGAAGGCCATCCTGCCCGAGAACATCATCAACATCGGGCGCAACTGTTTCGACAACTGCGAGAGTCTGAAAGAGGTGACCATCCCCGAGACGGTCATCACCATCGGCTCGAACGCCTTCAGCGACTGCCCCGCCCTGGAGGCCATCAGCCTGCCGAAGTCGCTGACGAAGATTGAGCACGACGCCTTCGAGCAGTGCACAAGCCTGAAGGAGATTGAGATTCCCGAGAATGTGGTCGAGATTGAGGGCAACGTGTTCACGGGCTGCAAGGCCCTGACAAAGGTCGTCATCAACAGCAACAGCATGACCGCCATCGGCACGGCGATGTTCATGGACTGCGAGGGACTGGCCGAGATTACCGTGCCCGAAAGCGTCAGGTCGATAGGCAACAACGCCTTCCGCAACTGCAAGAGTCTGGAGACCATCTCGCTGGGCGACAACCTCGAGATGATAGGCAACTCGGCCTTCGAGGACTGTGCCAGTCTGAAGAGCATCGGCATCAGCGAGGTGACAAAGATCGGCTCGAGTGCCTTCGAGGACTGTGCCAGCCTGGAGGCCATCGAGGTTGACAACCTGAAGACGCTGGGCAACGGGGCCTTCATGAAATGTGTGAACCTGAAGAAGGTCGACCTGCAGGGCACGCTCAACAAGATTGGCAGCAACACGTTTGCCGACTGCACCAGCCTGGAGGAGGCCAACATCTCGGGCAGCATCCAGGAGATTGAGAGCAACGCCTTCCGCAACTGCAAGAATCTCACGGACATCGAGCTGCCCACGGCGCTGAAGGAGATTGAGAGCCACGCCTTTGAGAGCTGTGCCAGCCTGAGGCGCATCGTCATTCCCAGCAACGTGAAGTCGATGGGCAGCAGCGTCTTCGAGGAGTGTACGGCGCTGGACACCGTGCAAATCAAGGGATTCATCGACGAGATTGACAGCGAGACCTTCCGCCACTGCCAGAGCCTGAGAAGCATCGAAATTCCCGTGTCGGTCAGGAAGATAGACAGCAAGGCCTTCGAGGGCTGCGCCCTGCTGACGTCGATAGCACTGCCCATCACGCTGCAGAGCCTGGGCAGCGACGCCTTTGCGGGCTGCTCGACGCTGGCCAGCATCGTCATTCCGGCTGCCGTGAAGGAGATTGGCGCCGACGCCTTCCGCGAGTGTAGTGCGCTGAGCTCGGCCGAGCTGCCCGTGAGCCTGAAGAGCATCGGCAGCGGTGCCTTCGCCAAGTGCGTCTCGCTGCGCGAGGTGGTGGTGAACGCTCCCCTGCCCCCGAAGATGGTGAAGTCGTCGTTCAAGGACGTCGTCCTCGGCGCCTGCAAGTTCTACGTCCCCAAGGGCTGCAAGCCCCAGTACACACAGGACAAGCAGTGGCAGAAGATGCCCCAGCTGATGGAGCAGCCCTGAACCGATAATAGTAACAAATCCGAAAATCGAAAATAGTAAATCGAAAATGAGCCTGTATCCTAAACTCATTATGGACGCGCTGGCCACGGTGACGTATGCCGGCACGAAGAAGAATCTGGTAGAGAGCGAGATGGTGGCCGACCAGCCTGCCATCAACGGCAACCGGGTGAAGGTGGTGCTGGAATTCCCGCGCGACACCGACCCCTTCCTGAAGTCGACCGTCAAGGCCGCCGAGGCTGCCATCAAGTACCACTGCGGCGAGGACGTCGAGGTGGAAATCGTGACGGAGTTCAAGTCGAAGCCCCGCCCCGAAGCCGAGAAGCTGCTGCCCGGCGTGAAGAACATCATCGCCGTGAGCTCGGGCAAGGGCGGCGTCGGCAAGTCGACCGTCGCTGCCAACCTCGCCATTGCGCTGGCACGGCTGGGCTACAGCGTGGGACTGCTCGACTGCGACATCTTCGGCCCGTCGATTCCCAAGATGCTGGGCTGCGAGGATGCACGCCCCTACGCCGTGAAGAAGGACGGCCGCGACCTGATATGCCCCATCGAGCAGTACGGCGTGAAGATGCTCTCCATCGGCTTCTTCGTATCGCCGTCGACGGCTACGCTGTGGCGCGGCGGCATGGCTACCAGCGCCCTGAAACAGCTCATTGCCGACGCTGACTGGGGCGACCTCGACTACTTCATACTCGACACGCCGCCGGGCACCAGCGACATTCACCTGACGCTGCTGCAGACGCTGGCCATCACGGGTGCCGTCATCGTCTCGACGCCTCAGCAAGTGGCGCTGGCCGATGCCCGCAAGGGTATCGACATGTACCGCAACGAGAAGGTGAACGTGCCCATCCTCGGACTGATTGAGAACATGGCGTGGTTTACGCCTGCCGAGCTGCCCGGGAACCGCTACTACATCTTCGGCCGCGAGGGCTGCAAGCAGCTGGCCGAGGAGATGAAGGTGCCGCTGCTGGCTCAGATTCCGCTGGTACAGAGCATCTGCGACAGCGGCGACCAGGGCACTCCCGCCGCACTCAGCAGCGAGACAGCCACGGGGCTGGCCTACATCAATCTGGCGCAGGCCGTCGTCACCGTCGTGAACCGCCGCAACAGCGAACTGCCCAAGACGAAGATTGTCGGGGTGAAATAAACAACCAAACAATAAGGAGTAAGCCGTCGGGCTACTCCTTTTTCTTTCGCTTCTTTATCATCTCCTGCACTTCCAGCTTGCGGCCGATGCGGTCGAGACGCTCGAGGGCGTGAGAGCGCGAGAGGATAATCTGATGACGATAGACGAGGCAGGCCACGACGAAGTAGAGCAGGGCCTGAATCCACAGGAAGCGGTACTCCCAGAGCACGTCGCCCAGGGTGGCTCCCATGGTGTTCATCCTGATATAGGCACGCACGCCGAACGTCGAGGGGAATAGCCACGAGACGCTCTGCCAGAAAGGCGGTATGCTGGTCTGCGGCCAGCTGACACCCGTGAGGAACAGCAGCGGCACGGAGACGAAGACCATGAGCAGCATGACGTTCTCACGATAGCGCACAAGACACGACACAATCATGCCAAAGAAGATGCACGCCAGCGTGTAGGGCAGCATCATGGCCAGCAGATCCTGCCATCGGGCCAGCTGCGGGAAGGAGAACAGCTTCGGCACAACGAGCGTCAGATAGGCACCCATAACGGCGTAAATCATGAAGTAACAGAGGGCCTTGCCGCCCAGAATGCGGAAGACGCCCTGATAGTGTCGGTCAATGGGAATGAGCTTGTGGTAGCGATTGTTCTCGCGGGCCGTACCGGCCGACAGACCGATGCCGAGCACCAGCGTCTGCTGGAAAATGAGTAACAGCACGGCAGGCAGCAGCGACGAGCCGTAACCGCCGGCCGGACTGAACACCGGCACATCCTCGACCTTCAGCGGGCGCACGCCGATTTCAGCGTCGCGCTTCGTAGCGGGGTTCGAGAGCTTGGTCTGGATGCCGGCACCCATCGTGGCGGTGACGCCGACAGCCGTCTGATAGATGGCCTGATAGGTCAGCATGAGGCTCATGTCGCAGTAGACACCAATGGTGGCCTGCTCCATGCGGTTGATCTTCGTGTCGAACTCTGCCGGAATGTGGTAGATGCCCTTGCACAGCTGGCGGCTGACCAGCGACTGCGCCTCGTCCATATCGGCGGCGTGACAGAATACCCGCACGTCGGGCGAGGCGTCGCACATACGGGTGAACTGTCGCGAGAGCGACGAATGGCTGTCGTCGACCACCACGACCGGCACGTCGTGCACCACCTCATTATTATATATCCACGAATAGAGCAGCGGATAGATCAGCGGCACGATGACGAAGAAGATGAGTACGCCCTCGTCGCGTATGACCTGACGCATCTCCTGCCGCCAGATGTAGGCAGCGTCGCTGATGACTTCTGCTATGTTATGGAATATAGACATAATTCAGCATTGCATTTTTAATCTTACCGACAACCAGCCACGGCAGCAGCATAAAGGCCGCCAGGGCTGCGAAGTGGAACCACGACTCGAGCAGCGGATAGCCGTTGAACACGCTGATCTGGTAAACCATGTAGTAGTGGCGCAGCGGGAAGAGCCACGACAGCGACTGCAGCGGGGTGTCCATGCCCATGACGGGGAAGGCCGAGCCGGCCATCGAGAGCGAGAGCACCGACCACAGCGAGCAGATACTCATCGACATGCGAAGCGACGGCATCAGGCCGAAGGCAAAGACGCCAAAGCCCTGGGAGGCGCCCACCGCCATGAAGGCGAGCAGCACCATCTGCCAGGCACCGCCCTCGTAGGGGAAGTGGACGACGCCATAGAAATAGTACTCGAAGCCGAGGAAGACGGCCAGCCAGATGAGCGTCTGGGGCAGGAACTTGCCCAGGATGGCTATCAGCATGTTGCCGCCTGCCGTCTCCACCCACTCACGCGAGCGCTGGAACTTCAGCTCGGTGCCTATGCTGTAGGCCGTTATCAGGAAGACGAACAGCATGATGATGCCCGGCACGAAGACCGTCGACAGATAGACGTTGTAGTTGGACCACGGATTGGCCACCATGTGGAGGTCGATGGCAATGGGCTGCAGGAAGGTCTGAATCTGGGCATCGGTAGCGCCACGGGCACGCAGCGTTGCCTGCCCAACGGCAGCCGAGCCGAGGGTGGAGATGACCTTCAGGTCCTTCATCACCAGCGAGCCCGACATCTTGGCGGCCATGCTGTAGTAATAAGATATGGTGGGCTGGCGGCCTGCCATCAGCTTCTCGGTCGTGCCCTTGGGGAAGTAGAGAAATCCGAAAATCTCGTTGCGCTGCATGGCGTGGCGGGCCTCGGCAACGGTTGGGTAGGCGTCGACTATCTTCGTGCTTTGGAACGCATCAAGACGGCGGGCCAGCGTGCGGGTGGTCGTCGTGTTGTCGGCATCGACAATGCCTATGGGCAGGTCCTCGGGAGCACCAGCCTCCATCATCGACGTGAAAAAGGCAACAACCATGATGGGAAACACCACCATGCAGAAGCCATAGATGGGGTTCTTCCACAGAATCCGCATCTCACGAACCATTACTGCCCACATCAGTCTAAGACTCTCCACGACTTACTTCACCCTTCACTCTTCACCCTTCACTCTTCACTTCTCACTCTTCACTCCTACTTCACCACCAGCGACATGCCCGGGCGCAGGCCCTCGACCTTCTCCATCGGGCGGGCCTTCACCTCGAACGTCTTCAGGTCATACTGGCCGTTGGCCTTCGTGGCCTTCCAGACGGCATACGTGCCCTGGTCCTTCATATAGTAGACCTTCATCTTGATGTCCTTGTTGAACGCAGGCACAAAGGCACTGAACTCCGTGCCTACCTGCATGCCGTTCAGCTGGTCCTCGCGGACGTTGAACGTGCCCCACATGTCGTCCATCAGCGAGATGGTCATGATGGGAGAGCCCGTGCCGACCAGCTCGCCGACCTTCGGGTAGATGGCGCTCACCTCACCCTCCATCTGGGCGGTCTGAACGGTCTCGTTGATATACGAGCGCACCTCCTGAACGGCACCACGGGCACGGTTCACCTGAGCCTGGGCAGCCAGCTTGTCCTCGCGGCGCGCACCGTTGACGGCCATGTCGTACTGGCTCTTGGCGGCCTTGCACTGCGCCTCCATAGCCTTGTACTGGGCAAACGCCTCGTCGCGCTTCTGAGCCGACAGCACGCCCTGGTCGAAGAGGCGCTGCACGCGGCCATACGACTTCTCGGCTATCTCAAGCCCGGCCTTGGCCTGCTGGTACACCTGGTAGGCGCCCTGAATCTGCTCCTTCTGTGCGCCGTTGCGGGCCTTCAGCTCGATGGCCGAAGCAGCATCCTCAGCGCTGCGGGCCTGCTCCATCTTGGCACGCACCTCGGGAGCATCGAGGATGGCCAGCGTGTCGCCGGCCTTGACGTAGTCGCCCTCCTTGACGCGAATTTCCAGAATGCGGCCGGGCACCTTACTCGATACGCGGTATTCCGACACTTCAACTTGTCCCTGCATCACCTCCGGGTCGCGCCCCAGAGTGAAGAAGCCTATCAAGGCTACGATAATCACCACTGCCAAAAAACCGAAGATGGCAAGCAGAATGTTGTTATGTTGTGTTTTTGCTGACATGATCTTATGTTCTATTTACGGTTTATGATTTACAATTTATTCGGCGGTAAGCGTACCCATGACCTTCTTGAAGTTCACCTGCGAGAGACGGACGTCGATCTCGGCGTCAATCTTCTGCGACATGGCCTGCAGCCAGGCCGTCTGCGCCTCCATCACGGTGGTCGGGGTGATGACGCCCTCGGCAAATCCGAGATTGGCGGTACGCAGGTTCTCGTCGGCACGCTTCACGCTGGTCTCGGCCAGCGTCAGGCGCTTGTTGGCCTCTTCCATCTGGTAGGCTGTCTGCGTGGCCTGCAGTTCAATCTTCTCGCGGGCCTCCTCCAGCTCCAGGTTCAGGATGGTGGTGGCACCCTTGGCGGCACGCACCTTATACATAACGTCGCCCCAGTTCCAGATTGGGACGCGCACCAGCACGCCGACATTCCAGAACCCGGCAAACTTCTTCTCAAAGCCATTGAACATATTGGGGTTGCTGACGGCATAGCCGCCGACCAGCGCCACCTGCGGCAGATTGGCTGCCTTCAGGATGTTGGTGGCCTGCTGCGACATGGCCACCGTGTTTTCGAGCATCCTCAGTTCGGGGCGGCGCTGCAGGGCCTCGGCCACATCCAGCCGCGGGGCAATCATCGTCGACGCCACGCTCTCGGCCTCCTCCTCGGGCAGCACGATCTGCTCGTTGACGGGCAGCCCGATGGTCTGGCAGAGCAGCATGCGCGACAGCACCAGGCCGTCGTTCACCTTGGTCAGCGTCATCTCGGCCTCGTTCACCTTCACGTCGACGCTCAGGCCGTCGCTGCGGGTGGCCACGCCCTCCTCTATCATCTTGTTGACATTCTCGTCGAGCTTCTTCACCAGGTCGAGGTAGGCTTGGGCCAGGCGCTGCTTGTGGCGCAGCGAGACCACCTGCCAGTAGGCCTTGTCGGTGGCGTAGATGGTAGCCTGCTCCTTGGCGTCGATGCTATTCTGCGCCATCAGTTCGTTGATGTCGGCCAGACGGTTCAGCGCCACGATGCTACCGCCCATGAAGACCGGCTGCGTCAGCATGACCGAGCCGGCCCAGATGTTGCGGGTGTCGGTGCGCAGGGCGTCGACCACCTTCTGGCCTGCGCCGTTCAGCCGGCCCTCCATGTTGGCGGCCGTCTGTCCCATCGACTGCTGCATCTGCTCCGAGACGGCCTGAATCTCCTGCAAAGGCACGCCCATCTTGGCCAGCAGTCCGCCTACCTGCGTCATCACGTTGTTGACACCCTGCATGGCACCCTGTCCCAGTTCGCCCTGTACCAGTCCGGTTCCCAGGTGCCCGAGGGTGTTCTTCAGGTCAGAGTCCAGAATCGAGACTTCCTCACTGGTATGCATGTAACCGCCCAAGGCACTGACGTGCGGCAGGTACTTCGTCCGTGCCGACCGTCGCAGGTTGGCCGCCACGTCCTGCTTGACCTTCGAGACGCTCAGCTGCTTGTTGTTGCGCAGAGCCATAGCCCGACAGCTGTCGAGCGTCATGAGCCGCTGCGCCGCCAGAGGCAAGGAGCCTGAGGCCAGAAGCCAAACGCTAAAAGCAAAGATTCTCTTCATAACGATATCTTAGTTGAAACTAAACTTTCTGCTGCCAATCATGTTGCCGTCGACGAAGATGCTGACACGGTAGTCGCCGGCCTCGAGCATCTGCGACACATCCCAATAGAGCGTCAGGCTGGTCTCCTCGCCGGTGTACTCAATGTTCTTCTTCATTGTATACTGCAGGTTGCGATTCTCATAGGTAAACGTGCCGCCGCCGTTCAGCGTGTTGCCGCCGGGGTTCTGGATTCGCACGTAGACGGTGCGGTTGCCGTTGGCAGCGGTGACGTTGCGGGTGATGGTAAAGCTCACCTGCATCGTCTTGCAGTCGGCAATCTTCTTCGCAGCCTTATTGTTCTTACGCAGCGCCGTCAGCTGGATGTTCGTGGCGTCGAGCTGGGCGGCAATGGCCACCTTCTCCGACAGCGACGCCTTCTCGGTGCTCAGGCCTACAATCTGTGTGTTGCGCTCGGCCAGCTCGTTCTTTACCTGTGTGTTCTCGGCACGCAGGCGCTCGTTCTGGCGGTTCAGCGAGTCAATCTGCATCACGTAGTCGCGCAGCACGGCACGCACCGTGGCCAGTTCCTTCTTCAGGCGGGTAATCTCGCGGGCATCCTCGGCCTTCGTCTTCTTCAGTTCTTCCAGCAGCTGCTGGGTGCGCATCTGCTCCTGCGTCAGCTGCTCTATGATGGAGTCGTTGTTGATTTTTGTCTTCATCTCGCTGTACTGCAGCGCGAAGCGCTCATACTCGTTCTCCATCTCCTGCTTGTCGAGCCGGGCCAGCTCCTGCATGTCCTCATTGGCCTGCTTCTGTTCCTGCAAATCATTAAAAAGGTAAGCCAAAACGCCAACCAGTGCCAATATTACCACAACAAGTGATATCAACAAAACCTTTTTCATCGTTACCTTAATATTATAAACGCCTGCAAAGTTAAATAAATAATGTGAAACAGCAAAAGATTTTCACACCCTTTTGCTTTTCACCTTTTTACTTTTTCACCTTTTTACTTTTATACTCCTCAACGTCTGACTTCCCAGCACATCATTTCTTGAACATCTCCCGATAGGAGCAGCCGTTCTTCCACTCCGAGCAGCCGTAAGCCGTCTTGCCGCGAATAATCCGACCCTTCCCGCAGACCGGGCAGACCTGACCGACAAGCGGGTCGGCGGCTGCAGTCGCCGACGGCTGGGCTTTCTTCTTGGCGGGCGACTTTTTCTTCTTCAGGTCCTCGTCGGTAGTGACGGTGACGCGGCGGTTCGAGGCGTCAGTCATCACCTCGTTGACGATTTCCGTCACCTGCTGCTTCAGTTCTTCAATAAACTGGTGGGCGTCGTACTTCTGGTGCTCGATGTCGCGCAGCTTCTTTTCCCAGATGCCAGTCAGTTCAGCACTCTTCAGCAACTCTTCGTGAATCAGGTCTATCAGTTCGATGCCTGTTGGCGTAGCCACCAGATTCTTGCGCTCCTTGCGTATGTAGTGGCGCTTGAAGAGCGTCTCGATGATGGCGGCACGCGTCGACGGACGGCCAATGCCGTTCTCCTTCAGCGCGGCGCGCAGTGTTTCGTCGTCCACCAGCTTGCCGGCAGTCTCCATGGCGCGCAGCAGTGTAGCCTCGGTATAGTACTTTGGCGGCGTGGTCCACTTCTCGCTCAGCGTCGGCTTGTGGTCGCCGCTTTCGCCCTTCTGGAAGTTTGGCAGCGTGCGCTCCTCTTCGTCGGGTTTCTTCTCCTCGTCATCGGCAGCGTTGGCATCCTTGGCATAGACGGCACGCCAGCCCGGGTCGAGGATGGTGCGGCCCGTCACCTTGAACTCCACGTCCTCTACCTTACCAAGGACGGTGGTCTGCGCATACTTGCAGTCGGGGTAGAACACGGCGATGAAGCGGCGCGCTATCAGGTCGTAGACTTTCCGCTGCATGTCGGGCAGGTTCTGCGGAGTCACGCCCGTCGGTATGATGGCGTGATGGTCGGTTACCTTGGTCGAGTCGAACACCTTCTTCGACTTTGGCAATGGCTTGCCACTAAGCGGTCTGACCAGCTCAGCGTATGGTGCCTGCCCTGCGACGGCAACGCGGTAGAGCCCGTTCATGATGTTGGGGCATTTAGCATAGACGTCGTCGCTCAGGAACGTGGTGTCCACACGGGGGTAAGTGGTCAGCTTCTGCTCGTAGAGGCTCTGTATGACGTTGAGCGTCGTCTCGGCAGAGAAGCCGAACTTCCGGTTGCAGTCAACCTGCAGCGACGTCAGGTCGTAGAGCGACGGCGGCGTCTCGCGCCCGTTCTTCTTCTGTACGTCGGTCACGGTAAACGGTTTGCCCTCAATAGTGGCGAAAGCCTGCTCACCCTCCTCCTTCGAGGTGAAGCGCCCTTTGGTGGCCGTAAACGTCGTGTCGCGATACACCGTGGCCAGCACCCAGTAGGGTTCGGGCTTGAAATTGTCGATTTCTTTCTGACGGTTGACAATGAGAGCCAGCGTCGGCGTCTGGACACGCCCAATAGAGAGCACCTGCCGGTTCTGGCCATATTTAATGGTGTACAGGCGCGTGGCATTGATACCTAAGAGCCAGTCGCCGATAGCACGCGACAGGCCTGCCATGTAGAGCAGCTGGTATTCCGACTGGTCCTTCAGGTTACGGAAACCCTCACGGATAGCCTCGTCGGTCATCGACGAAATCCAGAGCCGCTTCACCTGACACGTTGGCTGGGCTTTCTGCATCACCCATCGCTGTATCAGCTCACCCTCCTGTCCGGCGTCACCGCAGTTGACAATGCCGTCGGCTGCCTTCATCAGCCGCTCGATGGTGGCAAACTGCTTCTTCACGCCCTGGTCTTCCTTCAACCGTATGCCGAAGCGCTGCGGAATCATCGGCAGGGCCGTCAGGCTCCACGTCCGCCACACGGGCGTGTAGTCCTCGGGCATCTTCAGCTCGCACAGGTGTCCGAAAGTCCAGGTCACCTGATAGCCGTTGCCCTCCATATAGCCGTCGTGCGACGCCGTCGCCCCGATAATCCGTGCGATGTCTTTCGCCACACTCGGTTTCTCTGCTATGCAAACAATCATTCTTCCTTTGTTTTACAGCCTGCAAAGGTAACACATTCTTTCCAAATTGCCAAACTTTTATCCCTTACGTTTTGTCACGTCAGAAAAAAACACTATCTTTGCGGCGAAATACGAACAATCATTCTTCAATTCACAACCGATGTACAAGTTAGACGAGACCGACCTACAGATTCTCAGAACGCTGCAGAAGAACGCCAAACTCACCACCAAGGAGCTGGCCGACGCCGTTCACCTCACGCCGACACCCGTTTTCGAGCGGCAGAAACGGCTTGAACGCCTGGGGTATATCAAGAAGTACGTGGCCCTGCTCGATGCCGAGAAGCTCAACCAGGGACTTCAAGTGTACTGCAAGGTGAAGCTCAAGCAAATCAACCACGAGATAGCCAATGCCTTTACCCACCGGGTCATGCGGATTCCCGAGGTGACGGAGTGTTACAACACCTCAGGCAACTACGACTACCTGCTGAAGGTTCGCGCAGCCGACATGAAGCAGTACCAGGAGTTTGTGCTCAACAAATTGGGCGAGATCGAGTTCGTGGCCTCCCTCGAAAGCACATTCGTCATGAGTGAGGTCAAGCAGACATACGCACTTCACATCTGACCATCAAAAAGACCAAACATCACCATATAGCTATGAAACAGACATTCACATTATTACTGGCGTGCCTCGCCATGATGACGACCAACGCCCGCGCTGAGCAGGAGAAACAGACAGCAAAGCTGGAGAGTGTAACCATCTTCACCAATGGTGCACAGGTAAAACGCTCAAAGACCGTGACCCTCAAGGCCGGCGAGCAGACCATTACCTTCACGGGGTTCTCGCCCTACATGGACACCAAGAGCCTGCAGGTCAAGGCCAACGGCAGGCTCACCGTTCTCGGCGTGAGCCACCGGCGCGCCATCGCCGACAGTCTGGCGCAGGCACGCAAGCTGGCACAGGCTGAGCAGGCCGTGACTGGCGTGGAACGTAAGATACAGCAAGCACACGACGAACAGCAGGTCATCGACGCCCAGGCCGAGATGGTCAAGTCGAACTGCTCAGTGGCCGGACGCACCGTCGCAACGCCATTGGCCAACATCAAGGAGCTCAACAACTACTATGCCCAGGAACTGCTCTCGCTCAAGAAGCGCAGCCAGACCCTCGCCGAACAGCTGAAAGATCTGGAGAAGGAGCAGGCACGCGCCAAGAAGTCCCTCGACTCGCTGCGGCGCATCAAGCCCAAGGAGGTGTTCGATGTCGACGTCAAGGTTACTGCTCAGCAGGCCGCCCAGGCCGCCTTCACCATCAGCTACTATGTGACCAACGCCAGCTGGTATCCATCCTACGACATCTACTCGACGGCCATCAACAAACCGATGGACCTCTCCTACAAGGTGAACATCCTGCAGAACACCAAGGAAGACTGGCAGCAGGCCAGCGTCACACTGTCGTCGGCCAATCCCAACCGCTCGAACACTGCGCCCACCCTGGGCACCTACTGGCTCGACTTCGAAAAGCCCGTCGCCGTGAGGCGTGAGCAGCGCAGCCGGAGCTTCAGCAAAGCCGCTGCCGCCGAGCCAATGATGGTGGAAAGAGTCGACGAGGCATTGCAGGGAAGAGTGGCAGGACTGGATTTCGCCGAGGAGGAACCGGAGAGCGAGCTCATAGAAGTCCGTCAGCAGCAGTCGCTCTTCGGCTATGAGTTCACCATCAGCCAGCCGCTGTCGCTGCCGTCGTCGACAAAGGCCACCGCCACCGAGATAGCACGCTACCAGCTGCCCGCCACCTATTCATATAAAGCCTACCCAAAGAAGGACAAGGAGGCATTCCTCGTGGCCGAGGCCACCGACTGGCAGAAGCTGAACCTCCTGGAGGGTGATGCCAACGTATTCTACGACAACTCCTACGTCGGCAAGAGCCGACTCGCCACCTCGTCGGCCACCGACACGCTTCTGCTCTCGCTGGGACGTGACCCCGGCATCCGCGTCGAGCGCACGAAGGTCAACGAGAAGTCGGCAAGCCGATTCCTGGGTTCCAACCGCGAACAGACCGTCACCTGGCGCATCACCGTCACCAACACGCGCCGCGAGGACGTCAGTCTCAGCGTCTACGACCAAACGCCTATTGCGCGTAACTCCGACATCAACGTGACGGTCGAGGAACTGAGCGGCGGACAGCGCGACAAGGACACCGGTATCGTCACCTGGAAACTCGACCTGAAGGCAGGCGAAAAGCGCGAACTGCTGCTGCAGTACAAGGTGAAATACCCCAAGAACGAGCGTCTCGTCGTCGAGTAAACCCACATAAGAAACGGCGTGATAGGGATTCCCCTACCCTACTTTATGGTTTTCCCCACGCCACATTATGACTTTACCCTTGCAACGGCAGCCGAATAGTCGTATCTTTGCAGCAGTAAAAAACGAAATTACTCACCATTTAAAGATTACGACTATGAAGAAGCTATACACCCTGATGCTGACAGCCCTGATGGCTCTCACATTCACAGCCTGCGAGGACGAATACATTGCTGATACCCTTGAGGGAACCTGGAGCGGTACGATGTTCGTTTCCACCTACTACGACGGTCGCGACTACTACGCCACCCATTCAGAAATCACCTTCAGTATCGATCCCTTCCGCTTCACCAAGGGCTCGGGCTACTGGGTCGACTACTACAGCGGCGCACCCTGGGACTACGTGGCCAACCACATCAGCTGGCGCGTCGACAACGGCAACATCTACATCCACTTCCACGAGGACGACACCTCGGTGGTCATTGCCGACTACCACCTGTCAGACTCCCGCTTCTCGGGCTACATCGCCGACGGCGACAACGATGTCTACTTCAACCTCGTCCACACCTCGTCGCCCAACTGGGACAACTACCGCCACTGGGGCTACGACGACTGGTGCGATGACTATTACTACTCACGTCAGACCCGTGGCGAAGGCAACGACAGCGCCATTGCGACGCCTGCCAAGCCAGTCCGTCAGTTTGGCAAGAAAGCAGAATAGCTCCTGATTGTCATTCGCAGGAATTACCCCGCACTCCCTACACTTCCTACACCTGTTGAACTTTCTTAGGTGTAGGAAGTGCTGGGAGTGTAGGATATAAAGTGCGAATGACAATTATAATAGCAGAAATGGCCGGAATAATCGACAAGACCATGTTCTTTTCAGGCCTTCGGAAGCAGGAACCAACACCCGAACCGACACCTTGGCAAAAGGCGGGGCTTTATGAGAAAAAGGCGCCGGGTTTTGGACAAAAGGCGGCGGGTTTTGGGAAAAAGGCACCGGGTTTTGGAAAAAAGTCACCGGGTTTTGGCCGTACCCAGACTTGTCAGACCCATACACTACGCCATCGCCTCAATGGCGTCGCGACACTGCTCCATCAGCCACTTGGGGGTGGAGGTGGCGCCGCAGATGCCGACGGTCTCAATGCCCTGGAGCCATGAGGGGTCGATGGCGTCGGGGCCTTCTACGAGGTGGGTGTTGGGATTGACGCGCAGACACTCGTTATAGAGCACCTTGCCGTTCGAACTCTTGCGGCCGCAGACGAAGAGGATGAGGTCGTGGCGCACGGCAAACTGCGAGATGCCCCCCATGCGGTTAGCCACCGAGCGGCAGATGGTGTCGAAGCTCCTGAAGGTGGCCGTGGGGGCAATGTGCTGCTGGATGTAGGCGATGATGCGGTGGAACTCGTCGAGCGACTTCGTGGTCTGCGAGTAAAGGTAGATGTCGCGGGTGAAGTCGAGCTTCTTCACTTCGTCGAAGCTCTCGATGACGATGGCGTTGCCCTGCGTCTGCCCCACCAGGCCGAGCACCTCGGCATGGCCTTTTTTGCCGAAGATGACGATGGAGGCCCCCCCTACGGCCCCCGAGGGGGCTTCATTACCTTGTTGGACATTTGTGTCCCCCCCGGGGGACGAAGGGGGGGCTGTCGGGGGGGCTGTGGGGGCTTCGTATTGTTGCTTAATGCGCTTCTGGAGCATCAGCACCACGGGGCAGGTGGCATCGATGATTTCGATGTTGTTGCGGCGCGCCAGCTCGTAGGTCGCGGGGGGCTCGCCGTGAGCGCGCAGCAGCACCTTGGCATCGTGCAGACGGGCCATCTCGTCGTGGTTGATGG